>JAFWVJ010000010.1 GCA_017518295.1 Clostridia bacterium
ATGTATGTAGCATACTCCGCACCCTTGGCAGGATCATAATCCATCAGCTTTTGGAGCATTTGCTCCCGACAGGATAGCTTTATATCTATAAATCGATCTGTGTCGTACAGATCGCCGCCATCCACACCGAGAAAGCCTTTGTCAATTAGGGACACCCCTTTATGACGTTACATAAAAAGTTAAAGTTATAAATAGAGGAGAAAAAATGAGAAAACCACGATACTACTACGAATCAAATTTTTATCATGTTATGGTGCAAGGAGATGAAAAGAAATATGTTATAATGAATATGATAATGATAACATTGGACAAATGTATATGAAATTAAAAGAGCATTGTAGAATAAGCGATACAGAAATAGCCAATTTGCTGAATATGAAACAAACAACACTGAATACAAAATTGAAAAAATTAGATTTGAAAAGTGGTGTTATGTAACGTCAAAAAGGGGTGTCCCTAATTGACCATCCCTAATTGACCAAAAAGATGAGAAGGGAGTTTTAACAAATGATGAAAAAAATATTAAAACGTTTGTTTTTTTTAGGAGTATTATCTTTTATAGTTTCAGTAATGATTGAGACGATAGTATTTGCTGAAACCACATTAAATGATACAGTTTATACTATTACTTTTGATGGTAATGGTTTTGGAAATACCATCTGTGAACTTCAAGTAAAAAGTGGAGATACTCTTCATAAAGTACTACGTGAACTATCGATGGAAGATGGGTGGCATAAAATAATGCCAGAAGATTTCTATTATGATGGTTCTAAATGGTATCAAGTAATTGATTATACTTATGATAAAAGTGGAGATAATAATTATGATTTTGATGCACCAGTAATTAATGATATTACTATTTATGCTGTGTGGTATCCTATAATTCCAATTGATAAAGTGGATGTAAAGATAGAACCTCCAACAGCAGGTACTGTAATTTCATTTTCTGAGGATATTCCATATAATTATCCAGATGTTTCAATACCAAATGATGTTGGCTATGAAATTAATATAAGAAAAGAATATGGCACCCCTTATCTTTATTGGTATGAAGGTCCTTCACGAGACAAGGTTTTTGAAGGAACGATGGAGGCAGGTGTAACATATTATGCAGATGTTTGGCTTGTTCCAAAATCTAATGAATATGCATTTACTAAAGATGTTACTGTAACAATTAATTCTGGAGATATTGAATACGAAGATGGCAAGTTTGCTGATTTCTTGGTGGCTTTTTTAGTTCCTGTTACAGCAGTTGAGCCTGAAGAAGAAAGCAGCAGTGGTGATACGTTCACGTTAACTTTTGATGGTAATGAATATTTAGGAAAAATTCTTGAAGTAGAATTTAAAAGTGGAGATTCTTTTTGGGATGTAGTGGATAGCCTTAGTACTGAAGATAATGAAAAGATTTTTCCAGATGATGTATATTATGATGGTACTACTTATTATTACTTAGGCGATTATTGTTACGATAAAAGTGGAGAAGAAATATGTGATTATTATGCTCCCATTGATAAAGATGCAACGATTTATGCTTTGTGGTATCCGATAGAAGATTTTATTGAACATATTGATTTAACTATTGAAGCTCCTGTTGCTGGTACAGAAGTTACAATGTCGGATAAGTATGGCTTTACGCAAAAACCTAGTCCGGTAATAACAATACCCGAAGGTGTAAAATATGAGATTGATCATAATTCTCAAAGACAACATGTTTATTGGTATGAAGATGCTTCTGGAGAAAAACTTTTCATGGGAACGATGGAAGCTGGTAAAATATATTATGTTAAAACTTGGTTTAAACCTATTTCATATGATTATGTGTTCGCAAAAGATGTAGATATAACAGTTAATTCTGGAGATATTATTAGTAAGAATGAAAAGCCAAATTTATTTTACGCAAGGACTTTGATTCCAGTTGTAGCTGTTAAAACTGAAGTTGAGCCAAGTGGTGGAGGTTATTCATCAGGAAGTGGAGGAGGTTCTCATTCCTCAAGTTACAAGATAACTACCATAATTGAAAATGGAACAATCACTCCTTCTAATGTAAGTGTTAAGAAAAATAACAATCAAGAATTTACTTTTAAAGTAAATGAAGGGTATAAAATAACAGATGTTCTAATTGATGGAAAATCTGTAGGTGAAATATATAAATACTCATTAGAAAAAGTAACTGCTAAACATACAATTGAAGTTAAGACTGAAAAATTGTCTAGTTTATCTAGTATAGATGACTGGGTTAAAGAAGAAATGGCAAAAGCAGAAGAAAAAGGATTAATTCCAGAAACATTTTCTTCGATGAATGCAACAAAACCTATTACAAGATTAGAGTTTGCTGCAGTTGCTGTTAAGATGTATGAAGCAATTTCTGGAAAGAAAGCAGAGCCAGTAGCAGTTAATCCATTTACAGATACAAATGATGAGTATGTATTAAAGGCATATGCTTTAGGTATCACATTTGGAACGTCAAAAACAACATTTACACCAAATGCTGAAATTACAAGAGAGCAAATGGCAACAATGCTTACAAGAGCTTTAAATAAAGCAGGAATTAATACAGAATATGATATAACAAATGCAACAAGATTTGCTGATGATAGCAAATTAAATGATTGGGGTAGATCATCAGTTTACTTTATGGCAAAAAATGAAATCATTAAAGGAGTTGGCGACAACAGATTTAACGGTTTAGGAAATGCAAAAGTAGAAGAAGCTATCGTTGTTGCTTTAAGAAGTGTAGATGTATTTGCTAAATAATAGTTCAAAACGAGCCGAGAAAATATAAAATCTCGGCTCAAACTATACCAGAATATTTTGATATTCCGATGCTTTAAGTTAGTGAAAAATATGCCTTGAATTGTGGTATAATTGAACTGACAGATAAATAGTAAGTTATGGAGGTTATGAATATGGAGAAATTATTAAAAGAAGCAAAAAAACTTGGTATTAAGGTAACAGAAGATATGAAAGAAGATGAGTTATTAAAACTTATTGAAGAAAGAAAAAAAGAAATACAAAAACAAAATGATGATGCTACTATTACCAATTCTATGTTAATGTGGTAACAAACAAATTACAATTTATCAAACTAATTAGAAAATTCTGACAATACGTACAAATTTAATATTGATTTTACGGAGTTGATTTAAGTATCAGCTCCTTTTTTTTGACTTAAATTTTATTATCTAAAAAGGGGAAAGGAGGGAAAAGTGAACGAAAATGTAATAAAAACAATTGTCTCTGAAATGAATAGGTATTTGAATAATTATCAAATATCTAAATTAAATGAGATACTTTATAAACAAATTCAAACAGAAGAAAAAGAAGTATCTAATATGGATTATTTAAATAAATTTATTGATTCTAAAAAACTAGAAGGCTGTTCATTACTAACAATTAAGAATTATACGACATATATTAATAAATTATTTAATTATTTGAATAAAGATATTAGAACGATAGATACAGATGATATAAGAAGTTATTTAGCATATTATCAGAACAATAATAATTGTAAAAATTCTACAATAGATGGAGTTAGGAGAGCTATATCTAGCTTCTTTACTTTTCTGGAAACTGAAGAATATATAGTAAAAAGTCCAGTAAGAAGAATTAGAAAAATAAGGACAGAAATTCTTGTTAAGGAGACTTATTCTGATGAAACTTTAGAAAAATTGAGAGATGCTTGTAAGAGCATTAGAAATTTAGCACTAATTGAACTGTTGGCATCATCTGGTATTAGAATAGGAGAATTAGTTAATCTTAATATTGAAGATATGGATTTTGAAAACAATTCTTGCCTAGTATTTGGAAAAGGTAAAAAGATGAGAGAAGTCTATTTTGATGGCAAAACGAAATTGCATATACAAGAATATTTAAAGGACAGGAAAGATTCAAATCCTGCCTTATTTGTTAGCTTGTATAAGCCTAATGAAAGGTTAAAAAGTCGTGGAATTGAGCTTATGCTTCAAAGACTAGGCGATAGTATTGGAATCAAAAAAGTACATCCTCATAAGTTCAGAAGAACTTTAGCAACAAGAGCAATTGATAAAGGTATGCCTATTGAACAAGTACAACATTTGCTTGGACACACAAAAATTGATACCACGCTTCACTATGCAATGGTAAATCAAAATAATGTGAAAATATCACATAAAAAATATATATGTTAGGAGGGAATTATAATGTATACAGAGGATAGTTTAAGAGAAGAATTGATAGCCAAACTTGAAAAAGAACAAAAGGAATATTTGGACGGTTTAAAAGAAAAAGGAGTAGATGAAGTAATAAAAAATGTCTATGAAATAAGTGCTAGGCAAGAAATTATGGACTACTTGTCTTATGGCAATATAGCTCCAAAAGATGTAAAAGCTTTACTAAAAACCAATCATATTTTATCAAGAATGTATGATGAATGGTTAAGTTTTGATGGCAACTTTTACGAGGCTTTACAGTATCCAGTAGATAAAGAAATAGAACGTATTTCTGACGAGTTTTATAGAAAAGACGATAAAGAAGTCGAACATAAAGAAAAGCCTTCTAAAAGCAAAAATATGAGCTTTGAGAGGTAGTGATTATAATGCCTTATATACAAAAAGAAGTCCTAAATGAGCTAAAAAGAATTGACCTTTTAACGTATTTTAAGTTAGTAAATCCTAATGAACTTGTTAATGAAGGCAATGGATTATATACTACAAAAACACACGATAGTTTGAAGATTAGTAATGGCGTTTGGAACTGGTTTTCAAGAGGTGTAGGAGGTAAAAATGCTATAGATTATATTATGGAAGATGAACAAGTTTCATTTATAGAAGCAGTTAGAATTCTTATCAGAAGAACTAATGTAAGAGTGGAAAATTATGAGGATTTTGTATCAAAAATGCCACAATATGTTGAAAGAAAATTGCCAAAAGATAAGAAGATTATTCTTCCTGAAAAGAACGAAGATAATAGAAGAATCTTTGCTTATTTAATGAGCAGAGGCATAGACAAAGAGGTTATCAATTATTGTATTGATAGCCATTTTTTGTATGAAGAAAAGGAACATCATAATGTAGTTTTTCTTGGATATGATGAACAAAATCAAGTCAAATTTGGATGTGCCAGAGCATCAAATCAGACACGATTTATGATTGATCTAAAGGGTAGTAGTAAGGAAAATTCTTTTAGATTGTTAAGTCAAAATCAGACTAATGAGATACATCTTTTTGAGTCAGCAATTGACCTACTTTCATATGCTACTTTAATAAAATTGAGTGGTAAAAACTTTAGAGATTATAACCTAATTTCATTGTCTGGAGTGTATCAAACTGCACGAAATATTGAAGAAAGTAAAGTGCCAATCGCCATACAAAAGTATCTCGAAAACCATAAAGAAATTGATACAATTGTACTTCATTTTGATAACGATTTAGCAGGAAGAAATGCAACAAAAGCTATGCAAATTAGATTA
>JAFWVJ010000011.1 GCA_017518295.1 Clostridia bacterium
CAAGGGGAGCCAAAAATAAATCCTAGTGGCATTGCCACTAGGATTTATTTTTATTTTTTTATAGTATTTTACTATTCAAATTGTAGAAATTAGAGAGAAAAGAATGATTTAGCTTATCGATACAAATAAAACTGGTGCGGTTGAATACTTCCCGCTTGCCACATTTCATTGAGCTTTTCATCAGTTTGATGCAAGCAACGATCATATACCACAGCATGCAAATCTTTCAATGTCCTTTGGTCATATGTGGTGGAATAGTCGTCGCACGAGTATTTTTCTAGTTCTAAGTCGGGAGGAATTTCGACACGAATACAGGTACGTTCATCCATAAAGTATGAGGCGATTACGGCAGAGACAAGCCTGAAATCAGAGATTGGATCATTCGGACTCGCTACTCCGCAAAAGATGTACCGATAACGTTTTTTAGTAGCTCCCATTTGAATACCTCCTATTTATTTTATCCTTTACGTATCTCAGAATAATCGGGATTTCCAAGTTCTACAGTAATAGCTTTGAGCAACTGCTCATAGTAGTCAGTAGAAGCATTGTTAGAAGTCTTCTTTATTGTATACCAATACACATAACTTGGAGAATAACTTAAGTAGTAACGGATGGTATTTGCATCTGGCAGTAAATTAAATACTTCGGCGCACAAATTACAAAACTCAATTCCAGAAAGAGAAGAAGCAAGCCCTTGCTTGGGAATTAATTCGTAGGTAGCTTTTTCCTTTTTATACCGCCTTAAACACAATTCAGCTGAAGCACCTTTGATGTTTTTTTGCTTGGGAAGAGTTACCCACAGGGAACCATTAGTCGGATCATAGGAATCAATTTGGATAATCGTATCCATAATTCTTTCTCCTTTCAATTTAAAGAATTAATAGTTTCTTAGTAGAGTTATATTATCTTACGATAGGTATTATATCACGGTTTACATAAATAGTAAATATGTTTTGATTTTTTTAGGAATAGAGCTCAAAAATGCAACGGATGAACCACAAAAAATAAGCTTTAAGCAATATTGATTTTTATGCAAACCATATATATAATTACGAAGTACTATATTTTTTTATTGCCACCCTGGGTTTTACTATATAAATTTTTACATCAAATAAGGGGGAATATTTTTATGGCAGTTGAAATTATTAAGAAGACATGTAATTGTCCAAACTGTAGAGAAAGTTTACAATTTTCTAGAAGAGATTGTCAGGTTGTTCAAGGATATGTTACTAGAGAAGGTACAAAGAGACGTTTTCAAGGTGAAGATATGTACTTAGATAAAGTTTATTATAAACAATTTGTTGAACAATGGAAGGTAACATGTCCTACATGTGGAAAAAAATTTGTCGGATTTGAACAAGTATTTAGTTCAGAACTAATACCATAATATTTTTTGAGGGAGGATATCATTTATGGATAATAGCGACGGATTTAAACTAACGTTATCTGAAGTAGTTGGTTGGTGGATCAATGAATTTAAAACTCAGGCTGGACATATGACATGTATATTTGCATTGCTTATTTGCTTTTTTATTGAAGACACTAGAAGAGGAGTTATCTGGTCTATTTTGTTTGCTCTTTATTATATTGTTTTGGCAATTACAGGAAAGAGTACTTTTGAATTAGTTTGGGATTACAAAAATGAAGCAAAAAATAATGAAAAGAAAAAAATGTTTAAGCGCATTTATTTGATTTCTGTATTTTCGTTATTCATTGTAGGTGCTATTACTACCGGCTTTTTTGTATCTTTGCTCGTAGCAATTATTGTAGGTGTAATTACATTTATATATTATCTTTTTGATGTAGATAGTAATATTAGCACTGCATATGAGATTGATTATCGGGAAAATAATAGGCCGATTAATAATTTCATTAGGCTAACCAATTTTAGTAATGATCATCCTATTATATATGAGGGCATCTATTATTTATCTATGTTTTTGATGATTTTAATTCCAACACTTTATTTACCTTGTGTTTGGTGGATAAAGATGATTATCATAATCGCATATATAGCAGTTGTTCCGTTTGTTACTCTTATGGCAGATAATGGAATCGATATAACTACTATATTTGATTTTCAAGATTATTAAATAATCCAATTGAGTTATAATTCCTTTGACTTTAAGCTATTTTTATAGCTTACAAATTTTAAAGTCCAGTAGCATTTGCTACTGGATTTTTTTTATTAAATAGAGTTCTTTCTTTGTTGAATTTTTATTCTATTTGGTATAGAATTTTTTTGGCTAAGAATATTTATTTTAAGGGGGAAATATTTTTATGAAAAAGTTGAGTATTATTGCAATTTTAGTTTTAGCAATTAGCATTTTAGTTCCAAGCATTTGTTTTGCAGATGTAGCTGGAAGTTATTCACTTACATCAGTTAGTATTTCTATGACAGAACCTTCATTTAACAAAGTAGTACCTACAGACATGAATGCTGGTAGTAGAATAAGTGTTTCAAACATTGTTTGGAAAGATTCAAATGGAAAAACTATAGCAAATACAGATAAAATAACAAATGGTGGAACTTATACAGTTTCTTTTGATTTAAATAGAGTAACTGGTGATGGATTTGCTAAAAGTACATACGTATACATTAATGGAAATGCAACAGGAGTTGAAAAGTCTAATATTACTTCTAATAAAATGACAGTTACTAAATCATATTCAGTATCAGGTGGAAGATTAAGCGATGCTCATGGTAAAGCTGATTACATGGAAGGTGGAGAAGCTTCAACAGCAACTACACAAGATGGTAAAAAAGTTTTAGGATTAGTTACTATTTTAATAGATGGAAATGTTGAAGAAGGAAAAGCTCTTCCAACTTCTTTCCAACTAAAAACAGATTTAGATACGACATTTAGAAAATACTCTGCAAGTAAAGCATCTCCTAGTGATACAACTAAACCATATGCTGTATGGCAACAATATGATGAAAAAGCACAGGCAGGAAAATCATATACTTTAAGATATATTTTCCCAATTCCAAGTGATGTAAGTGTTGCTGATGATTGCAAAATACAAATTGATGGAAAAACTGTTACAAAAGCAGGACTTGCTGGAAACTTAATCTTAGATGTAGCATATAAAGCAGGAGAAGCATTAGCTGCATCTCAAGTAACTTATATAAAGAAAGTTGAATTTGAAGATTATACATTCCCAGTAGCAGGTCAAGATTATAATGCTTCAGCTGTTAAGCTAAAGAGTAATATTCCTGGAACAATTTCTGCTGCTAGATATGCTATGTTTAATAAAGAAATAACAGGCAAAGCTGGATTAAATGAAAATGTTGCTCTAGAAATTACTGTAAAAGCTAATAGTGGATATGAATTTTCTTCTGATGTTACAGCAACCATTGCTGATGTTACAGCAAATGTAACAAAAATTAGTGCAACAGAATATAAATTCTCTTTTGCATACCAAGTTAAAGCTGGTACATCAGTTAAAATAGTTGAACAATCTCCTGAAACAATTGAATATAAAGAAGGAGATAAAGTTGAATTATTTGTTAAAGTTGAAGGCGACGTTACATATCAATGGCTTGAACAAACAACAAAAACAACATCAGGTGGTGCAAAAGCTAAATATGAAAAGAATCTAATTGAAGGTGCAACCAAGAATACATATACAATAGAAAAAGCTACAAAAGAAATGGATGGTTATTCATACATTTGCGTTGTTACTGGAAAAGATAAGTCTGAAGTTAGTTCAAATGCTATTACATTAAAACTAATTGAAGCTGAAGAGAAAGAAGAAGAGAAAAAGCCAGATGAAACAAAACCAGAAGAAAAAGTTGAAACTATCACTTGGGCAAAAGCTTCTACTTGGGCTATAGATGAACTTTCAAAAGCTAATAATGCTGGATTAATTCCAACTATTTTTGATAAAGAAGATTTAACAAAGAATATTACAAGAAAAGAATTTGCACATGTTGCAGTTAAATTATATGAAAAAGTTTCTGGTAAGAAAGCAGAAAAAGTTGCAGCAAATCCTTTCACAGATACAAAGGATGAAGAAGTGTTAAAAGCTTACAATGTAGGAATTACTGCCGGTATGAGTGCAACTACATTCGAACCAGATACATTAATTACACGTGAGCAAATGGCTACAATGATGACAAGAGCTTTAAATAAAGCAGGAATCGATACAAAAGTAGATTTAGAAAAAGTTAAGAAATTCGATGATGATGCAGAAATGCATAGCTGGGGTAAAGATTCAATTTATTACATGTCAAATATCGAAATAATCAAAGGTATGGGCGATAATAAATTTGGAGTTCTTGGAAATGCTACAAGAGAAC
>JAFWVJ010000012.1 GCA_017518295.1 Clostridia bacterium
CGATGATGATGCAGAAATGCATAGCTGGGGTAAAGATTCAATTTATTACATGTCAAATATCGAAATAATCAAAGGTATGGGCGATAATAAATTTGGAGTTCTTGGAAATGCTACAAGAGAACAATCATTATTAATCTCAGTTAGAAGTGCAGAAAAGTTTGCTAAATAATACATGATTTAGCAGAAATTACATAAAAATAGCTTTAAATAAGCTAAATTAGGGCGTCCTATATGAAAATAGGGCGCTTTTTTATGCCTTAAACTTCATATAATTGGTTGTCAGTATTGCATTTTATGTAAAGTTGTGATATTATTTTGAAGGATGTTAATTTACTAAATGCAACTCTTTATTATAAAAAGGAGGAATATTTATAGCACAGTTATTGTAGGTTGAGAACTAAATGTACCATCTATTATTAAAGTTTTAGTCTTATTTTTTCACGTTTTAAGTATTTGGCACTTTATTTTTTCTGGAAAAAACATCAAAAAATAGGAGGATTGAATCATGTTTCTGTTTGTTTTGGGTATCATTCTCGCAATCGTGGGTTTGGTTGCAATCGTTGTCGGTGCAAAGTTCAGCAAGAAGGAATACTATCAGAAAGCAGGTCGGGGAGCAGTAATCGGCGGTATTGTCGGTATTGTTCTTTGCTTTGTGTTTATCCTGTGGTCCTTTGTGGTAACACTCAGTCCTGGACAAGTTGGTATCGCTTATCAGTTAAATGGAGCCCGTTCCGACCTTAAGGTTGGATATAACTTCGTAGCTCCGTGGGCCAAAATTCATGTATGGGATACTACTATTCAGGTTATCACTTTTTCCGAAGGTGAAGCCAAAGACGATATCTATGGTGCACAGACCACAGAGAAAGACTACATCACTGTAGTCGCAACGATTGGTGTGCACATTGATACCGACAGGATGGACAATTATATCGCTCTCTACGGTAATGAACAGGTACGTTCAGACAGAATTATGAAGCTTCTGAAAACAGTATCTCGTAATTCTATCGAAAGTGTAATCGGTTCATACAAAACTGCTGAAGTAATGGAAAACAAAAAGAAGATAGGTGAGCAGGCAGGAGAACATTTCAAAGGATCTGTTTCTCAGCTTCCTATCGTCATTGATTCTTTTACGATTGATGACCTGGTCGCACCTGAATCTTATGAAAATGCAATCAGGGAGCAGGCACAGCTTCGTATGAATCGCGAAAAAGCAACGCTCCAGCAGCAGGTAAATGAACAGGAAGCTACTGCTAACAGAATTAAAGCTGAAGGTGAAGCTGCTGTTGCAAAAACAAATGCTGAAGCTCAGGCAACCGTGAAACGCATCGAAGCAGAAAATACTGCAGAGGTCAAAAAGATTGAAGCAGAAAATGCTGCTCAAGTTGCGAAGATCAAAGCAGAAAATGATGCTGAGGTCAAAAAGGTCCAGGCCGAAGCTGATGCATCTGTTAAGGTCACGCAGGCAAATGCAAACGCAGAAGCAACTGTAAAACAGGGCGAAGCGGAAGCAACTGCAATCAAAGCGCAGGGTGAAGCCTATAAGCAGAATCCTCAGCTTATCGATCTTAAAGTAAAAGAGATTGAAGCTGATGTTCAGGCTAAGTGGGCAGAACACTGGAGTGGATATTCTTTTGATGGAATCGGAGGTTTTACTTTCACAAACCTTTCTGATCTTTTGAAAGGAATTATCCCTGGATTTTCTGAACCTGCACCAGTTGCGGCCGCTCAGTAATTCTTGAAGGAGCAAAAAATAAATGATTCCGAATAAAAAAGTCGAGTACTATGAGTTTTCACCTTGGGTGAACTCAAGGAGATTTAAAGATGCAGATGAACTTCGCAGCTTTATCTCCAGAGAAGATGAGCGCTTTTTGAGAGGAACTATTTATCCGCACTTCATTAATCGGTTTGTCTATAAGAATTTCAATTCATCAATTCCACTTCCTCTTGTATTGAAAGAAGAAACCAAGAAGCCCAAATTTATTGTTGATAACGATTTGTTCACAATGCTTTTTTACAAAGCAAAAGATCGTCATCATGGTAGTGGTTGGGTAATCTCCTTTCATATCAAAGAGCATTGGTTTTGTGATGAAAGAATCAAAAACTTCAGGAAATGGCTCAAGAAAAATCATGGTAATATCTTGATGCGCAATATGAGTTTTAAAGGAATGCCTTCGGGATTTTATTACCAGAAACTCTATCAGGGCTCTGTCAAAAAAGATGCTCTTGAAAAAGATTTTTGCATTGAGTTATTTTCAGAAGAACATAGTGATGCCATTCTTAATTCTTTCTGTAAATTTATGGAATTATTTGGAATGGATACTGATATGTAAGCATATCAAACAATTGACCCTGGTGGCATTCGCCACCAGGGTTTTTTAGATAAAAATACCAATTTGAAAAGCTTTACATAATGTGATATAATACTTATATGCACGTATTTAACGTGAAGCTATAAAGAATGGGAGGATATCAACATGAAAAAAGCACTTATTAAAATTGCTCTTTGGAGCATCCCGGTTATTTTTGTCGCATTATTCGTGACGATGATTATTCTATCGGCACCTTATGCGGCAGAAATTTATGGCTGACAGGCGGATTCTTTCGCCTGTTTTTTTATGCTGTAAAGCATTGCATGAGGTACTTTCAGTTGCAAAGTTATGTTAATTATGGTAATATTTTTAACGGCAATCAAAAACTAATGGAGGCGAATCGATGCAAGATAATAAAAAAGTGCTACTTGGAATGAGTGGCGGAGTAGATAGTAGTGTAGCAGCTATTTTATTAAAAGAAAAAGGATATGAATTAATTGGCACTACTATGGAGCTTTTTCCAAATAGTAGTTGCTGCAATACAGAAACATATAACGAAGCAAAAAAGATTTGTAAATCACTTGGTTTTGATCATTTTATATTAAATTTTGCTAAAGAGTTTCAAAAATATGTAATAGATGATTTCATAGATAATTATAAAAATTGTAGTACGCCAAATCCTTGCATTGAATGTAATAGACATTTAAAGTTTGGTCTTATGTATGAAAAAGCAAAAGAATTAGGTTGCAATTATATATCAACTGGCCATTATGCAAAAACAGAATATAGTGAAAAATATAAAAGATATGTGTTAAAGAAGAGCAATAATTTAAAGAAAGATCAAACTTATGTACTTTATACAATTCCAAAAGAATTAATTGAACATATGATTTTTCCTTTAGGAGAATTTGAAGATAAAGAGCAAGTTAGAGAAATTGCAAGAAAATATAATTTTAGTGTGGCATCTAGACCAGATAGTGAAGATATTTGTTTTGTGCCAGATGGAAATTATAAAGATTTTTTAGAGAAAAAAGCAAACTTTAAACCAAGAGAAGGAAACATTGTAAATACAAAAGGAGAAGTTCTTGGTAAGCATACAGGATTATATAAATATACAATTGGTCAAAGAAAAGGAATGGGTATAGCTTATAAAGAGCCATTATTTGTAATAGGATTTAACATTTTGAAAAATGAATTAATAGTTGGCACAGAGCAAGAACAATATAAAAAAGAATTTATAGTAAAAGATATCAATTTATTGTTGTTCGATGAAATAAAAGAACCAGTAGAGTGTGAAGTAAAGATTAGATATTCTGCTAAATCAGCAAAGTGTACAATCTATATGCAAGAAGATAATACTATAAAAGTAATAATGGAAGAGCCTATTAAATCTGTTACCAAAGGTCAATCAGCGGTATTTTATATAGATGATATGGTTTTAGGCGGAGGAAAAATCTGCTAAAAATAAGATATGTAACAACATTGTGACAAAAATATTAAAAAAAGGTTATAAAATTAGTTTTTTCTTTTTATATATATTTATTATTGTTAAAATCATTCTAGATGTATGTTTAGAATAGTACTAAAGAGGAGGAGTTTTTCATGTTATTACAAAATGGATTAGCTGATTGGGTTTCATTAGTTGCTGAATTACTTTCATTTGTTTGCTTAGCTGTATTTATTCTTTATACAGGTAAATATGTTAAAACAAGTAAACAAGGTGGAGATGCAGCTGAAAGCGTAAAAACAACTGCTGGAGTTAGAAATGGTATCATGACAGCATTAGTTGGAATTGGTCTTTGCCAAGCTGTAGTTATCGTTGCTCAAGCATTATTTGTAAAATAGTTTTTAGCTTTAATGAATAACATCAATTTATAAAATATATAAAACACATGACATTTTTGTCATGTGTTTTTTGTATTTTAGATTCATACTTTTGTAATATTTCATTAATCATTATATAACTTGCGAAAGAATGATTAAAGTGCAATAATTAAGTTAGTTATAGAAATATATTAAATGATGAAAGGGGAATTATTGATGGTACATCATATAGAACAAGAAAGAGTTAATGAAGAAGTAGTAATAAATTCTCAAAGATTAATGATTCTAGATATATACGCTGATTGGTGTGTGCCTTGCCAAATGTTATCGCCAATTTTAACAGAATTAGATAAAAAGTATGATGATTTACAAGTATATAAATTAAATGCAGATGAATCAGAAAACTTTTTGACTTTAAATAATATTTTATCTATTCCAACACTTATTTTTTATAAAGATGGAGAAGAAAAAGAAAGAATAGTTGGACTAGAATCAATGGAAAAAATAGAAAATATAATAAAGGCTTATGGAATAACGGAAGGCTAGTTATATAAAGATTTAGGATTTATCTTTTTACCATTTTTAGATATAGCAAAATGAAGATGAGGTCCTGTGGTTGCACCATTTGTAGTGTTTCCATTTGAATCTTTGTAAGTAGTATAAGAAGTTGATTTTACATATTTTGGACCTATTTTTGCAATGACATCACCTTGTAAAACTTCATCCCCAACTTTAACTAAAAAATCTGGATCTACATGTCCATAGATACTTTTATAACCACCGCCATGATCAATGATTACTGTATAACCATTTGCACCATACCAAGAAGCATGAGTAACTTTTCCATTTGCTATGCTTAGTATATTACTTCCTTGTGCGGCACCAATATCTATACCACCATGCATAGTTGCAGCACCAGTAGTAGGAGAGATACGAGTTCCAAAATCAGATGTAATTTTTTTATAACCAGGTGTTGGCCATATAACATCAGAATTATTAGTTATCCAGTTAGTATGATTGTTATTATTTTGGAAAAAAATAAAAGATGGATTTTTGTTATAAACTAATTTGACTTGATAACCAGAATCGATTAAAGAATTAACAATGTGAGGAATAATAATTAAAGAAATCAAAAGTGAAAGTGCGATTGGAATAATCGACAAAGATAAAAAAGATTTTTGCATAAAGGCTCCTATTCTTGCCCTATCTTAGATATAATATACATAGATAAAGTCTGCAATGCAATAACTCTATTGAAAAAAGTTTTTATAAAATATATACTTTTTTTATAAGTGAAAACGGAGGAAAAGAATATGAATAATAAAGGTATTACTCTTGTTACAGTTGTAGTAATGATAATAGTAATAATAATAATTGCAACAGTAAGCATTCTTTCAGGAACAAGATTAATTACAAATTCAAAGAAGCTTTCAGAAAGTGAAATATTAGAGTCAGTAAGATCTGCTGTTCAAAGAAAAAATGCAGAAATAGAAATGCAAGGAACAATTACACCAATAGATGAAAATTATCCAGGTCAACTTTCTCCTATTATCACACCAGATTCATTAGAGTGTACAAACTGGTATTTATTAAATGATGACAATTTAGAAGAACTTGGCATAAAATATTCAGAAGGAAAGTTTCTAGTAAACTATCCAAAGGGAATAGTAATTTCGTTAGCAGATACTGATTATGCTGAGAAATATTTAATCTATAGATTTATGGATGAAGTTAAAGCTAAAAAAGAATCAGAAGAAATTGATGAATATGAAGGTACAAAGCTTGTTAATCCATCATCTTCTAGCGATGGAAGAACATATTATAGAGAACATGAATATGAAGCAAGAGAAGTATTTGGAAATGGTTGGTATAGAGTAAATCCAACTCAGATAAAAAACCACTTAGAAAGCGTATTTGAAGGTAAAAATTTGGATAATTATATTAAAAATGACTATTTAGTAAATTATGATAATTACAAGATGGAGAAGTTTACATCTGAATTTATAGGTGAGTAATCGAAGGCTTTATGAAAAACTTGAAAAAGTTGTTCATAAAGCCATTTTTTTGACTTTTTGTGGCCTTTAAATATTGAAAAAGTCTACATAATATGTTATAATATCTATGTTCGCTGAACAATATTAACATTTAAAGGAGGGTAAAGACATGGCGGACGTATCTCGGTTAACAAAAATGAAGTTGTTTCTTAAGGGTAAGAAGCGGTGGATTCTGCTTGCCCTGCTTGTAATTGGCGTTGTTGCCTATATTATTGTTTCTAACAATAATCAGGCTACAAAGTCCAATGAAGACGTGGTATCTACCACTGATGATCAGCCGGCGCAGGTAGAAGTTACTCCTGCTGCTACGGTAGAAGAATCTAAGGTAGAGTATCCTTACTTCTTCGAACGCGATGGCGTCCAGTACGTTATAGCGCAAGAAGGAGCACCGGCTGTGGTAATTCAGACTCCTACCCAGGAGCCTGCAATTACTGAAGAGCCGAAACAGGAATATCCGATGCTTGTCGAAGATGATGGCGTTGAATACGTCATTGCTCGTGAAGGCGCGGAACCTGTGCGGATTACTCCCACAGAAGCTCCTACCCAGGAGCCCACTGTGGAGCCCACTGTGGAGCCTACTGTAGAACCTACTCAGGAACCTGTTTCTGTATACCCGCTGACCGTTGTGGTCAAGGGCATCACGTATGTGATTCCTGAGGAAGGCGCGGAACCTGTGCGGATTACTCCCACAGAAGTTCCTGCTACTGAGGTTCCTACGGTCGAACCGACAATTGCTCCTACTCAGGAGCCGGTTGTTATTATGGTTGTTCCGCATTCGGAGCCGCCGATGGCAACTGCTACCCAGGTACCTACTCAGGTGCCGACTCAGGTTCCCACTCAGGTGCCGACTCAGGTACCTACTCAGGAACCCACGGTTGCACCGACTGTGGTACCTACCGAGGTGCCCACACAGGAGCCGGTTATCACAGTAGTTCCTACTGTTGAGCCGACACTTGTTCCCACGCAGGAACCTGTCCAGCCGTCTGCTGCTGAGAAACTTGAGGTTGTTAAAACCCAGGTTATTTCTAAGGCTTCAGTCGCTGGTGAGGTTCTCCCCACATACGATTATGGGAAGACATGGGATTTGTATTCCTATATCGATGTAAGTGGAATTCCTGCGGATCAGCTTTTCGGCATGCTTCGGCCGTGGTTTGAGAACTGTATCGCTCATAGCTTCCAGTTCAACTTTAGTTTGAATGGTGGCTCTAGCGAGGAAACTCTCAGGCTCGTGCTTGAAAGTGCTAAGGCTGAAAATGGTATGCTCCGTCTCACTTGGGACGGAAACAATACCGCCGCCATGCAGCAGATCATGAGTGGCATCACCAATTTTGATGCTGCCAATCAGATTATGCTGAATTGGCTTTGCGACGTGACAGTCGCAAATCCCGAGAACACTGCGGAGAGACTCTTCGTGTGCACTCGGTAATAACCCTCTAAAAAAGAGCGTGCAGATTGCACGCTCTTTTTTTACATTGATATATTAATCTTTAAATAGTAAAATAATAGAAAACTAATAGGAGATTTTATGAAAATAGATAAAAACGAAATTGAAGAAATAAAAGTTGAAGCTAATAGATGTTTAAGTTGTAAAAATTCAACATGTCAAAAAGCATGTCCTTTAAATACAAATATTTCTAAGATGATTTCAAAAGTTAAAGAAGAAAACTTTGAAGAAGCATATGAAGTAATCTTAGAGACTAATCCTTTAGGATTAATTTGTGGACTAGTATGTCCTTACGAAAAACAATGTGAAGGAGCATGTATAAGAGGCATAAAAGGTGAACCTGTTCAAATAGGTAAAATTGAGTCATTTGTTTGTGAAAACTACGGAACACCAATGACATTATTAGGCAAAGAAAAAAGTATAAAAAAAGATTTAGATCAAATAAAGGATAAAGAAAATTTAAAAGATAGAAAAAAAACAAAAGTAGCAATAGTAGGTGGTGGACCTGCAGGAATTTCATGTGCATATTTTTTATCTACTAGAAACATTAGTAGTACCATATTCGAAAAAGGAAATTACTTAGGTGGAATTTTAAAATATGGAATCCCAAACTTTAGATTAGATAAAGAACTTGTAGAAAAAACAATAGACAATTGTTTAAATTATAATATTGAACTTAAACTAAATCATATTTTAGTTTCTTCAGATTATAAAAAACAAAACAAAGTAGAAGATGGAAAAGAATTTATCACGATCGATGAATTAAAAGAAAGAGGATATGATTATATCTTTTTATGCTTCGGAAACGAAAAATCAAAGTCATTGCAAATTGAAGGTATAGAACAAAATAATGTAATAGGTGCTAATGAATTTTTAAAGATAAATAGCAATTATTTAAATGATAATGCATCTAAAAACGATATAGATAGAGTTAAAATTTATAATGATAAAGAGTTTGTAATTATAGGTGGAGGAAATGTAGCAATAGATAGTGCTAGAGTGGCTAAAAGGCTTGGAAAAACTAGTACTATAATATATCGTAGATTAGAAGAAAACATGCCTGCAAATAGGTCAGAGATAGAAGAAGCAAAGCAAGAAGGAATCAATTTTATCTTTCAAAAAAATGTAACTAAAGTTGAAAGAGAAGATGAAAGATTAAAACTTACATTAGATGATAATTCTATTTTCAAAACAGATTTCTTAATTCAAGCAATTGGATCAAACATAAATAAAAATTCATTAGAAAATAATATCGCTATGAATGAAAATGAATTAATAGATGCAGATAATAATCATGAAACAAATATAAAAAATGTATTTGCTGGAGGAGATTTAATTCAAAACAAATCTTCAGTTGCATGGGCTATTAGAAACGGTAGAGATGTTGCAAATGAAATTGCAAAACGAATAGAAGAACAGCAATAAACATAATGCAATAAAAAGATAATCATAAATAAATTACATAATTTGGTTATTGAAACTTCACATAAGCAAAATCATGAAATGCTTGTGGCTCTAAGATTTCAAAACGCAAAAATATTTTGACATTATACGAAAATCGTGCTATCATAAAAAGCGTAAGTTTGAAATATTGGAGGGAAGATGTATGATTGAAAAAAGTAATATAAATGAAGTTAAGAAAAATATAGAAGACCATGTTGGTCAAAAAGTATTACTTCGTGGTAGTCTTGGAAGAAATAAATCTTTCGAAAAAGAAGGCACTCTTATAAATGCATACCCTAATATGTTTTTAGTTAAAACAGATAATGGCATGGAAAAACTAAGTTATAGATATGTCGATGTTCTTACTAAAACAGTTGAGCTTAGCGTAGGTGATAACGGAGGTTTCAATTCAATTCTAAACGTCATCGACGATCAACATCAAGGTTTAACTCTATAGTTTAAAACGAGATTAAATTAGACATTTTAAAACACTTTTTTATAGGTGATTTAAAGTGTCTTTTTTTATTACATTATATTTACATTATTATTACATTATTTGGTTATCAGTTGCATATATATACATTAACTAATAGAATAATCGTAGAGTTATTTAGAGTAAGATAATTCTAGGGATACAAGAGAAAACATGGGTTTTCAAAATTAGTTAATTCAATTAGGAAAAGGTGTGAAAAAATGAAGATAAATAACCTTAACAAACGATTATTATTTTTAACCATTTTGATGAGTACTATCCTTATGTGCTTGTCTATGTCTTTTGCTGCATGGTGGGGTACTCCAGGTTATGAGTGGGCACTATCAAATGGTCTTACAGGTACAAAAACTAAAGGCCAACTAGATAGCACTGTTGAATTAGATGACTTATACTACACTCTAATTAAATATCTTCAATTGAAAGGTGTTTATCCTTTAAATAAAAATCTTGGTCAAGAAGATAAGATGGATGGCATGGATAATACTGCAAAATCAATTTGTGATCAAATCAATGCCAAAATGCAAAAAGAGCACTTCAACATCCAAGATTATTATGTTGTTGAAAAATTAACAACAGAAGGTTATGACCTACTAGAAAAATATAAAGGTTATTCTCAAAGATTAACTAGAGAAGATCTTAAAAATATAGAAACATATCTTAGACTTTCTAGATATAGAGCAGCAACTTTAATCGAAGATCGTTCAGATAGAGAGTATGCTTTAGGAAGAGTTGGATATGTTAAGAATTCTAGAATAGTTAATTATGGAGTTATTCCATATACAGGAAAAATTTCTAGAAAAGAATTTTTAAAACTTGTATACGGCCTTATGAGTACAACTACTGGTCCAGTAGGAAATAGCACAGCAATGGGTTCTAGTGATTATGCAATCACTGCTTTCTATAATGCTGGCGTGCTTATTGGTTACGATACAGGATTAGAACTTGAACAATTATTAAGATATTCAGAATTATATTCATTCTTATACAGAATGGAAATTTATGATTTCTCAACAGGAACAAATAAAACAGTATTTTCTGATATAGGTGCATACATTGATGATGCATACTATGGAAATATTACAAAGAATCAATTAATTAGTTACTTACAAGATTTAGCAGAGAACACAAATTACAAGATTGATTTAGTTACAAGACTAAATAATGAACTAGGTGATAATTGGACAGTTAGAGAAGCTGGTGAATTCTTATATGAGATATATTCAACAGAAGGCTTCACATATGTAGATGGAAGAACAACAATCACTGCAAAAGCAAAATAATATTTTTTAAAAGGGGAGTACACGACTATGGCAAGTTGCTTGGGAATAAGTGTTGGTAAAAACCTAATTAAATATGCCAAGATGTCAAAAGAAAAGAGTGGCGGATCTGTTAAAATCGAAGCTTATGGAGTTAAGTTTTATGATGTGTTATCTCAAACATTAAATGAGATAATTCAAGAAACTAAGAGCGCAGACGCTGCTATCAGTGTTGCATTGACATCAGAATTTTATCAATATACACAATGCTTTAAGTCAATGAATAAGAAAGAAAGAGCTGAATATCTTCAAAATCAATTTGAAGATGAATGTCAAAAGCAAGGTATCAGTGCATCAAATTTTGATGTAAGATTTATTTTTGCAGATGATCCTACTTCACCAGACTCAGACAAAGTTATGTGTATGGGTGCTAGTAAAGTTGAATTAAACAATCTATGGCAAGCTCTATCTAATTATAAATTTGAGAGTATATCTGGAATTGGTGCTACAGTATCAAATCTTCTAAAGGATAGAGGCGAAGGTCAAAACTGTTTGATAGTTAACATCGAAGATGACACGAAACTTACATTAATTAGATTTGGAAAGATAGCTGAATTAATTCAAATTCCAGTTGGAATGGATGAAGTTATTTCACAACTTGCTGATAAATATAATTCTTATGCAAAAGCATATGCAGCATGTAAAGGAGTAGATGCTTATTCAGATTCTGATTTTAGTTTAGATACAGAATCACAAGGAATAAGAGATGTTTTAATGCCTACATTATATGAGATTAAGCAACGTATAATTATGGCAATTGAACCATTTGCTGCAGACTTTACTGATGTATATATTACAGGTACAGGAATCATAGTTAATAATATCGATTTATATTTAGCAGAAGCTTTCCCAGGCAAGAGAGTTGAATTATTACTTCCTTATTTTGTAAATAAAGAAAGAAACAGTCTAAAAGATGTATTAGAAGTAAATAGTGCTTTAGCTGCTTCAATAAATGATTTAAATGGATTAAAGAAAGATGAAGATTTCTTATTAACAGGTAGCTACTTAAAAGCAGAAGTTAATAAAAAACAACTTAGTCCAAAAGCAATTTTCGCAAGAGCAAAAGAAAAGATTGATGAATTAAATAAAAAGACTCTTAAAGCTAGAAAAACTAGTAAGAAGAAAAAGAAGATTGAATTTGATAATGAAGTTGAAAATCTTCAACAACTTGGTGGAGCTGGTGAGTTTGCTGCAAGTGCTCCTCAAGAGGAAGAAGTTGAATACTACGATCCAATTTCTGAATGGCTAATAAGAATAGCAATATCATTGTTTGCTGGATTTATTGCTTATACAGCTGTTGTAGGAGTTGTTCAAGGCAACATTCAAAAGAAACTTGAAAAAGTTGCAGATAATAAAGCTAAAACAGACATGGTAATTGAGCAAGTTAGAGAAGACAAGAACCAAATTCAAAAGAAAGCTGATGAATATAGAAGCAAAAAGAATGATCTTGAAAAAGTTATTGGTCTTGCAAGACTTCAAAAAGAGCAAACTTATGATGTACCAAACTTTATGAGTCAGTTAATGTTTATTATTCCAGTTGATGTTAGAGTTACATCTATATCAGTTGGTACAAATGATAGTGTTGTGCTAGAAGCAGAATCTGGTAGATATGCACAATTAGGTTATTTTGTATCAAGACTTAAATTAGCAGGAATATTAAAAGATGTTGGCATGGAAGTTTCAGATATGTCAACAGACATCAAAATTAAAGTGAATGGAGTATTGCCATGATTAAAAAGTTATTGTTATTAATTTTAGTTATTGTGCTTGCAATAGGATTGTGGAATTCTTATTCCAAGGGTGTTTCAATCAACTTAGGTAGTCTAAAAGTTGAAACATGTTCATATACTTCTCTTATTGATAAAGCAAAGGAACTATCTAGAAAAACTAATGAATTAAATACAGCAAATAACTCTACTTATCCAGCTGAGTTAAGAAATCTAGATATAGCTAAAAGTAATTTTAAAGTAAATAAAAATGATTATGATGATTTGGCTGCTCGTGCTTCAGTAGAAGAGATTAGAGCTGTAAATCAAACAAAAGAATATTTGCTAGATTACTTATGGATGAAAATAGGTACTTATGCAAATGACAATGATGTAAAAGTATTAATTGATCATAAAGAAAAAGAAGCAAAAATCAATTTTGACGTTAGCGGACAATACATTGCAGTTATCAATTTTATTTATGATTTAGAAAGAGATGCAGATCTTTCATTTAATGTAGACAATATTGTAATGCAAGGTGGTAGTTCAGATAGTATTACAAAAGCTAGTTTCACAGTATCTAACGTAAATATTATTACATCAGAAAACAATGTAGATTAGGAAAGGAATGTGAATTGGATGCAAATAGTTGGAAGAATTTTTAAAGAAATCTTAATAGCTATAATTCTACTTGGTTTGTTATTCTTAGTTGGCTTTTTGCTATTTAGGAATCAAATTGCATTTATATCTAATGATATTCCTAATTCTGTTAAATACGAAGGTGTTAATTACAGTAATTACGATATTAAAGGCGATATAGAAGATCAAAAAGATCCTACAAAAGTATACCAAAATACTACTGGAAGTCTTAAGAACCTAGAAGAACTTAGAAAAGTTCATACAGGTACAGGAAATCCATTTTCTGGCGCTTTTGATGAAGACGTTGATACAGATATTCCTACAGAAAAAGTAGATATTGGTAACAAAGCAAATCCAAGTAATGATACACTTCCTGCTGAAACAGCAACAACTACTACAGATACATCTGCTAAAACTACAAATAGCACAGGTGGTAAATCATTAGAAAAATAATTTATGGGTTTAGATAGGTATGTGATACTTGATAAGCATGTCTATTTTTACTACTACGTGGGGTAATACATGTAGTCATATATGCTTTTAAATAAGCGAATTTAATTAATTAAATTTTACTTAACAAAAGAATTTTAAGGAGGACTAAAGATGAGAAATTCAAAAGGTGTTTCATTGATAGCGTTAATCATCACTATCATAGTAATCATCATTCTTGCAGCTATCGTTTTATCTGCAGGTGGAGACACAACAAACAAGGCTCAATTAGCCGTATTTACAAATAACTTCTCTCAATATTATGATAGAGTTACTATGGATGCATTAAATGCTAAACAAACTTTGGGTATCAGATCAGAAAATGTTAACGATGCTCAATTATATTATATGGTAGCAAATGGTTTAAGAACAGCTTCTGGTGATTGTGAAACAACAAACAGAACAATGCCTGTAGGTTATATTTTACCAGATACTTTAAAAGAAATTTATAAAGTATCAGATGAAAATGAAGTTGTAGCTTATATTATTGATGATAAAAATATCACAGGATATAATGCAGTAGGAAATAACGAAAATGGTAGTGCAGGTTATGAATTCTATGGTGATACAAATGGTCAAGAATACCACTTTATCACATCTAATGGACATGTATTTACATTACCAGGATTTGCTTTAACAGTAGATGATGGTACTATCCAATACTACATTTCAAATGAAAAAGGATGCTACTATGTTGTTAAAGGAAATTCAACACTTGGTGAAGGCGATAAGAACGTAAATGGTGATGAAGTTAAAGAATTACTTCCAATTTTACCAGTTTCTGATATGAAAGGTCATTTACATGGTTTAACAGCTAATAATACAGCTTTAACTGCTTATCATGATCAAACAACAGAACCACTTCCAAACCAAGAATCAGGTCTTAACGACAAAGTTGGTCAAGAAGAAGGAAGATATACTTCTATTGATAAAGAATAATTCTTATAGAATTATCGACACACACTTTATAGTGTGTGTCTTTTTTTATGCCAGTTTTCAATTGTTACAAATATGTTATATTTTATAGATTACGAACAATAATATAGCAATTATTGATATAATTTTATATGGGTTATTATGCCCGTAGTAAAGAAATTGGAGTAATTTATGATAGATGTAATTAATATAATTTTATATGTAGCTATATGGATTTCTGGCACGGTTTTTGGTAGTTTTTTTACTTTGGCTGTACATCGTATACCAAAACATCAAGATATAACTCATGAGCGTAGTTATTGTCCTAATTGTAATCACAAATTACAGTTTTTAGATTTAATTCCTGTTTTAAGTTATATTTTTTTAGGAGGTAAGTGTAGGTACTGCAAGACAAAAATTCGTCCTAGATATTTGATTTTAGAGATTTGTAGTGGACTTACTTTTTTGTTACTTGCTATTTCACAAAATATTACTTGTGATTCAACAATTAAAGAATGGATATTATTTGTACTTAGTGCATTATTTATTGTTTCGCTATTTATTACAGCAGGAATAGATAAAGAACATCACAAAGTTATAAATGGTGTGATGCTTTATGGCACTATAATTGGAGTGTTTAAAGTAATCTATTTATTTATTTTTGATTTACCATTTTTAAGCAATAGTATTTGCTTTGGAGTCTGTGTTATTTTATGGTTTGTTTTTAATATTATATCTTCTTCTATTGTTGAAAAAGATGCTAATTCTTCTAGTCATAGTAGAAGAATAGATTATATACAAGGACTACTTCTTTATTTAGCAACTATAGGATTATTCTTTGGATATAAGATATTTTTAATAGGCCTTGCTGCAACTATTATTTTATGTATTTTATATAATTTAGCTTTAAAGATCTTTAAGAAAGAAAATAAAATACCAGCAGCTTTTATAATTTCAATTGTTTATACAGTTTTATTATTTTTAAATATTTAATATATCGGGGTGTGCTTATGATTAGATCAAATCGTGGTTATTCTTTAATTGAAATAGGAGTAGGTATATTGGTACTTACAATATTTTTAATATTTAGTATCAGCTTATTCAATGGTTGTTACAACAACTATCGTATGATTAAAGTTAGAAACATTGCTATAGATAGAGCGGTATATCATATAGAAAAGATGCTTCAAACAGATAGCGATGAACTTACAGGATACTTTATTAGACAAAATGCTGTAACTAGAACTCCAAATACTGTATTTGAGCAATATGTACATGATAATTTTTCTAAGTTTAGATCTAGATATGCTAATTATAAAGGAGTATCTAGTTCAAGCGTAGATACGCCTGAAGGAGAAGAGTTGCAAAAATACATTGAGCACGATAAAAAACATCTTATAAATAGTTATATTAAAGATGAAATTGATGATGGCACTTATACTACTGAACAACTTGAAAATGGCGATTATGCTATGCTAGATGAAAATGGAAAAGTGGATAAAAAAGAAACTATTTTAAACAATGAAATGGCTTATGATTCATCAGATACTAATGAGTATATAGTTTCAAATAATGGAGCTATTAAAGTAGTAAAAACAGTAAGAAGAATCCCTTGCCTTGACGAAGAAAAAAAGGCATTTGGAAATAATGTGCTTCTTCTTACAGTTGATGTTTATTATACAGTTGAATTTAATAGAAATATGGATGAAAGCAATATGAGTAAGCTTACATTAAGCACTGTAAAAGCTTCTAAATAGAGGAGGTTAAAAAGATGAGACTAAAAAATAATAAAGGTAGCGTTGTTATAATGGTTTATGTTGTCATGCTTTTTATATCTCTATATGGTGCTATTATTTTGGCTAACTCAGCTAGAAAGTATGCAAATCAGACAAATAACATAAATACAATTATAAATGCTTATAAATTTCAAGGCGGAGACGATGATACTCCAAACTCAAAAATGATTACTCAGCAAGAATTAGAAATCTTGTATAGTAACGTTGATGGAGAGGTAATAAAAGTCAACTAATATTAAGTTTTTATAACAAATTGGCGCGTTTTATTGACTCGTTCTATAGGTATTATAAAATTATTATTGGTAAATTATAATGTAGTAAATTTGTAGTTTTTTAATATAAAAAGAAGTACGAAAGAGGAGGAATTTGTAAGATGGCATTATTTGAAGCTCCAGTTAAGAAAAACGTTCCTTTGGGAGTTTTCTTAATAAGAAAAAATCTTATCACTGAAAGAGATATTGATACAGCACTTGCTTATCAAAAAGAACATCCAGAAAAAAGGATAGGTGAAATTTTCCACACACTTAATCTTTGTAGTGATGATGAGCTTCTTAAAGCTCTTGCTGAAAGATTAGGATGCAAACATGTTATTCTACCAAAGAATACATTTGAAAAGTTTAATTGCGTGGATTTCATACCTTTAGATACAATGAGACAAAATAAGGTAATCCCATTTGGATACACAGATAAAAACAAAACTACTTTGATGGTGGCATTTGCAAATCCTGAAAATGAAAACGTTAAGAGAAGAATAGAACTTATCTTAAAGAGCAAAGGTTTAAACATGGAAGTTTATATAACTTTTGCTAGTTATATAGATGCTGCATTTGCAGAGCTAGATAAACAAAGTGGCAAAGGCACAGAATATGTTGTAGAAGGCCAAGATACTACTCAGCTTGTAGATAACATTATTCGTTCTGCTATGAACAAGAGAGCATCAGATATTCACTTTGAACCTATGGAAAATAGGATGAGAATAAGATTCAGAATTGATGGTGACTTAATTGAAGTTACTAGCATAGATAAATCTAAGATGGATTACATCGTAGGAAGACTAAAAGCTATCTCAAACATGCACCAAGAGAAAAAGACTAACCAAGATGGTGAAATCACTTCTTATGCAGATTTCAATATCCGTGTATCTTGTCAAAAGAATATCTATGGTGAAAAATTCGTTCTAAGACTTTTAAGAAAAAATTCAAACATCAAAGGATTATTCGAACTAGGATTTCCAAATGATGATGAAATAATTAGAAAATCATTCGATAGAAGAAACTGTATCGCGATGGTTGCAGCACCTACTGGTGAAGGTAAAACAACTACTCTTTACTCAGTTATGAAATTCTTATCAAAACCTTCAATAAACATTACTACTATTGAAGACCCAGTTGAAATAAGAGTTCCAGGACTAAACCAAGTTGAAGTTTCTCCAAATAGTTCGTTTGCTGATAACTTAAGAACTATTCTTCGTCAAGACCCAGATATTATTCTTGTCGGAGAAATAAGAGATAAAGAGACTGCCGAGATTGCTGTACAAGCAGGTCAAACTGGTCACTTCGTTCTTTCTACTATCCACACAGTTGATGCTATCGAAGCTATTACTCGTCTTAAAAAACTTGGTATTTCTTCATACGATATTGGATCGGTTCTAGCAACAGTTATTGCACAAAGATTGGTTAGAAGACTTTGTCCAAAATGTAGACAAGAGAGAGACTTTACTGATGAAGAAAAGAAAGAGTTTGAGACAATTGGTAAACGTTATGATCATAAATATGATTTAACAGGTAAGAAGACTTATTCAGCTGTTGGTTGTGAATATTGTAACAACACTGGATATTACGAAAGAATAGCCTGCGTTGAGATATTAAATATGAATGATGAATTAAAAGATTTAATCACAGATGATAAGCCAATTCATGAAATAAGAAGAGCTGCTTATGCTGCAGGTTACAAACCACTTGTTGTAGACGCTTTCCAAAAAGTTTTGGATGGAATTACAAACTTAGAAGAAGTTAAGAAGAAATTAGCATATTAATCGTACCGGCGACCATTGGTCGCCAAAATGTATCGGCGGTCATCGACCGCCATTACAAAAATAATATAAGGAGCAAGAGAATGCCAATATATGAATATAAAGCCGTAGCCAGTAATGGTAGAACGGTTTCTAGTAAAATTAATATAGATGGTAATGAGCAAGTTTTAAGAGAAAAGCTTTCTCAAATGGGTTTAAGACCAATAAGTATCAAGAAAAAGAAATTTGATATGGAGTCAACTCTTGATAAATTTAAAAGGGTTAAACCTAGAAATAAAAGAGCTGCTATTGGTATTGATGAAGCCGTATTAATTCAAGATCAAGCTTTTGCAAAAGAAAAGGCTAATATTATGGCTCAAACAACAGCAAAGAAAAAAAGCTTCAAAGATATTTTGATGGGCGACGTTTCTGTGCCAAGCTTTGATTTTTCGGCATATCTACCTATTAAGATAGAAGAAGTAATCTCATTTACCGAAATGTTTTTGCTTTTGAAACGTTCTAATTTTACAAATATTAGAGCAATTCAAACATTGTATAACAATGCTTCAAACGTAGCTATGAAGACTATTTTAGGCGATATGTTAAATGGTCTAGAAACAGGTGAATATATATATGTTACCATGAAGTATTATCCTAAAGTATTCCCAGAAATTTATACTAACTTAATAAAAGTTGGTGAAGAAACGGGTGCTTTAGTAAATGCGTTAGAGCAAGGATTAATTTATTTAAACGATACAGTAAATATTAAGAAAAAAGTTAGAAAAGCATTGGTTGGACCGATTGTACAATCTATTCTTTTGATTATTGGTGCTATCGTTTGTATTTATGTAGGTCTTCCAGTAATGCAAGATATGTATGCTCAATATGGATTAACAGATCAAATTCCAGAGGCTACTATGAAAGCGGCAAACTTTGTATATTGGTGTGGTGATCACTGGTTTATCTTACTTGCAGGAATAATTGGTATAATTGTTGCATTTAGAATTTGGACTAAAACTCCAGGTGGAAAATATTTATGGGACAAGTTTAAATTAAATGCTCCAATATTTGGACCATTAATACTTAGATTACAAATTCAAAAATTCTTTATAGCAGTAAATATTAACTTAAAGAATAATGCAAGACTTCAGGATGCCATTGCAGACAGTAAGCATGTTGTTACAAACGATGTAGTACGAGCTGCAGTAGAGGCAGCAGAAGCTAATCTTATTGTAGGTGATTCATGGATAGAACCATTTGAAAAAATGCCTAAATTCCCACCTATGATTAAAGAAATGCTTAGAATTGGTATGGAAACCGATATGCAAGAGATGATAGATAATATCTTAAGATTTATTAATGAAGATATTGAAATTACTATTCGTAGAATTACAGCTACATTGCCACAGGTTTCTATGGCTATCATGGGTGTAGTAATCATCGGATTCGTTATAATCATCTTAAAACCAATTATGGAAGTATATATGGGATCATTCTTATTCGAAGCAAACGGAATGTAATTTAGTAGTGGCGGCCATTGGCCGCCATTTTTTTATAAAAATAACGATTAAAGGTTGACATAACTTATGGTGTGTGGTACACTAATCATGGTTCCAATCTTTTGAGATGGTACAAATACTATTTATATGTACCAATCTCGTTATATCGAAAGGAGAACTCAAAATGGCTAAGGAATTCAAGTCGATGAAAGAGGTACCCGCTGAACTGCTGATTCCCGACATTACCCCTGTGGTGGAAACCGATCAGAGCGAGAGCGATACTGAAGAAGCGACTGCGATTGACCTTCACAAGGTTGTGATTGACAACAAGGGCAAGCGTGTGGCCCGGCTGAATAAGAATCGCAAGAAGAAGGCCTATAATGAGATCAAGGTTCCGGTTTCTGGAGTTTCCTATACCTGGATCGGTACCAAAATGGTCAAGTCCAAGAAAATGCTGACGCCCAGGCAGATCAAAGCTGCCAAGCGTGCCGAACGCCTTTACAATACCCGTGAGTATTGCTACAAGGCTGCGAAAGAACAGTATGGCAAGAAGCGTTCCAGGGCCAAGAATGGTCAGATCACTATGCACATGATCAAGGCCAACGAGGATACCACCAATAACGAGTAATAATTTAAGAGAGAAAGGAGTATTCCGGTTATCTCACGAGAGCTTAGGGCAACCCCTAAGCTCTCATTTTTTTACTTAAAAATATTTAGCACTCAAAACTTGACAGTGCTAATTGGTGTGATAAAATTATTATTGTAGCGGCGATTATTAATCGCCATGGCGAGCAATGCTCGCCTGTACGAAATGATGATTAAAAGGCCGCTAATAAAAGAAAGGAAGCGTTATAAAAATGGCAAAAAAACAATTCAAAGCAGAGAGCAAGAGATTACTAGATTTGATGATTAATTCTATTTATACAAATAAAGAGATTTTCTTAAGAGAATTAATTTCAAATGCAAGTGATGCAATAGATAAAGTATATTTTAGGTCACTTACAGATAAAAAATTATCTGATGTTAAGCAAAGTGATTTAAAGATTAATGTTATTAGAGATAAAGAAAATAGAATTCTTACTATCAAAGATAATGGTATTGGAATGACAGAAGAAGAGTTAGAAAAAAACTTAGGAACAATTGCACAAAGTGGCACATTAAGCTTTAAACAAACTCTAATAAATGACGATAAAGATAATGATAAAAACAAAAAATCTGAAGAAACAAAAGAAGCAGATGATAAGTCTGAAAATAAGATGTCTTTAATCGGACAATTTGGTGTAGGTTTCTATTCATGCTTTATGGTAGCAGACGAAGTAACAGTTATTTCTAAATCTGCAGACTCTGAAAAGGCTTATAAATGGGTATCTTCAGGTGCTGATGGTTACACAATAGAGGAAGCACAAAAAGAAGATAGAGGAACAGAAATAATAATTAAACTTAAGAAAAATACTGATGATGAAAATTATTCTAAATATGTTGAAGAATATGTTCTAGAAAATTTAATCAAAAAATATTCTGATTATATTAGATATCCAATCATCATGAATTGTGAGAAAAAAGTTCCAAAGCCAAAAGCTGAGGGTGATGAGAATGCAAAGCAAGAATACGATACAGTAGAAGAAGATAAGACAATAAATAGTATGATACCTCTTTGGAAAAAGGCAAAAAAAGACATAAAAGATGAAGAATACAAAAATTTTTATATGCAAAAGTTTTATGATTTCGAAGAACCTTTAAAATGGATTCATACAAAAGTTGAAGGACAATATTCTTATTCGACTCTATTATATATTCCATCACATGTACCTTATGATTACTATGGCAAAGAGTTCAAAAAAGGCTTACAACTATATTCAAATGGCGTATTAATAATGGAACACTGTGAAGATTTATTGCCAGATTATTTTGGATTTGTAAAAGGTTTAGTAGATTCAGAAGATTTATCATTAAATATTTCTAGAGAAATTTTACAACAAGATAAACAATTAAAAGTAATAGCAAAGAATATCGAAAGCAAGATTCGTTCAGAATTAGAAAACATGCTAAATACAGATAGAATAGCTTACGAGAAGCTTTTTAAAGCATTTGGAATGCCATTAAAGATTGGTGCTTATGATGGATTTGGACTAAATAAAGATAAATTAAAAGATTTATTATTATTCCATTCTTCGCATGAAAATGAAATTCCATATAAAGAAGATGAATCAAATAATAATGCAGAAAATAAAGAATCAGAGAAAAAAGAGAATTACAAATCAGATTATACAACATTTAAAGAATATGTATCTCGTATGAAGCCAGATCAAAAAGAAATCTATTATGCATCATCAGAAAGCGTAGATAAAATAAAGATGATGCCACAAGTAGAAAGCGTTATAGATAAAGGATTTGAAGTACTATTCTTAGATGAGAGCGTGGATGAATTTGTGCTTCAAATGATGCAAGAATATGATGGAAAGAAATTTGCAAACGTAAGTGCAAATGATATTAACCTTGATACTGATGAAGAAAAAGAAGCACTTAAAAAGTTAAATGAAGAAAGCAAAGATTTATTTAAATTTATGAAGGAATCTTTAAATGATGAAAATATTAAAGATATTAGATTTACTCATAGATTAAAAAACCATCCAGTATGTTTATCTTCTGAAGGCGTTGTTTCTGTTGAAATGCAAAAAGTTTTAAATGCAATGCCTGATCAAAACAATCAAAATATAAAGGCACAAACAGTATTAGAAGTAAATGAAAAACATCCTATAGCAGAAAAGCTAAAAGCACTTTACAAAGAAGATAATAAAGAAGAACTTAAAAAGTATACTAAAGTTCTTTTAGACGCAGCAAAACTTATTGAAGGATTGCCAATTGACAATCCTACTGAGTTATCAAATTTGATTTGCGAATTCATGACAAAATAAAGCTATTGAAAGACGGTTGCTATATAATGTTCGAAAACGGCTTCCTCAGCAACTCGTAATATTTGCACCTCATATTGCAAAACCAAGAATATTTCGGTGCAAACTATACGAGTTGCAATCGTGCAGATTGTTTTCTCACATTACATAGCAACATAGTCTTTCATAAGAATATTTGCAATAATATGCAATAAATGTGATATAATGTTGTAGATTACAAATGCATAAGTTTTACGAAGTACTAAAAGAAAAAAGGAGCGTGAAAGATTGAACGCTGATAAATTTACTAAAAATTCAGTAGAAGCTATTAAGAATGCAAAGATACTTGCAAACGAATATGGTAGCCAAGAGATTAAACAAGAACACTTACTATATGCGTTATTAGCTATTGAAAATAGCTTGATTGGGAGCTTAATTAAAGCACTTGATCAAAAAAATCCTAATAGCAGAGTAGATGAAATATTTACTCAAAATCTAAAAGAAATAATTGAGCGTATGCCAAAATTTATTGTTGAAAATGGTAATCGTAAAGAACCATATTTGGCACCAGAGACATTGGATGTAATCCAAGAATCTGAAAATCAAGCTCAATATATGAAAGATGATTTTGTTAGTGTTGAACATATATTCTTAGCATTGCTAGAAAAACCAAACCCTAATGTTGCAGCTTTATTTAAGAAATATGGAATCGAAAAAAATAATTTCTTAAAAGCTTTGTCAGATATTAGAGGAAATACAAGAGTTACTTCAGATAATCCAGAGGGAACTTATGGAGTGCTAAAAAAATATGGACAAGATTTAACTAAAAGAGCAAAGGAACAGAAGTTAGATCCAGTTATTGGTAGAGATAATGAAATTAGAAATGTAATTAGAATTCTATCTCGTAAGAGCAAAAATAATCCTTGTTTAATAGGTGAACCTGGTGTTGGTAAAACAGCTATTGCAGAAGGATTAGCTCTTCGTATAGTTAGAGGAGATGTCCCAGAAAATTTAAGAAATACAACTATCTTTTCATTAGATATGGGTTCTTTAATAGCTGGAGCAAAATTTAGAGGAGAGTTTGAAGAAAGATTTAAAGCTGTTCTTCAAGAAATAAAAAAGAGTGAAGGTAGAATCATTCTATTTATAGATGAAATTCATACTATTGTTGGTGCTGGTGCAGAAGGTGCTATGGATGCAGGCAACTTATTAAAACCTATGCTTGCACGTGGTGAATTACACTGTATTGGTGCTACTACTTTAGATGAGTATAGACAGTATATAGAAAAAGATCCTGCACTAGAAAGAAGATTTCAACATGTATTAGTTGATGAACCATCTGTTGAAGATACAATTTCTATCTTAAGAGGTATTCAAGAAAGATACGAAATCTTCCATGGTGTGGATATTTCAGATAATGCTATTATAGCTGCTGCAACTTTATCTCATAGATATATAACAGATAGATTTTTGCCAGATAAAGCTATAGACTTAATTGATGAGGCTTGTGCACAAATAAAAACTGAAATGAATTCAATGCCTATTGAGCTTGATGAAAAATCTAGAAAGATAATGCAACTTCAAATAGAAGAGACTGCATTAAAAAGAGAAGATGATGAAGATTCTCAAAAGAGATTAGAAGTAATCATGAGAGAAAAAGCAGAACTTCAAGCAGAATTTTCAGCGATGAAGGCAAAATGGGAAAATGAAAAGAGTGCAATTTCAAAAGTTCAAAAATTACGTGAAGAGATAGAAAGCATCAATTCTCAAATTGAGAAAGCAGAAAGAGAATACAATTTAGAAAAAGTTGCTGTATTAAAATATGGCAAACTTCCAAAACTTCAAAAAGAATTAGCTGCCGAAGAAGAGATAGCAAGTCAAAACAAAGAAAATGTATATTTAAGAACAAAAGTTACAGAAGAAGAAATAACTAGAATTATTTCTAAGTGGACCGGAATTCCTACTGCAAAACTTCAAGAAAGCGAAAGAGAAAAAATTCTAAACTTAAGTAATATTCTTCATCAAAGAGTTATTGGCCAAGAAGAAGCGGTTCAAAAAGTTTCAGATGCTATTTTAAGATCTAGAGCAGGTATTCAAGATAGTAGACGTCCTATAGGTTCATTTATGTTCTTAGGACCTACTGGTGTAGGTAAAACAGAGTTAGCAAAGGCTTTAGCAGAAGCTTTGTTTGATGATGAGCATAACATAGTAAGATTAGATATGTCTGAATATATGGAAAAGTTTAGTGTATCTAGACTTCTTGGTGCGCCTCCAGGATATGTAGGCTACGAAGAAGGCGGACAACTTACTGAAGCAGTTAGAAGAAAACCATATTCAGTAGTTTTATTTGATGAGGTTGAAAAAGCTCATCCAGATGTATTTAATATTTTACTTCAAGTACTAGATGATGGTAGAGTAACTGACTCGCAAGGAAGAACAATAGATTTTAAAAATACAATTATTATTCTTACATCTAATTTGGGTGCGGAATATATTCTAGAAGGAATCGATGCAAATGGACAAATTTCAGATGCAGCAAGAGAGAATGTTATGCAAGTTCTTAAATCTCATTTTAGACCAGAGTTTATAAATAGGCTTGATGAGATTGTAGTATATAAGCCTTTAACTAAATCAGAAATTTCAGGAATATTAGACCTTCTAATTAAAGACCTAAATAAGAGATTAAGCGATAAGCAAATTTCATTATTCCTTACTGATGCTGCTAAGAACTACTTAGTAGATAATGGATATGATCCTATGTTTGGTGCTAGACCTCTTAAGAGATTTGTTCAAAAATCATTAGAAACATTGATTGCAAGAGAAATTTTAGAGCAAAAAATAATGCCAAAAAGCACTGTTACAGTTGATGTAGACGATAATTACGAGCTTTGCTGTAGATAGCATATAAAACGTTACAGAATAATTAAATTTCTGTAACGTTTTTTATATTTGTAGGTATAAAAAAGGCTTATATGGTAGACTTATACTGAATGATTAGGAAGCATTATGCTTCATGAAAGAAGGGCATACTTTGGCTAAGGTGGGAAATCTAGAAATACCTGAAGTTAATATAGATACACTAAAAACAAAGTTAAACTTTATGCTTTCTGAAAGAGAGAAAACATATGGTAAATATGCAGATGGTGTTGTTTCTTCTTCAAATGAACTTTTGGAGACTTATTGGAATGCGAAAAATACTACTAATGATGAAGAGGCACAATCTTTCTTTACTCATTTACACTTAATAAGACATATGCATAAGCCAGAAGTTTTAGCTGTTATTCTAGAAGATATGATATCTAATGGTAATGGAAGAACAGAGCATTACCTTACTGAAAGAGATGAAAATATTAGACAAACATCAAAAATCAAAAATAAAGCTTATGAAGATGATTTGGTTGAGTCTGGAAAGCTAATTAGACAAACTACAGTATTTTCTGGAAATGAATCTCCTATTTGTCATATTTTTAGATTAGAAGATTTAGATTTAATCCAAAATTATGTATTTAGATTTACTCTTACAAGATATGGATTAATCGATATAGATAGTGATGTATATAGTGGAGATATAGATGGACTATATACTAAATTTGAGAGAGTAACGAAGGATTTAAAATATGGTAAATTACTATCTTATATAAGATGTGCACAATATGTTGAAGCATATATTTTAAGTGAGATGTATAATAATTTATCGAATGCAAAAGATACTCTTAAAAAGATACAATATAGTTTAGATAACGAAGAGCATTACTTTACATCTGATGAATTAGTAGATATAGTTACTAGAAAGATACCTATTACAGATGTTCCAAAGGTATCTGGATATGTTGAAAAAATAACAAATGCATATGATAGAGTTAAACAAAAATATGCAAAATTAAAAGAAAAATATGCTGAACTTAAAGAAAATGCAAATAAACAAGGAATAATTGGAAGTATTCATAGTAGAATTAATATGGCTCAAGCATACAGAGTATATGAAATGCTAACTCCAGAAGAAAGAGCTAAAATTCCTAGTGAGTTTATTGATACTTTAGTATACTATGGTGATTTTGACAGCGTTAAACCATTTAGTTCTAAAAAGGATATGCTAGACTACAAACTTTCAGATAAAGCTATGTATTTAGTAATGTATATGTGTACATTTAATATCTAAAATGGTCATTTTATAGTATTTAAATAGGCTATTTTAAAAGAAATTTACATAATACAGCAATTCGCCATCAATTGACGAATTGCTTATTTTTTTGTATAATTTTGCTGTTAAATTTGCGATATTTTTATTCGCATTGGCGATTTTTACATATCGTAGCGGCGGTCACTGACCGCTATAGCAAAATTTGTATATATCGTAGCGGTGGTCATTGACCGCCATGGCGGAGATTAGCCGTCACATCAAAAAGGAGAAGATAAATTTGAACAAAGATATTTTACATATAGGCTTAGATATAGGTTCTACTACTATCAAAACAGTTGTTTTTGATAGTGATTTTAATGTGCTTCATTCTCTTTATAGAAGACACTTTAGTGATGCTCGTGGAACAATGGTATTAGTATTAAATGAATTAATAGAAATGTTCCCAGATAAAGAAATGACAATTGCACTTACAGGTAGTGGTGCATTAAAAGTAGCTGAGATACTAAATGTGCCATTTATTCAAGAAGTAGTAGCTTGTAAAAGAGCTGTAGAAAAATATATTCCAAAAACTGATGTTGTAATAGAACTTGGTGGAGAAGATGCAAAAATCATCTACTTTGGTAAGTCTATTGAACAACGTATGAATGGAACTTGTGCTGGTGGTACAGGAGCATTTTTAGACCAAATGGCTTCGCTTTTAAGTACAGATACAATGGGATTAAATGAGTATGCTAAGAATTATAAGACTATTTATCCTATAGCTTCTCGTTGTGGAGTATTTGCAAAAACAGATATACAACCATTATTAAATGAAGGAGCTGCAAAAGAAGATATATCTGTATCTATTTTCCAAGCAGTAGTAAATCAAACAATTTCTGGTCTTGCTTGTGGAAGACCTATTCGTGGAAACGTAGCATTTTTAGGTGGACCATTAAACTATTTACCAGAACTTAGAAAAAGATTTATAGAAACTCTTAAATTAACTCCAGAAGAAGTTATAGTTCCAGAAGATGCACATCTTTTGGTAGCTAAAGGTGCAGCATTAGATTCTTGTGAATCAGAGCCTATTACCACAAATGAATTAAAAAATAGAGTAGAAAATCTAAAAAATTATAAAGAAGATATGTCTGAATCTATAGAAGTGCTTTTTGAAAATGAAAAAGAATATAAAGCATTTAAAGAAAGACATGATAAAGATACAGTTGAAAAATCTAGTTTAGAAAATTATGAAGGAGACTGCTATTTAGGAATCGATGCAGGTTCTACAACTACAAAACTTGTATTAATAGATAACGAGTCAAAGCTTTTATATTCACAATATGGAAGTAACGAAGGAAATCCTTTAAGAAGTGTTATGAACATGCTTAAAGATTTATACAAAATACTTCCACCAAAAGCAAAACTAAGATATTCAGGCGTTACTGGGTATGGTGAAAAATTAATTCAAACAGCATTAAATGTAGATTTAAATGAGATAGAAACGATAGCACACTATACAGCTGCTAAATATTTTGAACCAGATTGCACTGCAATAGTAGATATTGGCGGTCAAGATATGAAGTATATAAAGATAAAAGATGGTGCAATAGATAACATCATGCTAAATGAAGCATGTAGTTCTGGTTGTGGATCTTTTATCGAAACATATGCAAAATCTTTAAATATATCTATTCAAGACTTTGTAAAAGAAGCACTAGCTTCTAAAAGACCAGTTGATTTGGGTTCTAGATGTACAGTATTTATGAACTCAAAGATTAAACAAGCACAAAAAGAAGGATTTACAGTTGGAGATATTTCTGCAGGACTTTCATATTCAGTTATTAAAAATGCTATTCAAAAAGTTATGAAAGTTAGAAATACTGAAGTGCTTGGTGACCATATAGTTGTACAAGGTGGTACTTTCTACAATGATGCAGTTTTAAGAGCCTTTGAAAAGATAGTAGGTAAAAATGTAATACGTCCAGATATAGCGGGATTAATGGGTGCTTATGGTATGGCATTACTTTCAAAAGAACAATTTGAAAGTAACTTAGATATGGAATACTATTCTACAATTTCAAATGCAGAACAAATAGATAATTTAACAATTAAAACTTCACATGCAAGATGTGGAAGATGTGAAAATAATTGTCTACTTACTATTAATATGTTTGAAAATGGTAAGAAGTTTATTAGTGGTAATAGATGTGAAAAAGGTAGTGGCGAAGCTTCTAAAGCAGGCGAACTTCCAAATATGTATAAATATAAAAATGAAAGATTATTTAATTACTATAAACCACTAGAAGAATCAGAAGCCAAAAGAGGAGTTATCGGAATACCTAGAGTATTAAATATGTATGAAGATTATCCATTCTGGTTCACATTCTTAACTAAACTTGGATTTAGAGTAATAATTTCTGAAAAATCTACTCGTAAGACTTATGAAAAAGGTATGGAGAGTATGCCATCAGAAAGTGTATGCTATCCAGCAAAACTTGCTCATGGTCATATTGAAAGTTTAATAGCAAGTGGAATAGAGACAATCTTTTATCCTTGCGTTCAATATTCTAGAAAAGAAGAAGAAAAGGCAGAAAACCATTATAACTGTCCTATAGTCATTTCTTATTCAGAAGTATTAAAGAACAATGTAGAAAATTTAAAGAAAGTAAAATACTTAAATCCATTTTTGCCTTTAGATGATTTAAAAAATTTAGTTAAAGTTGTATTAGATAAAGAAGAATTTAAAGAATATAAATTTACTAAAAAAGAAGTTGAAGAAGCGGCAAAAGCTGCCGAAGAAGAATATCAAAAATATAAACAAGATGTTCGTGAAAAAGGTAAAGAATATCTAAAATATATTAATGATAATGATTTAAAAGGAATTGTTTTAGCCGGAAGACCTTATCATGTGGATCCAGAAATCAATCATGGTATAGATACATTGATTAACTCTTTAGGTTTATGTGTGCTTTCTGAAGATAGCATAGCAGATATGGGTGAATTAAAAGATCCAATTAGAGTTGTAAATCAATGGGTATTCCATTCAAGGTTGTATGCTGCTGCAGATTTCGTAGGTAAGCATGATAACTTAGAAATGATTCAACTAAATTCATTTGGCTGTGGAGTAGATGCTGTTACAACTGACCAAGTTGAAGAAATATTAAAGAGCTACAATAACATGTATACTCTAATTAAGATAGACGAAGTTAATAACTTGGGTGCTATTAGAATTAGAATTCGTTCACTTTTAGCTTCTATGAATAAGAGAATGGCTATAAAGAAAGAAGAAGCAAAAGGCGAGTACGAAATCAAGAAGATTAAATATACAAAGCAAATGAAAGAAGAAGGCTATACAATTCTTTGCCCACAAATGATACCTATTCATTTTGAATTATTAGAAGCAGGAATGAAGTCATGTGGCTATAATATTAAAGTGTTAAAAGAATGTACAGAACATACCGTAGAGACTGGATTAAAATACGTTAATAATGATGCATGTTATCCTTCTATTTTAACTACAGGTCAAATGATAGAAGCTTTGGAAAGTGGAGAATATGACTTAAATAGAACAGCACTAATCATGTCACAAACTGGTGGCGGATGTAGAGCAACAAACTATATAGGATTTATTCGTAAAGCACTACGTGATGCTGGCTATCCAAATATTCCAATTATTTCATTTAATGTAGTTGGTATGGAGAAAACAGATGGCTTTAAGATAGATATTAAGTTAGTAGAGAAGCTACTAAAAGCTGTAGTCTTAGGTGACTTAATACAAAAAATTACATTTAGAAATAGAGCTTATGAAATCCATAAAGGTGATACAAAGAAAAAATATGATAAATGGATGGAAGTTTGTAAAGATGTAATTGCAAATGGTACATATAAAGATTTCAAGAGGACAATTGCTGAAATGGTTGAAGACTATGAAACTATCGAAGTAGATTTAAATCAAGTAAAACCAAGAGTAGGAATTGTAGGAGAAGTATTAATTAAGTACCATCCATATGGAAACAATCATATAGTAGAAAAATTAGAAGAAGAAGGAGCAGAAGTAATTAACCCAGACTTTATGGGATTCATTAAATTTATTTGTACTCATAAGATTACAAATAACATGCTTCTAAATAGAGATAAAAAATTATCTGCAGTATTTAAGATAGCTATTAAATTAATTGGAATTCTTGAAAGACCAGTAAATAAAGCATTGGCTGCATCTAAGAAAGGCTATATGCCAACACCGGATATATGGGAATTAGAAACAAAAGTAAAAGACATTCTATCTATTGGTAACCAAACTGGTGAAGGATGGTTCTTAACAGCAGAAATGTGTGAATATATTGAACATGGAATTCCAAATATAGTTTGTGTACAACCATTTGCTTGTTTACCAAACCACGTAGTAGGAAAAGGTGTTATAAAAACTATTAGAGCTAAATATCCAGAAGCAAATATTTCACCAATTGATTATGATCCAGGTGCTTCTGAGACAAACCAATTTAATAGAATTAAATTAATGATGGCACAAGCAAAAGATAATTTAAAAAATAAATAACGTACCGGCGACCATTGGTCGCCACTTGTACTGGCGGCCAGTGGCCGCCACTACGAATAAAAAGACGAAGAATAATAATTCTTCGTCTTTTATTTTACCAACCTAAAATGGTATGGAATTCTTTGAAAAAATCGATAAATGCATCTTTATTGTTGGGGAAGACATCAGTGTAGCACTTGATGCGAATCGGTTTTTTGTCGTTAATATGAGAGATGTCATCTCTATGAACTTCAAATTTTGCAAATCGACTGCAATCTGGACGACCGCCATATATTTTTTCAGTGGGTTCCTTTTTTTCAAATTCGATTTGCACCAAGTTTTCATCATCGAGCTCTTCTAAAAACTTTCCAACTATTTGCCGGATATCTGAATCTCTTCCGGTCGTAATCATAAAACTTTGTAATTCTAAATTATATGGATGTAGCTCAAAGTTAATAATTCCTTGTAAAGAGTAATCGCTTCTTTCATCTGTCCACGGCATATTTTTTGCTCCTTTACTTTTTGGATTTATAAACTTTCAAAGTATAGATTTATTATCTAATGAATGATAGTAACTAAAAAAATAGCTATAGCACAAATAACCATTATGAGTACAAGCCCAAGCATGTATTGAGTATACTTATCGCGCATTTTTCACACCTCCAGATACATCTGTAGATATAATAAAAACATGGTATTTTTCGGCTGAATTGTACCATGTTTTTTTATATATTGCAATGCGCTTTTTTATTAAATTTCGGTCTAATCACCTGAATTTAAAGGCATGTTTTCTTCTATATTAGGAATATCGTAGATTTGAGTTATCTGCTCTTGAAGCATTTTAGCATCTTCTGGGTCTAGAAAGTATATTTCACCAGATATTTCTATTTGGTTATTAAAAATACTATTTATTTGCTCAATTTCGCTATTAATAGTTTCTTGTGAATTATTATTACTTGTGATAGTTTCCTCAGTAGTATTTGTTGTAACTTCGTATGTAGGAGCAATTTCTACATCGTTATTTGTATGCCAAGGATTTCCTTCAATATAATCTGTTGGATCCCAATTTCTGCAAAACTCATTATCTGATATTTTCTTTGCTGATGGCTTTCCAAGTGGACCTGGATTATCATCTTCGTAGAATTCTACATATGTACCAGCGCCTATATTATCATAAATCCATTTTGCATCTTGAACTGTAAGTCTAATACAACCCATTGATGCTTTGGTTCCTAATTTATCATATTCCCAATATTCTAGTGATGAATTATTTTTTGCTGTATATGGTACTGAATGAAATAAAATATTTCCAACTATTTGTACTGCATATTGTCCATATACATTTCCTTTAAGAGCATTCCAAGTCCTTCTATAAGTTGTGATTTTATATTTTGTACCTGCTTTTGGAGTAGAAGTTCCAATTGAGCAAAGCATTGCTTTAAATGGAACAGTATAATTTCCATCTGCATCTTTTGTATAAATGTTTACAACATTTTGAGTTCTATTAACTTTGATATAATAAGGCATTGAACTAGTAACAGGTTTTGCAGTAGTTGTTTTTGTTGTTTGTGTACTTGTATTAGATTTTGATGTACTTGAAGTAGTATTTTTATTTTCTACTGTTTTATTATTTGTAGAAGATTTAGTATTTGATTCTTTTAATTCATCTAAAGGTTTAACATCATTTTCATATACCGAATCATTTGAAATAGATTCTTCTAAAGTATCATATTCTAAAATTGCATCTCCAAATTCATAATAAGTTTCTTCAGCAATTAATTCTCCAGAATTATCTTTAGCTTGGTCAAATCCAATATTATATTCTTTTATATTTATATCTTTAGCATAGTCTGTTGCTACATTGACATTTAGTACCAATATAGCAACAAGTACCAAAAATGCTGTTATAGACGTTAAAATCACTAATTTTTTATTTTCCATATAAAATCCTTTATTATTAGACTATTAATGGGTATAAAGCCCTAACATTATTAGATTAGCGTAGATTAAGCCAAAAATAAATGGTATAGAAATAGTGTTAGAAAAACTTAATAACGCCTTAATATTCTGGTAAAATATTGAAAGTTGACATAAAACGTGGTATAATATAAAGCGTACAACAAATATTAAAGGAGGGTTCCCTATGGCTCGCTACATTGATGAGAGTTCCCAGGGATACGAGTATCCCCATTTTCCTCAGGAATATGCCCGGTACCTTGCGTTTGATCATGCTCTTAAGGTAGTTCAAACATACGGTCTGAAGGCAGGAGCACTACTGAGTGGTTGGAACGACGATGAGAAAGCCCAGCTGATTCAGTACATTGGGAAAAGAGGAGGCCCCAACACGGTCGGAATTATTTCGACGTGCCAACTCCGAAATGGTTATGGCTACTTCAAGTCTATTCTCACACGTGAGTATGATTGACTTGAAGAAAGCGGGCAGTTATTGCCCGTTTTTTTTTATTCTTAAATTCTCTCAAACTTGAATATTATTTTTATTAATGATAAATTATTAGTAGAAATGTGTTCGGATTTATACAAAAGAGGAGTGATATAAATTGCCTACGCCACACAATGAAGCTAAAAAAGGCGAGATTGCCAAAGTAGTTTTAATGCCTGGTGATCCTTTAAGAGCAAAGGCTATTGCTGAAAAGTATTTAGATAATGCAAAACTAGTTAATCAAATTAGAGGTATGTTTGCATATACTGGAACATATAAAGGAAAAGAAATTACTGTTATGGCTCATGGTATGGGGATGCCAAGTGCAGGAATTTATATTTATGAATTATTCAAAGATTATGATGTAGATAAAATAATTAGAATAGGATCTTGTGGTGGATTAAGAAAAGATATTAAATTACTAGATACTATTTTAGTTGAAAGAAGTTATACAGAAAGTAATTATGCTTTTACTTTAAATAATGAACATGATTATATATCTGGAGCATCAGTTGACTTTACAAATCATATTGATAAAGTTGCTAAAAGAGAAGGAATTAATATAGTTAGAGGAGATGTTGTTACATCTGATGTCTTTGACTGGTATATGACAGATTCAGATTTGTTTTATTCAAGAGTACCAAAAGAAATTGCTCCTTTAGCTTGTGAGATGGAATCATTTGCACTTTTTTATATTGCAAAATTATTTAATAAAGAATCTGCATGTTTATTAACTGTTGTTGATTCTCAATTTGAGAATGAAGAAGTTAGTGCACAAGATAGACAAAATTCTATGGATAATATGATAAAACTTGCACTTGAAAGTGCAGTTACAAATGATTAGGGGGCTAACTATATGACTCAATTTAAGTTTGGAATTATTTGGACTGTTTTTATTACTATCTTATTTATAATTGCATTTTTCAATATCTTACCAATACCACAAGTATCTATCCGCCTTGCATTATTTTTTATTGTGCTGGAGGGTATTGGAGTATTTTGTATAGCTAATGGATATGCAGCAATTCTTAAAAATAAGAAAACAGATAAATATGGAATAAATACTTTTGGTAGAATTTTAGATATTGCATCTACAGGTAATATGATAGGTGGAGAACCAGAATTAAAAGCATCTGTAGTTGTTTATATGCCAAAGTTAAATTCTATTCAAGTATTTGAAGAAGTTATAGGATCTGCTCCTGCTAAATATGATGTTGGTATGTATGTTAATGTTAAACAATATTCAGATGATGTAAATATTGTAAGTACAGTCAATAAAGAAGCGATTCCGCCATCTGTAATTGAAAAGATTAATGATAAAAATTTTAAAGAAGATGTCGTATTAGATGAAAATGGAGAAGTAGTAAAAAGTGTTGGAAAAAAATACGATAATTCAAGATACATTAAAACATTTACAAATGTTGATTGGTAATTTCAAAAATAGAATGATTGTTTAAAAATTTTGTGAAATATTTTTAATTTTGTTTACCGATTTTTTTCTTATGTTAAATCTATGAAAGTATTGATAATTCGCGTTGTTAATTATTTATGTCTAGCGTAATTTTTGTAATGAAAATGTAATAAAAAACGCAAGTGGTTGATAACAAAACGATTCAAGATTTCAATTCAAAAACTGTTGCAATTGCAACAGTTTTTATTTTTTTATCATTTTATAATTAAATCATCAAGTTGATGAAAAACGAAAGCAAAAGGAAGTGACATCATGAATATTGCAGGGCTTCAAAAGCTTACTACGTCTGACTTTCCGGGCCATCTAGCATGTATTGTTTTTACACAAGGTTGCAATTTGAGGTGCCCATATTGCCAGAATTCAGGGCTTATACCAATAGTTAGAGACTTCAAAAATGATTCATTAGTTGAAGATGATATTTTTGAATTTTTAGAAAAAAGAAAAGGTATTTTAGATGGTGTTGTGATAACAGGTGGCGAACCATTAATTCACAACGATATAAATTTGTTTATATCTAAAATAAAAGAGATTGGTTATAAAGTTAAACTTGATACTAACGGTACAAATCCAGAACTACTTCAAAGTTTGATTAATCAAAATTTGATTGATTATGTGGCGATGGATATTAAAAATGATTTTCCAAATTACGCTAAGACAGTTGGCGTAGAAAATATCAATACTGAAAATATAAAAAAAAGTATTGATATATTGAAACATTCAAAAATTGATTATGAATTTAGAACTACAATCGTTAAAGAATTTCACAATATTGAATCAATTACAAATATTTGTGAATTGATTGGTAAGGAGCCTAAGTATTTTATACAAAACTTCGAAGATAGTAGTAATGTAATCAATCATGATTTACACGGTTTTACATTTGATGATTTGGTTAAGCTTCAAAAATACTTTGAAACAAGATATCCAAACTTTTATGTAAGAGGTGTTTAAGAATTACGACGAAAAAGCTTGTGATATTTTGTTGTAACGGCGATTATCGATCGCCAATAATAGACAAGATTCACAAAAGAAAAAAATATTTTAATGGGGGAAAAGGAATATGAAAAGTACTGAATTAGACTACAAAAAATTAATTGAAAGTTATTTAAAAGTTGAAGATTGGAGAGTAAAAGAAAATTCAACTGTTACATATAGTATTGGTGGACTTATACTAAATAATTCTGGAGCTGTTACAGCTAATTATTGGTTAAATGAAATCTATGATGAAGAAATCGCGAAGGCTCATAAAAATTGTGATATTCATTTACATGACTTATCTATGCTTAGTGGTTATTGCGCAGGATGGAGTTTAAAACAATTAATTAAAGAAGGTTTAGGTGGTGTTCCAGGTAAAATTACTTCAACTCCTGCTAGACATTTATCTACACTATGCAATCAAATGGTTAATTTTTTGGGTATAATGCAAAATGAATGGGCTGGTGCTCAAGCATTTTCATCATTCGATACTTATCTAGCTCCTTTTGTTAAAATAGATAACTTAACACAAAAAGAAGTTAAACAATGTATTCAATCTTTTGTATATGGCGTAAATACTCCATCTAGATGGGGAACACAAGCACCATTTACAAATGTTACTTTAGACTGGACAGTACCAGCAGACTTAAAAGATCAAAGATGCTTAGTAGGTGGAGAAGAAATGGACTTCACTTATGGCGATTGTAAAAAAGAAATGGATATGGTTAATAAAGCATTCATCGAAGTTATGATTGAAGGTGATGCAAATGGTAGAGGATTTCAATATCCTATTCCAACATATTCAATAACAAAAGATTTTGATTGGTCTGAAACAGAAAATAACAAATTATTATTTGAGATGACAGCTAAATATGGTACACCATATTTTTCAAATTATATTAATTCAGATATGGAGCCTTCTGATGTTCGTTCTATGTGTTGCAGACTAAGACTAGATTTAAGAGAGCTTCGTAAAAAATCTGGTGGATTCTTCGGTAGTGGAGAATCAACAGGATCAATTGGCGTTGTTACAATTAACATGCCTAGAATTGCTTATCTTGCAAAAGATGAAAAAGATTTCTATGAGAGACTAGATCATATGATGGACATCTCTGCAAGAAGCTTAAAGATTAAGAGAGATACAGTTACAAAATACTTAGATGAAGGATTATATCCATACACAAAGAGATATTTAGGTACATTTGGAAATCACTTCTCAACAATTGGATTAGTTGGAATGAACGAAGCTTGTTTAAATGCTAAATGGTTAGCTAAAGATTTAACTAACGAAGAAGCTCAAAAATTTACACAAGATGTTCTAAATCACATGAGAAATAGATTATCTGACTATCAAGAAAAATATGGAGATTTATTCAACCTAGAAGCAACTCCTGCTGAATCAACTTCATATAGACTTGCTAAGAAAGATAAAGAATTATATCCTGACATAATCACTGCATCAAATGATGAAACACCATACTATACAAATAGCTCACACTTACCTGTTGGCTATACAGATGATATTTTCTCTGCATTAGATATTCAAGATAATCTACAAACACTTTATACATCTGGAACAGTATTCCATGCATTTTTAGGTGAAAGACTTCCAGATTGGAAAGCTTGTGCAAACTTAGTTAGAAAGATTGCAGAAAATTATAGATTACCATACTATACAATGTCTCCAACATATTCAGTTTGCCAAGAACATGGTTATATTACTGGTGAAGTATGTAAGTGTCCAACATGTGGAAGAGAAACAGAAATCTATAGCCGTATTACAGGTTACTATAGACCAATTAAGAATTGGAATAATGGTAAGACAAAAGAATATCAAATGAGAAAAGAATATGTTGTTGATACAGCAGCATTATCTATGGGAAGCAATGCAGGCATTCCAGAAAATGCGCCAGTAGTTGATTGCTCAGATTACATCACAGATGATAATACAAATACTACAACAACTATTCCAGATAACGTTATAGATTTAAATGCTGAAAAGAAATTTGCTATGAAACAAGTAGTAGGTGGAACACCAGTAAATAATTCAGAAAATGGTTTATATTTATTTGGAATGAAAACTTGTACAAATTGTAAAACAGCAAAAGAATTCTTTGAAGAAAATCATGTAGCATATAATTATATTGATGCACAAGATGATATAGATGCATCTGTTAAATATGGAATTATGCATACTCCAACATTAGTTGCAGTAAATGGAGGAAATGTACAAAAATTTGATACACTTTCTTCAATTGAAGACTTTATAACTAAACATCAATTTTAATTTATAAAAATCTCCTTAAGTTTAATAAGTGCTTTTCTTATACTCATAATCAAAAAGCGCCTATTAATAAATCTTATTACAAAAAAGATGACTTGTATAAAACAAGTCATCTTTTTCTTTTTATAAATTTGCTTTTACAAATCTCTTCACATCATTTAACACGCGAAGAGGATCAGTACTTACATCAAAATAAGGGAGATTGTATTTTTCACACTGTTCTTTAATCTCTTTACTAAAACGAATATTACCTTCAACCAAAGATGTTAATTTTTCTTTACTTAGTTTTTGAGTCCAACAAGTTTCTGCATCGTACTTCAAAATAGATTCAACTTTTTCAGAAACATCAATATCTGTATAGCCAACAAAAACGACAATAAATTCTTCAGGATTTAATTCGACTACGTCTTCAGGATAGAGGTGAGGGGTATCAAAAATGAAGTATTCTTTTCTGACAGACTCTTGATTATTATCATCAACAAGTTTTTGGATAATTTTGACAGTCATTTTGCTTGCAAAATGCCAGTCTTTTTTACCAGGGCAAAAGATTTCAAAGACAGCTCTTTTGATAGAATCAAGCCGGTAGTGGACACAACCACTAAAAGCAGTTAATTCTCGAGAAATAGTAGTTTTTCCAGACCGAGGGGCTCCAGCGATGATGATGTGTTTCATAAAAATACCTCCTAATATTGGTAAAATAGCTATATATTGGGCTTAAATAAGCCAAAAATCATTAAAATATTAGTTTCGAGAGAATTATAACATAAAATCTCACAAATAGCAAATATGTAGACATATTATGTAAAATGTAGTATAATTATATATGGATTTTGATATTATATGAAAGGAGCAAACTCAGGGGAATTTAGGTATCTCGTCACTTTTTACATTTTTTTGCGACATTTAAGGAGGAAAAAGACATGAATCTCGCTTTGTACATTTCTTTTGGAGTTCTTTTAGCCTTGGTGGCTGCTACGTTCATCATGAAGGATCCCCCTAAGTGGGTAGCTCCGACTGAGGTTGTAGTCTTCATAATTTATGAAGTTCTGAACCTCATATACCATCCCATTGTTGGGATTGGTGTTATTTGTGCCTTCGGTTTCATTTGCATGTTGTTGTTTATTGATAGGAACGACAATGCAATTCAGCCGAAATGGTGGAAGCCGTTTCTGTATATTTGCCTCTTGGCCTTTACGGTAGCGATACTGTACCAGGTGGTTGAGATTTTTACAGGAAGGCTATTCTAAATCCAAATATCCTCGCAAATTTTTGCGAGGGTGTTTTTTTATCTAAAAAAGTAAAATAGTGGACAAATTATGTAAAATAGATTATAATTCACTTACTTTAATATATTTGTTATTTCCTTGAAAGGGGGAAAACTGCACCATGAGTTTGACTGCTTTGCAAATATTGTTTGGATGCTTAACGATTGTAATTGTACTTACTTTTATTTTAAAGCGGGCGCCTGACATTCTGGTCTATGGAGAACTTGCTTTAATTGCTGCTTATGAAATATGCTTTTTAATCTTTCATCCTTTAATTGCAATAGTTTTTATTATCTCTTTTAGTGTGCTAGTATTCATTTTCTATTTAGAGGATGAGAAATTTAAAGCTATGCCAAACTGGCAAATATATATTACACTCGGATTCTTTGTTTTGGCAGTTATTCTTGAAGCAATTGAAACTTTTGCTGGAAGGCTTTTCTAAAATTTAAGAGGAGGGATTCTTTTGCGGATTGACCTGATAGTACTGTTTGCTTTATTTTTGGTGAATATTTTCTTCATACTAGCTATGCAAAGGCCATCTCCTGCTTTTGCTATCATTGCTGTAGTATCGTTTGTCACATACCTCATTATATCGGTGATCTTCCATCCGCTAATTGGTATTATCGGTTTAATTTGCATTGGACTATTCTCTTTGGAAGCAATTTTGCCAATAGAAAAAACACCTAGATGGGTAGATAGAATTTTTTGGCCGTCGACATTTATTGGTTGTTCTTCGACACTATTCATTCTAGTTGAAGCCTTTATAGGTAGGCTTTTTTAAAGTACTAAAAACTCGCAGTTATTTCTGCGAGTTTTTTATTTGCAAAAAGCATAGATTAAAGAAAATATATATAATATAATATTTGTTGATGGGAGGTTAATTATGATCACAAAAAAAGGTGGATGTATTTTAATTAATAAAATTGATAAGACAATTGCAATTATTTATAGACCACAATATGATGATTATTCTTTTCCAAAAGGTCATCTAGAAGGTGATGAGAGCGTTAAAGAAGGAGCTATTAGAGAAACAATAGAAGAAACAGCAAGAGATATTGAATTAATATTTGAAGAACCAATTTATATTGAAAGATATACAACACCAAGAGGAGAAGATGTTGAGTGCTATTTTTATTTAGCAGAAGATAAAGGAGAATACAAAGGAGAAATAGCTGAAAAAGATAGAGAAATATGCAAGTGGTATAAGTTTGATGAAATAGAAGATATTCTTTCATATGATAATCCAGTTGAAATGTGGAAAGAAATCAAAGACAAAATAGCAGAAGAATTAAAGTAGTGGATTGCCATTGTTTAAAAGGAGGAACAAAATGGAATATATTATGCATTTAAATGAAAAGCCATTTTTTATGATTAAATCTGGCAAGAAAGATATTGAGATGCGTCTTTTCGATGAAAAACGTCAAAAAATCAAAGTAGGAGATACAATAGAATTTGCAAATAGAGAGACAGGACAAACTATAGAAACTGAAGTTGTAGATATTCATACTTTCGAAAACTTTGAAAAATTATATTCTAGTTTTGATAAATCAAGATTAGGTTATTATGAAGATGAAGAAGCAAAACCAGAAGATATGGCTCAATATTACTCAGTTCCTGAAATTGAAAAATATGGTGTTGTTGGAATTGAGGTTAAATTGAAGTAGTATATAATAAATTTACTAAAATAGATTTTTGAATAAATATAAAAAATAAGGCAAATCAAATTCGATTTGCCTTATTTTTTTATTTCAAAAGAATCAAAGATATCAAAAGAAGACAATTCAAAACATTATTTGTCACAATCAAATGAATCCTTGAGTCTGCTCGACTAATTTTAATAAAAGAAAAAGCAATTGTTGCAAGTTGTACAAACATATAAATTAGTAGTAGATTTTGATTTACTAGAAATACTAGAGAAATTGCTCCGGTGATAAAAAATAGAAAAAATGAGATTTTGTAGTGAGCACTAGGCGAAATAGCACTTTCAAAATGAAATGGAGTATTGTCTATATATTGTTCACGACAAGCAAGATCGAAAAGATAGACACTTACTAAAAAGAACAAAAATCCGGCTGCAGCATTACAAAATGTGTTTGAAAGCATCTTTTTACCACCTTTCTTTTTAGAATAATTAATTACTTATTCTGGGTAAGGTTTTCTAAAACATGGTGATTATATCATGGAAAAGAGAAACATTCAATAATTATGTAAATTTTAAATTTATATTAAGAATATAGCAAAATCAATAAAATTAAGGCTAAGTATACTATAATATTATGTGATTATTAGAGGTGATAATTTTTTATATAGATTATGGAGGAATTATTATGGATGAAAAGAAATTAGAAGCGGTTAAATTTAGAAATGGTTTTGTTGCAGCTTTAGATCAAAGCGGTGGTTCGACAGCTAAAACACTTGAAAGATATGGTATTCTTTCAGACAAATATTCTAATGAGGAAGAGATGTTTGAATTAATTCATGAAATGAGAAAAAGAGTTTTCACAAGTAATGCTTTTTCTAGTGACAAGATTTTAGGTGCTATTTTATTTTACAAAACAATGATGTCTAAAGTTGGAGATGAATACACAGCAGATTATCTTTGGAATGAAAAACATATTGTTTCTTTCTTAAAGGTAGATAAAGGACTAAAAGATGAAGAAAATGGTTGCAAATTAATGAAAGATATTCCAGATCTAAAAGATCAATTAGCTGAAGCTAAGAAGAAGAACATTTTTGGAACCAAGATGAGAAGTGTTATTTATAAAGCTGATGAAAAAGGAATAGAAGATATAGTTAATCAACAATTTGAATTTGCAAAAATAATTTGTGATGCTGGCTTAGTTCCAATTATTGAGCCAGAAGTAGATATTAATGCAGAAGACAAAGCTCTTTGCGAAGATATTTTAAAACAAAAAATAGAAGCTAAACTTAAAGAATGGAATCAAGAAGATTTAATAATGTTTAAATTTACAATTCCTACAGTTGATAATGAATATTTAAGTTTATATGATTATCCTTGCGTTGTTAGAATTGTTGCTTTGTCTGGTGGATATACAATAGATGCTGCATGCGATTATTTAGCTAAAAACGATAGGATGATAGCAAGCTTTTCAAGAGCTCTTTTAGAAAACTTAAATGCAAATCAAACAGATGAAGAGTTTGATAATGAACTTGGAAAAGCAATTGATATGATTTATAAAGCATCAGTTAAGCAGTAGAAAAAAATTATATTTAGGATGTGATTTTTGTTATGAGTGGATTTTATGATGTGCAAACCAAAAAGAATTTACATGATGCAAAATCAAGAATTCAAGCGATTACCACAGTATACAATATGGAATTATCAAATTTAGCTCAAAGCGAATTAATTTATGCAGATGTTATTACGAAATATAGCCAACTTTTAGTAATGGAAGTTATGGAAGCCGGAAGCGTTGAATCTGGTATGACTAATAAACGTAAAGAACATGCAAATGAAGAATTACTTCGTTATGTTAGAGATAAATATCATATAGATATTCCAAAAGAAAATATTGATATAGCAATTGAAGGTGCAAGACAAAGAAGCGTTAGGGTTTTTGAATTAATTGAAAGATATAAAAATGCTATTCGTGATGCTTATCTTTCTTTTGATACGAAGTTAAGATATTGCACTAATGTTGCTGGTATTTCAGAACTAAGTCATGTGGTAAAAGAAAATCAATATATGAATATGATTGTTGATGGCGTATTTGCTTCTTCTGCATATGAGATAATGATGGCTAGATTTGGAAAATATATTGCTGGAGGAGTAGTATTTAGAGATGGTGTATTACTTTATCCAACAAATCCATTTTCAATTCATCAAACAGGAAAAACTAAAATCCAACTAAAAAATCCTATGTATGTTTATTCGGTTAATGCTGCTGATTTTGTTCCTAGCGTTTGCTTAGAATTAATTCATGGAAGTAGGCAGGATGGTTCAGATATATATTTTCCGGATTTAAGATTTGATGATGAATGGGTTTCAAAAGAAAAGAAAATAAGTTGTGAATGTGAAGAAATAGATTATATTCCTACATCACTACTTAAGTCATATCAAGTTCTATACAATACTGGAAAGGCAAAAGTTGATCATAAAAATGTGTCTAGGCAAGAATATATAAAGCATATTGCAGAGCTAGTAAAAAAAGGAAAACTAATATCTATAAATGAAGAATTTGGCATAAATGCCACAATATAATTATTAGAATTAAAAATGCATAAAAATTCGTGATTTTTTCGAGTTTTTGTGCATTTTTTCGTTGACTTTGTCTTTTATTTGTATTAAAATATCAAACGCATGGGTAAAAAGGTAGGCTAACCCGGAAGGCTTACTTCTTTGCGAAAAATAATATGGTTAATAAAATTCGAATGGAGGTTTAAGTATTACCATGAATAATACTACATATAGCCCAAAGGCTAGCGAAATTGAAAGAAAATGGTACTTAATTGATGCTGATGGCAAAGTTGTTGGTCGTTTAGCTCAAGAAGTTGCTAAATTATTAAAAGGAAAACACAAACCTACATATTCTACACATATGGATATGGGAGATTGCGTTATCGTTATAAATACTGAAAAAATGGTTCTTACTGGCAAAAAAGCTACAGATAAGATCTATACAAGACAAACAGGTTACATTGGTAACATGAAGTCAAAAATGGCTAAAGATATGGACTCTAATGAAATGCTTATGCATGCCGTTAAAGGAATGCTTCCAAAAAACAGCTTAGGTAGAGACATGCTTAAAAAATTAAGAGTATACAAAGGTGCTGAGCATGAAAACCAAGCTCAAAAACCTGAAGTATATGAGTTTTAAGGAGGAAATATAAATGGCTAAAAAAGAGACAAACACATTCTATGGTACAGGCAGAAGAAAAAATGCTGTAGCTAGAGTTAGAATTATGCCAGGAAAAGGCAATATAGAAGTTAATGGTATTTCATTAGATGAATACATGCCAACAGACGTTGCTAGAATTATTGTTAAACAACCTTTAGTTATTACAAATACTGAAGGAAAATACGATTTAATCGTTAAAGTTATTGGCGGTGGTTTTTCAGGACAAGCTGGTGCTATCCGTCATGGCTTATCAAGAGCTTTAGTTAAAGCTAATGCAGAATTCAAGCCTGCTCTTAAAGCTGCTGGATTTATGACAAGAGATCCTCGTATGAAGGAAAGAAAGAAACCAGGTCTTAAGAAAGCAAGAAAAGCTCCACAATTTAGCAAGAGATAATATTTTAAAAAGTCCGTATTTTATACGGACTTTTTTGTATGCAAAAACTCCTGTAAGTATCAACTTACAGGAGTTTTGTTGTAGCAACGACCATAGGTTGCCATATGGACATCAGTGATGTCTATTACTTTTTCACGCCAAGTGCTTTTTCAAAAGTAGAAATCAGATACTTAATTTCAGGCTTTTCAGGAAGACTAGCTTCCAAAAACATATCCCGAATAGAGTATCCATAGCCGCCATTTTGAAGTTTAGGCCGGGACAAAATTCTAGAAAAAACTGACATATCGATAGGCATATCATGGTCAATAGCAATAATCTTGATGAATCCAAGAGTAGCCCTAGTATTTCCATCTCTAAAAGGATGGATTTTCCAGATTTCTACTGCTTTTTCGGCCAATTGCTTAGCAATTTCAGACTTTGTCAATCTTTTCCACCGAATGGAATTGAGACTGCAAATAGCAGCTCTAAGCTCATATTCCAATCTTTGAAAATCAGAGTATTCAAGAGAGAGACCAGGAATAATGACATCTTCAATCTTGTAAAGAGGTACGGTTCTGAAGGTGCCAGCCCAGGAATAAATCTCTTTGAAATAATACCGGTGAACGGCGCACAGGAGGTCCATATTAATGGAACGGCCTTTTGCTGTTTCAGGAGTAAGAATTTTTTCTTTCAGCACTTCATATTCTTTCTCACGAAGTTCATCGTAATCTTGAATGCCGAAAGAGTTGATAAGTACTTTAGATGTGGGATATACATACGGATCTTGTTCTTCAGAAAAGGTTCGGTTATGAATATATCCACTTCTAGTCATGATAGGAACAGTAAATGTCCGGTTAGAATGGGCACTAGATGCATTGTTAGAAGTATCTCTCGAGTTGTAGTTGTACGTCATCCTAGCAAAATCTCCTTCCTAAAATATTTTGGAAATCATCCAAATTATATCATGTTGACATAAAAAGTCAATAACCCGCTTGAAAAGTTAACATAATTGTGATAAAATAATACCGTGTTAAAAATCCCATCATAGCACTACAATTATAGTGCTAAATATTTTAAGGAGGATTTGTCTATGTTGGTTCTTACTCTGGTTATCTGTTCCCTTCTGAGCGGTGCGGCGTGGTTTATCATGATTCCCGCATTTTCAATGGTTAGCTCGGCACTTCCTTGGTTTCTCTTTATAGTTGCATTCATTTTCAGTGTTGGCCTTTCTTTCTACAATGCAAACAATGATGACAGTACATTACTATTTGCAATCCCTTGGTCTATAACACTATTCATATTTGTTTTCATCGTTGTCGTTGCTTTGATTAGTGCTCCCATTTTTAATTCGAATCCGTATCGGGAAGCTATTACAATTGAGCAAGGTAACTTTGAAGATGAATTTGAAGAACTTACTGCTGGTGAAACTTATGCCTTGCTTGACTTAGACACTGCCCAAAGGCTTGGTGACAGAGTGCTTGGTAAAGTCCCAAATGCTACTTGGTATAATGTTTCTCAGGAGTACAACTTGATTAAATATCAGGGAAAGTACTATCGGATTAGCCCTCTTGAGTACCGTGACTTGTTTGCATATTTTAAAGCAAAGAGCTCTGGTATTCCTGGCTATGTAATTGTGGACGTTGGGACTAAGGAAGCAAAGTTTGTCCAAACTACTGATCCTATTACTGTGAGCACAAGCGGAAAGTTTTCACAAAATCTTTCTCGTGTGCTTAGAGCACAATTTCCGTCTTATGTTTTTGATCAGTCCTTTATGGAAATTGATGATGACGGAAATCCTTATTGGGTAACAGCAGTACTTAAGGCAAACGCTGGTCTTTGGGGTGCTCGTGTAGCTCAGGGATATGTTCTTACAAATGCATGTACACGCGAAAGTAAGTACTATTCTATTGAGGAAGAAAAACCTGAATGGCTTGACCATTTGTATTCACTTGATTACCTTATGGAGAAAGCCGCATGGCACTATAACTTAGTTCATGGTTGGTGGAATGTCAGTCATACAGATGTATTTAATACCACATATTCTTATAAACGTGGTGCAAGCTCCAAAACAGGAGAGCCTGCATTCTATGGATATAATACTGCGGTATCTAAAGATGGTCGCATCAAAGTCTATACTGGTCTGACACCTGCTAACAACACTGAATCCAACGTGGGATTCTTGATGATAGATTGTGTTTCTGGAGAGTATAAGTACTACGATATTCCTGGTGCTGAAGAAAGTTCTGCTCAGTCTGTAGTAGAGGGTATTATTCAGCAGATGGGATACGAGTCAACTTTCCCGGTAATGGTTAAGATTGCAGGTAACCCTGCTTATCTTATGAATCTTAAAGATAAGTCTGGTTTGATTCAAAGATATGCAATCGTTAACTATTTAAACTACAGTCAAGCTTTCGTTGGAACCACTTTCGAAGAAACGCTTGATGGTTATCTTGAGTTAATCGGTGAAAAGAAAGAAGAACCGGTTATCATCGAAGAACCTGCTGAGATTTTCGAAGCAGAAGGCGTTATCTTAGAAAAGTACCAAGCTGAGGTTAATGGCACGACCTACTTCTACTATGTGATTGATGATGAACTCTACAAAGCATCAATTCTCATAAATGAAGCACAGGTAATGTTTAAGCCCGGCTATCGAGTAAAGCTTTCATATAAGACTATGAATGGTATGAATGTTGTTACTCAGATTGAAAAAAATCCTTAAATTGACCTTTGCGGTGGCAGTTGCCACCGCATTTTTTTTATGCAAAAAAATCCCTTCGTAAAAATACGAAGGGATTAAAATGCTAATTATTTACCAAGAGCAATTACTTCAGTCATTGTTGCAAATCTATGCTTAGAAAGCTTTCTGGCAAATTGACCAGGGGTAATATGCTGCCTATTTTCGAGCATTTCAAAATCGATTTCTTTATGGATAAACCTATTAAATATCTTGAGAAACTGCCTTCTTTTTAGATGGCGATTTTTAAGTGCATCAGCAAGGACGAGTGTATATTTGTCACCAAGCAATGAATCAATAATGTCGTCAAACTTTGTATACTCAGCAACACATGATCTTAAGCATTCATCTTCGCTTTGAGAGATTTTCTTAATAACATCATATTCAGTATTAGGATTTTTGGCAAGTGCGCATAAAACTCCATAAGTATCTTCATCAGCAGCATCTTCACAATCCGTTGGTCGAAGCTTGTACTTTTCTAAAGTACTGAAAATCTCGGTAAGATTATCTGGATTTGTTTCAAAAAGAGCAACTTCATAAAGGAATCTATATGAGCATTTTTTGGGGTCCACTTCGAGATGTACGATCAAACCTTGCCACCTTCCTTTTCTTAATAATATGAGTAACCGGTAAAATTATACCATGTTGACATAAAAAGTCAACTACATATGTTGAAGAAAAGTCTAATCTATGATAAAATATTAGACTGACTATTGCAAAACAAGAAGCGAAAAATAGTGCTTATATAGGGAGAATTATATGAATGATTTTATAGAAATTAGAGGCGCAAAAGTAAATAACTTAAAAGACATCAGTCTTAAGATTCCTAGAAATAAATTAGTAGTTGTCACAGGTTTATCAGGTTCTGGGAAATCTAGTTTGGCATTCGATACAATTTATGCTGAAGGACAAAGAAGATATGTTGAGAGTTTAAGCTCTTATGCAAGACAATTTTTAGGCATAATGGAAAAACCAGATGTTGAGATGATAGATGGATTATCTCCAGCTATTTCTATTGCTCAAAAAACAACTTCAAAAAATCCTCGTTCAACAGTTGGAACAGTTACAGAAATATATGATTATTTAAGATTGATGTTTGCTCGTATAGGAAAACCTCACTGCCCAAAATGTGGCAAAGAGATTAAGCAACAATCAATCGATCAAATAGTAGATAGCGTTTTAGAATTAGGTGAAGGTACTAAGATTCAAATATTAGCTCCAGTTGTGAGAGGCAAAAAAGGTGAATACTCAAAACTTTTTGAAGATGCCAAGAAAGATGGTTTTGTAAGAGTTAGAGTAGATGGCCAAATGTTTGAACTAGGCGAAGATGAAATCGAGCTTAATAAAAATAAAAAGCATAATATAGAAATTGTTGTAGATAGATTAATAGTAAAAGAAGATATAAAAAATAGATTAAATGATTCATTGGAAACAGCTTTAAAATATGCTAATAAACTAGTTTTAGTAGATGTTATGCCAAAAGCAGAAGATGGTAAGAAGTCTAAGAATAATGAAATACTATTCTCACAAAATTATGCTTGCCCTGATTGTGGAATATCTATTGATGAATTAACACCAAGAATGTTTTCATTTAATAATCCATTTGGTGCTTGTCCAGTTTGTTCTGGTATTGGTAATTTAATGAAGATGGACCCAGATAGAGTAATACCAGATAGAAGTGTATCGCTTTTAGATGGTGCGATTCATGGTATGGGTTGGAGCAAAGATAAAGAAGGTTCAATGGGATTAATGTATCTTAAATCTTTGGCAGATCACTATGGAGTAGACATAGATGTTCCATTTGAAGATTTACCAGAGGACTTTCAAGATATTATTTTATATGGTACAGGTGAAGAAAAAATTCATTTTGTATATGAAAGTTCAACTGGTAAAAGAACTTTTGATGCTCCTTTTGAAGGAGTAATAAATACTATGGAAAGAAGATATAGAGAAACTTCTTCAAATGGTATGAGAGAATTTTATGAATATTATATGTCATCATCAGATTGTCCAGAATGCGGCGGAGCAAGACTTTCAAAAGAAGCTTTAGCGGTAACTGTTAATGATAAAAATATTCATGAACTAACTAATATGTCTATTAGTAAGCTTTTAGATTTTATAAATCAAGTTAAGCTTTCTGAAAAAGATCAAATTATATGTAAGCAAATTTTTAAAGAACTTAAAGCACGCTTAGGATTTTTGAAAGATGTTGGACTTGAGTATTTAACACTTTCTCGTAATGCTGGAACTTTATCTGGAGGAGAAGCACAAAGAATTAGACTTGCTACTCAAATTGGTTCTGGATTAATGGGAGTTTTATATATTTTAGATGAGCCAAGTATTGGACTTCATCAAAGAGACAATAGTAAGCTTTTAGATTCTCTTAAAAAGTTAAGAGATTTAGGAAATACTTTAATAGTAGTTGAACATGATGAAGATACAATGTATGCAGCAGATCATATTATAGATATTGGTCCTGGCGCAGGTATTCATGGTGGATATGTAATTGCAGAAGGAACTGCAGAAGAGATCAAAAAGTTTCCAGAATCAATCACAGGTCAATACTTAAGCGGTAAGCTTAAGATTCCTGTTCCTTCAAAGAGAAGAAAAGGCAACGGAGAAAAACTAGAAATGATTGGAGCTTCACAAAATAATCTTAAAGATGTAGATGTTAAAATACCTCTTGGATTATTAACTGTAGTGACAGGTGTTTCTGGTTCAGGAAAATCTAGTTTAATAAATGAAACTCTTTGTAAGTATTTAGCTCAAAAACTAAATAAGAGTTCAGATAGACCAGGAAAGATTAAGAAGATAAAAGGAATTGAAAATTTAGATAAAGTAATTAATATAGATCAATCACCAATCGGTAGAACGCCACGTTCTAATCCAGCAACTTATACAGGTGTATTTGATTTAATTAGAGATTTGTTTGTTGAAACACAAGATGCAAAAATGAGAGGCTATAGCAAAGGAAGATTTAGCTTCAATGTGCCTGGTGGAAGATGCGAAACATGTCAAGGTGATGGAATTATTAGAATTGAAATGCACTTTTTATCTGATGTATATGTACCTTGTGATGTATGTAAAGGAAAAAGATATAATAGAGAAACTCTAGAAGTAAAGTACAAAGGGAAATCTATTTCTGATGTTTTAGATATGAGTGTAGAAGAAGCATTAGAATTTTTCAAAAATGTTCCTAGAATAAAAACAAAACTTCAAACATTATATGATGTTGGCCTTGGCTATATTAAACTTGGACAAAGTTCAACAACTCTTTCTGGAGGAGAAGCACAAAGAGTAAAACTTGCAACAGAGCTTTCTAAAAAATCTACAGGAAAAACTATGTATATTTTAGATGAGCCTACTACTGGACTTCATATGGCAGATGTTCATAGACTAATTGAAATATTAAATAGATTAGTAGATGCTGGAAATAGCATGATTATTATTGAACACAATTTAGATGTAATTAAAGTTGCAGACTATATAATCGACTTAGGACCAGAAGGAGGAGATAATGGTGGCACAATAGTAGCTACTGGTACTCCTGAACAAATTGCAAAATGTAAAGAATCATATACAGGACAATTTTTAAAGAAAGTATTATAAATACATTACATAGTTGAAAAGATTATATAAATAAACTAAACTATTTATAGAGGTGGTTAGGTTGAAAAGTTTGTTATTAGATGATATTTATCCTGAAATTGTCAACGTACCATTATATGGTGTTGAAGATCCTACAGCAGATACGCCAACTAATGTAACTATAATAGCTGCTATTTTATTGGTAGTTATAGGAGTTGTAGTTGGAATTACAATGTTTTTTAAAAAGAAAAAATCAAAAGAAATAGAAAAACAAAAGAGCAATTTGGAAAACACAGGTGCTAGGCTTTATGGGTCTCCAAGACCTCCAAAGCTATAAATTAAATATAATAATAAAAAAGCGACCATTTAGGTCGCTTTTTTTATTCGTGCTCATTTGATTTTAATATTTCTTTGCATAATTCTCTTATGTTTTGTAAGTTGATAGGACTTTTACTTTTATCTCTTGGCTTTTCAGAATTATAATAGTCGATTCCATTAGACACATATCTTCCAAATAATTTAGTTGCTTGCATTACTTTACTTGCAAACTTATATGATGGGCGAGTAATCATCCTTATAGGGTTGTTTAAAGCTCTTTCTCCTTTTTGTAAAGTGTTTTGTAATTCAGGATTATCTAAAAATTGAGTGTTATATATAAAGAAAGAATTTCCTTTCATTTTTGCAATTTTTACTTTAAGCATAGGAGCTTTTCTAACGAATTGTTCATAAACTTCTTGAGCTTTTTTTCTATCATATGGATCTTCAATTCCTCTATAATCTGGCTTTACCCAAGCATACTGACTAGCCATAGAAGAAAGAAACATAAATTCTTCAAGTTTTTTTGGAGCTTTTGGCATTAAATTTTCTCTTGAGCTACACATTGCTTTTATTTTATTTGCATAGTCTAAATTCCTTTCGGATAATTCCTTAAACCAACTTGCATTTTGATTAAATTTATATTGTTCCATTGCATAAGGGCCATGTATTAAACCATTTTGACGTAAATTTTCTTCAGCTGTTCTTATAATTAGATTGTGATTTGTTTCTACTTTTGCATAGAATTCTTCAATAGCAAGTATTAGATTTGTAACTTCAGATCTTGTGATTTTTTCACTAGATTCGTAAATTCTATTTTCATAGTCATTTATAAGAGTAGCCATTTTAGATAGAAGAGAGTGTTGCTGATTTGCAAGTATATGAAGTTTGCCATCTTTGTCATCAGACCTATTTAGTCCCATAGCATATTCTTTATATTCTTGTTTATCCATATATATCACTCCTTTCTAGTTAGACTACACATTTATTATACCACATTTTTGGGTTTATTTCATTATTTATGAGTCAAAAACGGTATATTTTTTGTTGATTATGCATATTTAGTAAGGTAAAATTAAAGGTAGTTAGAGTTTTTTTAAATTTGTAATTTAGCAAAAAAGAAGGTATGGTGTGATGGATATTTTTGGGCTTATACTTTATGTTTTAATTTTTATCGTTATAGTTTTTTTAATATGTTTGATTGTAATAATGTTTAAAAGATACCAAGCGGTTATGCAATATAAAGCGAAAATGCTTAATCATATGCCTGAAGATTTATATGGCTGTCCTAAACCAGAAGATAACCCTATCGAAGAAGATAACCCTATTAAAGAAGATAAAAATTAGTTATTATTTGTTCGAGGTGAGAAATGTTTGATAGATTCAAAAATTTAGGAAAAATGACAATTGCAAAAGATTTAAGGGATGAGCAATTAGAAAAACATGATTTAATAGATTTGTTTTGGGAATGCACACTTTCTTGTAATGCTAAATGCAAACATTGTGGAAGCAGTGCGGAAGGAAAGAAGTATCCAGGAGAATTAACTACCGAAGAAGCAAAAGCAGCATTTAAACAAATAGCAGATTCATTTGATGCCCATAAAATTCTAATTAATGTTACTGGCGGTGAGCCATTAGTAAGACAAGATTTGTGTGAAGTAATGGAATATGCATCAAAAGAACTTGGATTTTTTTGGGGAATGACATCAAATGGAATATTATTAAATGATGAGAATATTGAAAAATTAAAAAAAGCTAAAATGGCTACAATTTCAATTAGTATTGATGGTCTTGAAAAAACGCATGATGAATTTAGAGGGGTTCCTGGTTCTTACAATATTATTCTTGAAAATATAAAAAAATTAAGAAAAGCAAATTTCGTTGATCATATTCAAGTAACAACAGTTGTGCATAAAAGAAATATAAATGAATTAGATGAATTATATGAAGTGATGAAAGGACTTAAGCTAGATTCATGGAGGCTTGCATCAATGGATCCAATTGGTAGAGCAAATGATAATAAAGATTTACTATTAGATGGTAAAGATTTAAAAAGGCTTTTGGATTTTATAGTTGCAAAGAATAAATTAAAAGAACTTAGAATGGATTATGGCTGTCCAGGATTTTTAGGAGTAAAGTATGAAACAAAAGCAAGACCGTGGGCTTTTAATTGTAGAACAGGTATAAATGTAGCAAGCATTCTATACAACGGAGATTTATTTGTTTGCCCTAATGTTCCTAGAATAAAAAGTCTGATGCAAGGAAATATTAAGAAAGATAACTTTAAAGAAGTATGGGAAAATAAGTATAAAGAGTTTAGAACAAAAGATAGAACAAAATGTACAGAATGTGAAACATGCACCTGGTGGGATTATTGCTTAGGTGGAGCATTTCATACTTGGAATTTTGAAGAAAATATTCAAAATAAATGTCCATATAAAATGATGAAAGGAGAAAAGTAAAATGCAAAACAAAATGAAAAAAGCATTAGTTGCTGTTGCGGGTATATTAGGAGCATCGTTGTTATCAGGATGTGGTGAAAAACCAATTGAAGCGGTGTATGGTGTTCCAGCAGATATAACGGTTAAGAATTCTAATGAGTCTTTTTCACAATATATAGGGTATAATAAAGACATAAATGATATAAAAGCATTGATTGAAAAGATAGAGTTTGAAAATGAGTATAATGGCGGGCAAAAGGAATCGACAATGACAGATGATATTGTTTATCCAATTATTAAATATACAGGACCTAGCGTTGAAGAATTAGATAAAGAAGCATTTTATATAGTCAAAATTGAAAAGTATAATGAAAGTGGTCTTATAAGTGAGATAAGCGTTAAAGACGAAATGGATTTATAAGAAAGGTGAATTAATATGTTAAAAGATGGCCAAATTTTAGTAGGAAAAAGTGGAGAAAAAGAATTATGTATTTTGCCTCAAATGGCAAATAGACATGGATTGATAACTGGAGCTACAGGTAGTGGTAAAACTATTACTCTTAAAGTAATGGCAGAAAGCTTTTCTGATATGGGAGTTCCAGTATTTCTTTCAGATATTAAAGGGGATTTAGCTGGTACTTGTTTACCTGGAGAATCTTCAGAAAAATTAAATTCAAGACTTCAAGGCTTGGGAATAGAGAATTTTAAGTATAAAAGCTTCCCAGTAGTATTTTGGGATGTTTTTGGAAAAGATGGTCATCCAGTAAGAGCTACAATTCAAGATATTGATCCAGTTATTTTATCTAGGATGCTTGGATTATCTGAAGTTCAAGAAGGAGTTCTTGCGTTGGCACTTAGAATTGCCAAAGATAAAGAGATGCCAGTAATAGATTTAAAAGACTTAAGAACACTTTTAAATTATGTTGGTGAGAATAGAAAAGAATACACTATTAGCTATGGAAATATGTCTGCACAAAGTATAGGAAGTATTCAAAGAAGCGTTATTCAACTTGAAGATCAAGGTGGAAATAGATTTTTTGGAGAACCTGCTTTAGACATTAATGACTTTTTACAAGTTGATGGTAATGGAAATGGCAATATAAATATTCTTCATGCTGTCGAATTATTCAAACAACCTAACTTATACGCTACATTTATGCTTTGGCTTTTATCTACTTTAAATAATACTCTTCCAGAAGTAGGAGACTTAGATAAACCAAAGGTAGTATTCTTCTTTGATGAGGCACATTTGTTATTTAATGAATTACCAAGTTATATGCTTACAAAAATTACTCAAATAGTTAAACTAATTCGTTCAAAAGGAATAGGACTTTTCTTTATTTCTCAGACACCAAACGATATTCCAAACGAAATATTAGCTCAACTTTCAAACAAAGTTCAACATACACTAAGAGCATATACACCTGCTGATCAAAAAGTAGTAAAAGCAGTTGCAAATTCATTTAGAGTAAATCCTGAGTTTGATACTGAAGAAGCAATTTTAGGATTAGGTACTGGTGAAGCAATTATTTCTTTTGCAAATGCAAAAGGAGAACCTAATATATGCGAAAAAGCTACTATTTTGCCTCCACAAAGTAATATGGGCTCTATTGAAGATAGTGTAAGAGTAATGATGATGAGTAGAAGTAAATTCTATGGAAAATATGATACTGCTATAGATAGAGATTCTGCTTTTGAACAAATAAATGCTGAAGTGTCTGCAAAAGAGGAAGAAGAAAGATTAGCTCAAGAACAAAAAGAAAAAGAAAAACAAGAAGCAGAAGAAAAGAAACAAGCAGAGTTAGAAGCTAAACAAAAAGCAAAGGAAGAAAAAGAAGCAGAAAGAGAACGTATAGCAAAAGAGAAGGCTGAAGAGAAGAAAAAGAAAGAAGAAGAAAAGAAGAGAAAGAATTCTTTGACAGGTAAGATTGGTAAGAAGGTTGAAAATAAGGTAATTAATACAGCAGTAAATAAAGGAATTAATGCAATATTTAAAAATCTATTTAAAAAGTAGAATTGAGGGTTAAACTTGAAAAATTACATATTATTTGGTTGTATATTTTATATATTGCTATGTTTATCTATATATGCTGATGCGGATAATTTAGTAAGTTCTTTCTTCGAAAATTACCCAATAATAGCAATTATGATTTTTATTGCTTGTATATTATATATCATTCGCTTTTTGATGGGGATTCACAAGCAAGTGAAAATTAATGCAGAAAAGTTAAAGAAATCTGAAGAATTAAATCAAAGACTTTTAGAAGAGATGAATGAAGAAAACATAAAAAGCGCTAAAATAGGTACCCCAATTGCACGAATCAAAAAGAAACATGAAGATTTTTCAGATACAAACTTTTATTACTCTACTAAGGGGATTATAGATGATTTTTTTATTGCATTAAATTCAGATAGTATAGAAAAATTGGACTATTTTTGTACAAAAGATTTTATAGAAAGTGAAAAGTATAAAATAATAAATAAAGATAATATATTTATTAATTATTTGTTTGATAGAAGAAAACTAGCTATTGTAGATTATAAAGATGACACAGATGAAATTGTGTTAGAAACTAGTTACAAGAAAAGGAAAACTATGTCTGATGTTAAAACAGGAGAAGAAATAAAAGGATTAACAAGGTTTGTAAATAAAACAATTTATGTAAGTGTTGTAGAATCAAGTAAGTATTCAAAAGATGCTGTCCATTGTCCTAATTGCGGTGCACCATTAGATTATTATTTAGCAACAAGGTGCAATTATTGTAAAAATGATATCGTTTTTAATAGAGAATGGATAATTAATGATTTGGAGGAATCACATATTAATGGATAAAAGAGTGATGAGTTTTAAAACAGATGATACATTTGCTGAGATTCAAAGAATTTTTAAAGCAGCACTAATTGCTTATGGTAATAAAGACTTTAAACAAATGAAGAATTATGAAGTAGATGCACTAATAAATAGGCAAACATTTGCAAGCGAAAATTATAAAAAAATGGGTATAAAAGAAATAATGAGTAGGATCATTTGTTTAAAGCCAACCACCATAAATGTGAAGGTTGACAAAAATGATGACATTAGAGTAGAGGCAATTGTTCCTGTTTCGTTAGAAAGATATATAATAGATGAAAGCACTGGTGAGGTTCTTGATGGAATAAAAGAATGTATTAATACTTATTCATATAAAGTTGTTTTAGTAGAAAATAAGAAATATGATAAAAATTTGATATGCGAGAACTGTGGTGCTGAAATTAGTAAAGATACTGAAAAGTGTCCATATTGCAAAACTATTAATTCAAATAAAGATAATAGGCTATTAATTGCAGATATTATTGAAAATTCAGAAAAAAGTGGTGTGATTGATTATTATCAAAAACGTGAAAAAGAAAGAATAGAAAGAGTTAAATCAGAAAATAGAATGATGGCTGAAGAGGAAAGAAGAAAACACCTATTTTAATTTTATAACTAATAGTTGACATTTAGCTTTTCAAAAATTATACTTGATTATGTACTTAGATAGTATAGTTTAAATTCCTCCTTAGCTCAGTTGGTAGAGCGCTCGGCTGTTAACCGATAGGTCGTAGGTTCGAGTCCTACAGGGGGAGCCATGTGAAAAAAGAGGTGGTTTTTAGAAAGCTACCTCTTTTTGAATATTTATTTACCAAGGAGAAATAGATATGTTAAATACTAAAGGAATGACTAAAGCAAAGTATAAAGATTGTTCAATAAATAAAATAAAGAAAGAATATGCAAAGATTATTGAAAAGAATAAATTTAAAAATATAGAACAACAAATGCAACATGATATTGATAATGCTTTGTATTCTGATTATGGATTAGCACTTAATATTACAACTGGTAATATAAAAATGATAAGTGCTTACGATGCACAATCAGCTAGTGAATTACAAGAGTTAATTAAAGAAAAAACTGGCGAAAAATATATTGTAGAAGATAAAACATATTATTATAGTGCAGATGATTTAATTGACTATGTTGCAAAAAAATCTGGTGATGTTTCAATGGGTGAAACTTTAAAAAAGTTTTTTAACTCTTTAGATGATGAAAAGCATATGCGTATAAATATTGAAGAATATAAAAGCATGATTAAAGAAAGGTTTAAGGACAAATCGGAAGAAGAGATAAATGAATTAGCAAATAAATTTAGACAACTATATAAAACGGAAATTCTTTTAATACTAGCTAATAAAAAGAATAAAGATTTGCTTAATGAATTGATAGAAAAATTAGTAGGAGATTATGATCCTGAAAAATTATATAATGATTTTTACATAGCAGCATATAGCACCAAATTACAAGGTTAATAAAAATAATAGATAAAACAAAACCGACTAGTAAATATACTGGTCGGTTTTTGTTCGTGTCCCCAAAAAGGAACTCTTTTCTAATTTTTTAAGTGTCCTCAAAAAAGAATTAGGGTACGTGGTGCGGAAGGGGTTTCATGCATACATAGATTTCGGGATCTCCATCACTGGAAAGTGGGATAAATCCATATGTGGGTTTATCGGCAACTGCTTCCACATTGTAACAAGCTGAGATAAGTTCAACCAAAGTAGGTTCTCTTTTTGCAAGTTCTTCCATCACATCATACTTAATCTTAAATTCAATTTCTGAAATAGCAGGGAAGATGATCCTCAAGTAATCGGGGTAAGGATCAAATCTTACAAAAACTCTATCAATCTCATCCACATAATAACGATCTTCAGAAAAATTATCTTCTTCTCGAGGCAATCTGCCTTCTATAAATTTGTCTGCCCGAGGGTTTCTAAATTTCACCGTTATTCCTCCTTAAAGAAAATTTCTTTAAAAATCAAAAAAAGTGGTATAAAGTTGCAAGAACTTTTATACCACGAATAGGCTTATTTGTAAATAAAGCTTGAATATTTATTTGTCAAAATATGGGCTTTCTTCTAGCAAGCCATCGAAATTTGCTTGCTTTAGCACCTCGTAAAGAACTATTGCCACTGAATTAGATAAATTTAAAGACCTAAGAGAAGCTCTCATTGGAATTCTACAAGCATGTTCAAAATTATCTAAAATCAAACTTTCTGGCAAGCCTTTTGTTTCTTTTCCAAATAACAAGAATACTTCATCAAATTTTGAATAATCTATATCTGAATAAACATGTTTTCCTTTGGTTGTTAAAAAGAACATATTATTATCTCTTGGCGGATATTTTTCTAAAAACTTTTCTAAAGAATCATGTTCTTCAATTTCAACTTTATCCCAATAATCTAGTCCAGCTCTTTTAACTTGTTTTTCTGAAATATCAAAACCAAGAGGGTGGACTAAATGAAGTTTAGCTCCAGTTGCTGCACATGAGCGAGCAATATTTCCAGTGTTTTGTGGAATCTCTGGTTCAACCATTACGATGTTAATTTTCATTTTTTTATAATTCACCTCTGTCCATTTGCTTTCTTGCTTTTGAATTTCTGTCATACATAGCTTTTCTCTTTTTTCCTTCACGAGTTTTTGCTGTTTGGTTTATTTCACCATTTTCTTTTTTGTTCTTAAGCCAAAGAGCATGCTTTAATTCTTTTAATGATTTTTTATTATCTGCCATATTTATCACTCCATTCGTCTTACGTTTACATAACTTATTATAAAACCTTTATTTTGTAATTTCAATAGATTAAATCATTATAAAAAATTATAAATATTATGTCAAAAACTAATAAAAATATATGTGTTGTATTATTAAATCATTAATTGTAAAATATTTAAGGAGAATTTTTTGTTTATTTACAAGGAAAAATTCAACTTTTAAATACAAAAGACAAATCATTTAATTAATTTCTTAAATTGATTTGGAGGATATGAATGTTTGGTTTTGGAAAAGCCATTGGAATAGATTTAGGTACAGCTACAATTTTAGTGCATGTTAAAGGTAAAGGCATTGTTTTAAAAGAACCTTCAGTTGTTGCTATTGATAAAAATACTAATGAAGTAGTTGCAGTTGGACAAGAAGCAAGAAAGATGCTTGGTAGAACTCCTGGTAACATTGTTGCGATTAGACCATTAAAAGATGGAGTAATTTCGGATTATACTGTAACAGAAAAAATGCTTAAGTATTTTATTCATAAAGTTTGCGGTACTTTTGTTTTTTCGCCAACTCTTATGGTATGTATTCCATCAGGAGTAACAGAGGTTGAAAAGAAAGCAGTAGTTGATGCATCAGTTCAAGCTGGTGCAGGAAAAGTATATCTTATAGAAGAACCTATTGCTGCAGCTATTGGGGCTGGTATTGATATTACTAAAGCTTGTGGAAGTATGGTTGTAGACATGGGAGGAGGTACCACAGATATTGCTGTTATCTCGCTTGGCGGTGCAGTTGTTTCAGATTCTATTAAAGTGGCAGGAGATAAATTTGATGAAGCAATAGTTAAATATATTAAGCGTACATATAATGTAATCATTGGAGAAAAAACAGCAGAAGAACTTAAGATAAATATTGGGAGTGTTTTCCCAAGAACACAAAAATTGGAAATGGATGTTAGAGGAAGAGATTTAAGTACAGGACTTCCAGTTACACTTGCTGTTAATTCTGATGACATTTTAGAAGCATTATATGAACCATCAATGAAGATCGTTGAAGCTGTTTTTGGAGTTTTGGAAAAAACCCCACCAGAACTTTCTGCAGATATTTCTGATAGAGGTATCTATATGACAGGTGGTGGATGTTTGGTTTATGGCTTTGATAAACTTATTGAACAAAAGACAGGTATTCCAGTAATGATTGCAGAAGAATCAGTTTCTTGTGTTGCTATAGGGACAGGAAAAGCTTTGGAAGATGATAATATGTTAGTTAAGCTTGCTGCACAACAAAGAAGAGTAAAATACTAAATAAAAATATTGAATTTTAAGATATAAATAATAAAGAGATGGTATATGTTTTGAAAAGCCCACCTACCCGTCGCTACGCGACAGCCTACTTTTTAAAACATATACCATCTCTATTTTTATAAAATCAAAATACTAATTCAATATTTTTATTTAGTAATTTCGTGAGAAATCTTGGTTACTGTTCCAGCACCGATTGTTAAAACGATGTCGCCTTCTTGTACATTTTCTTTTAAGTAATCCTCACAACTTTCAAAAGAACTCATATACATACAGTTGCTAGAAACTTCGTTGATTGCATCAGCTAAATTTTCAGAAGTAGTTTCTCCATCAAACTTTTCACGAGCAGCATAAATATCTAAAAGTAACATATTATCTGCATCTTCAAATGTATGAGTAAATTCATTCCATAAAGATTTTGTTCTTGAATAAGTATGTGGTTGGAATACAACCCAAATTTTATTATGAGGTAAGTTTAATGCTGATTTAATTGTTGCTTTAATTTCAGTTGGGTGATGAGCATAGTCATCAAATACTCTTGCACCATTTAACATGCCTCTATATTCAAATCTTCTAGAAGCACCTGTAAATTCTTCTAAAGATTTTTTAATTGTTTCTAAATCGATACCATGTGCTCGTGATGTTGCAATTGTTGCTAAAGCATTTAAAATATTATGATATCCAACAACATTTAAATCTATACTTATTTCTTCGTAACCATTTGTTGCTTTGAATGAATAAAATCCAGTATCGTTTAATTTAATATCAGTTGCAACCCAATCGGCTTGTGTATTTTTAATTGCAAAAGAGATAGTTTTGCATTTTAAATCTTTTACAACTTCAACACAATTTGGATCATCAGCATTGTAAATAACAAATCCTCTTTCTGGAACTTTTTCTACAAATTTTTTAAAAGATGCTTTTATTGCATTTATATCTTTGAAATAATCTAAATGATCTTCTTCTATGTTTAATAAAGCAACAGTTTCTGGATGAAACTTTAAAAAGCTATCTACGTACTCACAAGACTCAATTATTAAATATGGATATTTTCCAATTCTATAATTTCCATTTAATTGTTTTAAATCGGCACCTACTTGAACATAAGGATCTTTTCCACCGTTTATAAAAGCTATTGAAATCATTGAGGTAGTCGTGGTTTTTCCGTGAGTGCCACAAATACTAACTGTTTCTTTAGAAAGAAGAGTAATTTCTCCTAAAAATTCACTTCTTTCCATAGTTTTTATATTAAATTTATGAGCTTCAACAAGCTCTGGATTATCTTGCTTAACAGCTGCAGTGTATACAACTAAATCAGCTCCGTGTACATTTTCTTCTTTGTGACCAATCATTATTTCAATTCCGTTTTGAGCTAGCTTTTGAGTAGCTTCGCTTTCTACCATATCTGAACCAGATATTTTATAGCCCATGCTAAGAGCAATTTCGGCTAAACCACTCATAGAAACGCCACCAACACCAATAAAATGTATCTTTTTACCTTTTTCTAATTCTTCAAATAACATATAAAATTGCCTCCTAATAGAGTGATGTTTAAAACTACTAAATTATACAGTTTTGATGGATTTTTTTCAATACTAGCAAAGTTTACATAAAATTTTAAAATATTTCTTTAAAATATATAAATAATGTGGTAAAATACATGAAGTGTTCTAAATTTCTTTATATGGAGGAGATTTTATGGCGGATAGAATAATATGGAAAGCTAGAAAAAGAAATCTTTTATTTTTTGGATTACCATGGACTTTTACAGTATATTCACTAGATGAAGATACTTTTAATATAACTAAAGGATTCCTTAATATGACATATGAAGAGATAAAACTTTATAAAATAAGGGATTTTACAATTAATAGAAATCTATTACAAAGAATTTTTGGCCTTGGCACCATTCATATTTGTAGCGCAGATAGCTCTACACCAGAATTTGATGTTATGAATGTTAAAGATGTTATGGAAGTTAAAAAAATTATTGCTGCACAGGTTGAAAATGCTAGAGAGGCATCTGGAGTTACTACATCGGAATTCTATGTTACAGATAGGCCAGGACAACACTAAAATTAGAGCTTTATAGCTATTTTGAGAAAAATTCGAAAAATATTGAAATTACTAAATAAATATGTTAATATTTAAAAGCTAAATGGCGAGGAGGTATATAAAATGAGCACTATGACATATGTTTTCATAGCATTACAAATAATTACAACTATTGCTGTTATTGTACTTGTTATGTTTCAACATCTTAAAGAAGGAGATGGACTTTCAGGTTCATCAAATGAAGGCGGATCAGGAATGGGTATGAGTAATGAAAAGAGACTTTCAAGACTTACAATTATTTTTGGTATTGCTTTTGTTATATTTACTATAGTATCAAGCACATTGATTTATCAAGATTTAAAATAAAGATATATTTGAGCCAGTCATTTTATGACTGGCATTTTTTATTACTACGAAAGAATACGTTGCTATATAACGTTCGAAAACGTCCTGGGCTCGCCACGCTCGTGCGGAATGTTTTCTCACATTACATAGCAACATTCTTTCTTTTAATGTATATAATAAAAATGCTATAATAAAATGAGACTGGCTTAAGATAAAGGAAAGATGATTGTGAGAAAAAAGAAATTAGATATTGAGAAATTAAATAATGAATTATCTACTGATGCAGTGGTTGGTAAGTTTGTTGGTAACGAAAGAGGATTTGGCTTTGTTGAAGTTGAAGGAAGAGAAGATGACATTTTTATTTCTCCTAAAGATACATTCGGTGCTATGAACGGTGATACTGTTTTTGTGATGATCAAAAAAGATAGTGAGGGTACTAATAATTTGGATTCTTCTAAAAAGAAAAGAGTAGAAGGATATATAACAGAAGTACTAAATAGAGCTAATAAAGAAGTTGTTGGCACTTTTAATAAAGGCAAAGATTTTGGCTTTGTTATTGCAGATGATAAGAAGCTTTTTCAAGATATTTATATTTCGAAGCAATTAAGAAAGAATGCAAAAAATAACGATAAAGTGGTAGTTGAAATTACTAAGTATCCAACAACTAAAAATAAAGCAGAAGGCAAAATTATAGAGATTCTAGGTAAATCTGATGATAGCACAACTGACTTGATGGCAGTTATAAAAACATATGGATATAAAACAAGTTTTCCTAAAGAAGTTCAAGATGAAGCAAAAGAATTACCTCAAATTGCGATGAATTTAGAAGGAAGAAAAGACTTAAGAGATAAAGAAATATTTACAATAGATGGTGCGGATACCAAAGACATTGATGATGCTATTTCTTTAGACTGTATCGATGATAGATATATTTTAGGAGTACATATAGCTGATGTTAGTCATTATGTAGTAGATGGTTCTGCACTTGATAAAGAAGCGATTAAAAGAGGTACATCAGTTTATTTGATAGATAGTGTTATTCCAATGCTTCCAAAAGAACTATCTAATGGAATTTGTAGTTTAAATGAATTAGAAGATAGATATGCTCTTTCGATAGATATTGAACTAGATAAAGATGCTAATGTAATTAAATCTAACATATATAAAAGTATTATTTGTTCAAAAAAGAAAATGACATATGATGATGTATATAAAGTTATAAGTGGTCATGGCATTCCAAATGGTTATAAACCATTTGAAAAGACATTGCTTAATATGAAAGAATTAGCAATTAAATTAAAGCAAAAAAGACATGACCTTGGTGCAATAGATTTTGATTTACCAGAACCAAAAGTTTTTTTAGATGAAAATGATGATGTAATTGAAATAAAACCATATGAGATTACAATTGCGAATCAAATGATTGAACAATTTATGGTACTAGCAAACGAGTGTGTTGCCAAAACATTTTTCGAAAAGAAGATACCGTTTATTTATAGGGTTCATGAATCACCAGACAAGGATAAATTGAACAAATTAAAGATTTTATTAAAGAACTTGAATTATAAAGATAATATATCGTTAGAAGAAACAAGACCAATTGATATACAAAATGCAATTGAACTTTCTAAAGATAAACCAGAAGAAAAAGTAGTCTCAAATATTGCGTTAAGATCTATGCAACTTGCGAGATATTCAGAAGAAAATTTAGGACACTTTGGATTAGCATTAGATAATTATTGTCATTTTACATCACCTATTAGAAGATATCCTGATTTGTTTATTCATAGAGTAATTTCAAAATACTTAGCAGACGAACTAAATGATAAACTAAAAGCAAAGCTTTTGAAACAGGCGATAAAGTATAGTGAGACTTCATCTGAAATGGAAAGAAAAGCAGAAGAAGCTGAAAGAGATCTTGTTTCGATTAAAATGTGTGAATATATGCAAAAACATATTGGAGAAGAATATGCAGGAATAATATCGGGAATTAATAATTATGGATTGTTTGTGGAATTAGATAATACAATTGAAGGAATGGTTCATGTAGAAAATATGAAAGATGATTATTACAATTACGATGAAATGAATTGTGCTATGATAGGTGAACGCACACACAAAATTTATAAGATTGGCGATAGTGTAAAAATAAAAGTTATAAGTGCAAATAAGATGCTAAGAAGAATTGACTTCGAAATAATATCGTAGCGGCGATCGTCGATTGCCATGGCGAGCATTGCTTATTGATACGTAGTGGCGGTCATTGACCGCCATAGAAAGGAATTTTTAAATGTTAAATCAATTTTCGAGAGAAGAACTTCTTATTGGAAAAGAAGCGATGAATAAATTAAAAAAAGCAAAAGTTGCAATTATAGGAATAGGCGGAGTTGGCTCTTTTGTATTAGAAGGATTAGCTAGAGCAGGAATCGGAAATTTTGTTTTAGTTGATGATGATAAGATTTGTTTAACAAATATTAATAGACAAATAATTGCGCTTAGAAGCACAATTTCTAAACCAAAAGTTGAAGTAGCAAAGGCAAGAGTGCTAGACATAAATCCAGATGCTAAAGTAGAAATATATCAAGAATTTTTTATGCCGGAGACTGAGGGTATACTTGATAAATCTATTGACTATATTGTAGATGCTGTTGACACAGTAACTGCAAAAGTTGAATTAGTTATGAGAGCAAATGAACTAAATATACCAATCATTTGTTCTATGGGAACAGGAAATAAATTAGACCCTACAAAATTTGTTATAACAGATATTTATAAAACAGAAATGGATCCTTTAGCAAAAGTTATGAGAAAAGAAATGAAAAAAAGAGGAATTAAACATTTAAAAGTTTTATATTCAAAAGAACAACCTGTAGAAATTGATGAAAATGCTGAAAGCAGTTGTAAGACAAATTGCATTTGTCCACCAGACACTAAAAGAACGTGTGCAATTAGAAATCAAGTTCCAGGAAGTATATCGTTTGTACCATCGGTTGCAGGATTAATTATCGCAAGTGAAGTTGTTCGAGACTTATTAAAAGCCGAATAATTTCATTAGCTGATTTATACAAAAATAAAAGCAAGCGATAAATGTGTTTTTCAAAAAGTAGGGTGTCCCGTAGGGACGGTGAGGTTGGCTTTTCGAAAAACATATTTATATCAGCTTGCTTATTTTTATATTTATTATAATGGAATTATTCGGCTTTTTGTCTCATTCTACGTTCAGCATCTTTTTTAGCTATATCTTGTCGTTTGTCATAAATCTTTTTACCTTTTGCAATTGCAATTTCAACTTTAACATGATTTTTAGAAAAATAAACTGAAGTAGGAACTAAAGTAACACCTTTTTGTGCTACTAATGCACTTAGTTTATTAATCTCTCTTTTATTTGCTAAAAGCTTTCGAGTACGTGTTGGACTAACATTATTATAGCTTCCTTCTTCGTAAGGACTAATATGCATATTTAATATAAATAATTCGCCATTTTTTACTTGAGCATAACTATCTTTTATATTTACTTTTTTATTTCTAATAGATTTAACTTCTGTACCTACTAAAGCAATACCACATTCTAGTGTGTCTTCAATAGTGTAATCGTGTCTTGCTTTTGAATTATTTGCAATCACGGCACGTTCTTCTGATTTAGTTTTCATGATTCCTCCTAATATAGAGCTACTGACTCTAAAAATAATTAACGAATTTATAGGAGTTATATTAACATAAATAACGTTACAATTCAATAATATGGCTTAAAATAGATATTTTTAAGTAATCTAAAAATGGTTGATATTATATGCATTTTATAGTAAAATTTCATTACAATCTTTAAAAAGGAAAGGTGAATAAATATGGAATTAAAAGGATCAAAAACAGAGCAAAATCTTATGACAGCATTTGCTGGAGAATCACAAGCTAGAAATAAATATACTTACTTTGCTAGTAAAGCAAAAAAAGATGGATATGAACAAATTGCTGCAATATTTGAAGAAACAGCTAATAATGAAAAAGAACATGCAAAAATGTGGTTTAAATTATTAAATGGCGGGGAAGTTCCTTCAACAGCTGAAAACTTAAAAGCAGCAGCAGATGGAGAAAATTATGAATGGACAGATATGTATGCTGAATTTGCCAAAGTAGCTAAAGAAGAAGGATTTGATAGAATTGCTTATTTATTTGAAGCAGTTGGTGCTATCGAAAAAGAACATGAAGCTAGATATAGAAAACTATTAGAAAATGTTGAAAATGGACTAGTATTTAGTAAAGATGGCGATAAGATTTGGCAATGTAGAAATTGTGGTCATATAGTAATTGGAAGAGAGGCTCCTGAAGTTTGTCCAGTATGCTCTCATCCAAAAGCATATTTCGAAGTAAAGGCTGATAATTATTAATAAATCTAATAATTATTGTTTGCTAAAATAGAATTTTTAAAAGAACTTAAAACTTTTGTTTTAAGTTCTTTTTATATATTTTTAAGCGCTTTACGGTAATTTTTTATATGGAATTATACATAAGAAATAATTGTTACAAAACAATTAAATTTCATTTACCATTGAGTTAAAAAAAGTTGTATTTATTGAGGCTTAAAATATTGATATAGTATACTATTCCAAGAATATGAGTTTCTTTAAGAAGGAGAGATTTTAACATGGGAAGAAGAAAAGCAAAAACAGCGATAATTACATTTATTCTTACTTTACTTATAGTAGGAGCAATTGCAGGATTTATTTGTTGGAAACTAGTAAGTGAAAAACAAATGAAAATTGATGAATTAAATCTACAAAAAGCAGATGGTCAAGTATATGCTTTCTCAAGAGATTTGAAGGCTAATACTGTAATTACACCAGATGATATTACAGTTATAGATATTAAATCTATTTCAAAAACATCAGGAATGTTTTTGGTTGCTACAGGTAACTATATTGATGATAATGGGCTTGGACATTCGTTGATGACATGGAAAGATTCTGAGGGAAATTTGCATAATTATGCAATTCACTATGTTGCATCAACTGATAAATATGGAAATGAACTAAAAAGTTTTACAGATGTTTTAATAGATGAAAAGATAATAGGAAGAATGGTTAAAACAAATGTAGCAAAGAATACTCCTGTATTAGATTCAGTACTATATGTTGAAGATGAAGAAGAACCTTCAAAAGATATAAGAATACAAGAATTTAATTTCTTACAAATTCCTTCTGATGTTGAAGAGGGTGACTATATTGATGTAAGAATTACTTTCCCAACTGGTGAAGATTATAGAGTACTAGGCGCTAAAAGAGTTGTTCATTCAAAGAAACAAGAAAATGATGGCAGAGGAAACAATACTATTTTCTTAAATTTAAATGAAAGAGAAATAATGACTATGACTAGTGCAGTTATAGAAGCGTATATGCAAAAAGGGGTAAAATTATATTCACTTAAAATGGTTGATCCAGCTAATCAAGCTTTTAAAGAGACAGTAGAAGATTATGTAGAAAAATACAATAAAGCTCTTGAATTAGCATTATTGCAAAAAGATTTTGACAAAATAGTTGAAGCATATAATGAAAGTACATCAGGAGATACAAATCCTGTTCCATTGGAACTAACCTTTGAACAATATAAAGATATGGAAGAAGCAGATAGAAAGGCTATAGGAATTAATTTTGTCCCAACAAAAGAAGAGGACTTAAAAGACGAGGATATTTATCAATTTGCTGGTATGAGGCTAGAACATGTACACGCTATAAGAGAAGCTCTAAAGGATGCTGAAGCAAATGTAAATACAATTAATTACTATAAAGCAATGAGGGTAAAAACTGCTGTTAATATTGCAACAACATATCCTGTTAAAAAAGAAGTGTTAGCTGCAATTGAAAAAAATCCTGATATAACAAATATTGCATTTGAATATTATTCTCAATTGGTTAACGAAAGCACAAGATATGATAAACTAGTTCAACTTGAAAAAGAATATGAGACTGCTCCTGAAGAAAAAGATATGTATAGCAATCAAGATGTTAAAACGAAAAAAGAAATACTTAGTGAAATTAAAGCTTTACTTGATTCAAGAGCTGATAATATAAATTCAAATTTAGAAACAGAAAGAATTCAACAAAGAAAAGATAGAGTAGATTACTTAAGCACATTATTAGGAACAGCAGTATCAAATGAGGGGGAATAGAATAAATGAAAAGTATAGGCTTTGTAGGACAAATGGATAATAACGGCATAGTACTTTGCATAGCTAGACTAATTGCAGCATTTGGTTACAAGACTTTGTTAATAGATGCTACAAACGCTCAAAAGACGAGATATACAGTTCAAAGACCTATAGAAATGGCTAAGCTTGAACAATACATTACTTCGTATGATAGCGTTGAAGTAGCGGTTGGATTTAATAATATGCTAGAAATCAAAAAGTACATGCTAACTAACGGTGAAGATTTCAATGATTTTGAGTACGTTATTATAAATACAGATAGAGAAGAAATGTGCGAGGAATTCGATATTAAGAATGCAAACAAAATCTTCTTTACATCTACATTTGATTTATACGATTTAAAACGTGGCGTCGAACTTCTTAAGTTTGTTTGTGCAACAAAAAGAAGAGAAGATACTAGTGCGGAATTAAATGTAAATAAAATATTAATGTATACAGAGATAAAATCTCAAGGAAATGTTTATATTAATACACTTACTAAAGATTTGCCAATTAATTGGGAAGGTGAAGATATAACACTTTCGTATGATGAAGGAGATTTGTCTGTATTTATCCAAAATCAGTATGGAAATAAGATAGAGTTTAGAAGTATTAGTAGACAAACAAAAGAAGGAATTGCAGAAGCTGTTATTAGAATTACTGGCGAACCTAAAGATAGGGTTCAAAAAGCTCTAAAGAACGTTGAAAAAATTTCTGCATTTTCTAAGAGATAAGGAGGAAAAGTAAATGCCTATAGTTTCATTTTGGAATCCAACTGGTTCGGGCCAAACGGGTACTACAGCAACTATGGTATCTGTAGCAAATTCAATTGCTATAAGAAATCCTAGATTCAAAGTACTTCTTGCTCAAACTCATTTTCAAAACCAAAAAATGGAATCTGCGTACTTTAATATGGATAAGATGCGTTCTAAAGGAAATCTAGATGATATCACAGATATCGGTATAGATGCTCTAGAAAGACTTTTAAGAAGTAATAAGATTACTGCTGAAAGTATCAGAACTTATTCTAAGCCAAAAGGAAGTACTATAGAAGTTTTATATGGGTCTTTTAAAAACGATAAAGATTCTTTTAACAGAGTTCTTGAAACGGTTCCTTTTATGCTAGATTATGCAGTAAAAAATTACGATATGGTTTTTGTTGATCTTACTTCTGGTACCGATGTAAAAGAGGTAAATGATATTTTGGCAAAATCTGATGTTATTGTAGTTACACTAAATCAAGATAAAGAAATACTAAATAAGATGTTAAAACAATTTAGTACTCTTAAGGTCTTGCAAGAAAAACCTGTTTTACCAGTATTTGCTAGATACGACCAATTTTTAACATATAATAGCAGAAATATTTTAAGAACTTATAATTTTAAATTTGATAAAAGAGAAGTGTACACTATCCCATACAATTCGCAATACTTTGATGCTATCAATGATGGAAAATCTTTAGACTTCTTCGTTGAACATATGAATTCTGATATGGCTACTACTAGAGAAGGATGGTTCATTTCAGAATGTGGAAGAGTTTCAGATAGACTTCTAAAAATGTTAGGCAGTAAAGTTTCTGATAAATAATATACAAGATAGATGGGAGGTGTAACTCCAAATGACACTTAATACTATTATTATTGCATTATTAATTGGTTTGGCCCTTATATTTTTAATATACATTTTTACTAAAAAAGACGATAAGTTAACTGTTAATACGCAAGGTAGAGATAGTAAGATGTATAGCGTAGATATGATGACAAAATTCATTAAAGTTAGAATGGATGAAATCACTAGAACAAACCTAATGGATGCAGGATTGTCAGAGGAGGAACTAAAAAGAAGAAAGGAAAAGAAGTACGAGCTTAAGAAAGCTCTTAAAGGTTGTACTTATGGAGATGTTAACGATAAAAAATATGTTAAAGAACTTATCTTTGACTTGCTTCATAGAGAGTATGGAGTAAACCAAGTTAATATCACTAATGCCATAGATTTTGATAACCCAGACAACCTTACTTCTTGTGATAAATTTGATATTCTTCTTTATTTATACAAACAACAATTTGGTTATGAAGGCTTAACAAAACTTATTCAAAAGTATTCACTAGATGAGCAAAAGCTTATATATGGTGCTGACCAACCTTCATATGTTATTACAGCTGAAGAAATATCTGATATTTTTGAAAAAGAATATGATTATCTATCATTTGAAGATAGATTAAATATCTTATCTCAAAGAATTTATCAAAACTATAAAGGATTTAGTGTAGTAGATGAGATAAGAGATATGAACATAGATGGTATTTCAGGTGGTGTATCTGGTCTTCCAGAAAGTTTTATGTATCAAGTAGCATCACTTGGTGACTATGTTAAACAAACTCAAGAAAAAACTATACCAAGAGCTTATGACTCAGTATGGATTTTCTTCAAGGGTAAATCAATCGAAATGTCATGCTTAACTTTTGGTTCATATGATGAATTAAAGAGAGTATGTCAAAATATTTATAAATACAACAACCCAGGACAACTTTCAGATACAAATGGTTATAAGATCAATGAAATGAAAGATGGTTCCCGTGTCGTTGTTTTAAGACCACAGATGTCAGAGTCTTGGGCATTCTTCGTAAGAAAGTTCGATACTCCAAACGCTGTACTCGAAAACTTAGTTAAACAACCAGGTAGAGAATTTGTAATACCAATGCTTAAATTCTTAGTTAAAGGTGCCAGAGTTACATCACTTACTGGTGAGCAGGGTTGTGGTAAAACAACAATGCTTCTAGCAATGATTAAATACATCTATCCATCTTTAAACATAAGAGTTCAAGAAACTGCATTCGAGTTACACTTAAGAAAAGTTTATCCAAATAGAAACATTCTTACACTTCGTGAGACTGAAACAATTTCAGGTCAGGAAGGCTTGGACGTTCAAAAGAAGACCGATGGTGCTGTAAATATCCTACGGAGAGGTTGCTACTGATCCCGTTGCTGCATGGATGATTCAGATGGCGCAGGTTGCTTCAAAATTTACAATGTTTACTCACCACGCTAAGACTTTTGAAAACTTAATCTTATCACTTCGTAACTCACTTTTAAAAACTGGTGTATTCACCAATGAAAAAGTTGCAGAAGTGCAGGTTGTACAAGTTATCAACTTTGATATTCACTTAAAAAGAGGATTTGATGGTTCTCGTTTTATAGAAAGAATTACAGAGTGCGTTCCTGTTAAACAGGTTAATCCATATAGATTTGATTTTCATAATGAAAGTACATTAGAAGGAAAATTAGATAAATTTATGGATAATGCTACTCATTACTTCCAAAAAGTAACTGAGGTAGATACATTTAGAAGTGTAAATATTATTGAATTCCATAATGGAGAATATGAGGTATGCCACAAAATTTCTCCTGCGAATGTGGAAGCTATGAAAGATTCTATGTCTCCAGAAGATGCAAAAGCATTTGATGAATATCTAGATAAATGGTTTTCTGGTGTGGATGTGGAAGACTACGGAGCTACTGCTGCAGGTGGAAGAAAGATTATTGTAGAATAATTGGAAAGGAGGAGCTAACTTAAATGGATGCACGAACGCTAATTATTTTTATGTTTTCAGTTTGTGGCGTTGGTATTGTTTTAATCTTTGGCTTTCTATTTGTTAGATTAAGAAAAAACAAAGGCACTAGTAAAGATCAATTAAGAAGATCATTAGATAGAAGTGGCGCTAAAAATTCTGCTTTAGGAAAAACGGCTTTTTATCAAAAAGTGTATCTTAAACTTGCAACTACTCCTTTCATAAGTCGATATCTTTTCAAGACTAGAATGCGTCTTGAAATGGTAGGAAATGATGATGAATATCATGTTAGAGCAGAGGCGGGTCAAACAACTCTTAGAGCGATAATTCTTACAATTGTTCTTAGTGCAGTATTAATGTATATAAATCGAGAAAGTCTATTTATGATGATTTCAAGTATTATTGCTGTATTAATAATTGTAGAAAACATTACTGAAAGAAGTGTAACAAAGATTGAAGATAAGCTTTTAAACCAACAATTAGATTTGTTTTCAGAAGTTCGTCATGCTTATCATGAAACAAACATGGTTGAAGAAGCTATTTATGATGCATCGCTTTTAGAAGAAAATGAAGTTAACTTCCAAGCGGATAAGATTTATAATGTTCTGATAGCTCCAGATTCAGAGACAGAACTTGAAAAATATTATGATGTTGCACCAAATAGATTTTTAAAAGTTTTTGCCGGTATTTCTTATTTAACACGTGAATTTGGCGATAGAAAAGTAAATGATACATCTTTGTATCTAAAAAATATGAACAATGTAACTCAAGAGTTACAATTAGAGATATTAAAAAGAAACAAGATAGATTATCAATTTAGATCACTATCAATTATTGCTTTAGGACCTATTTTATTTATTCAAGCGGTTAAAGCGTGGGGAGAAGGCAACTTTGCTGCAACTATGAGCTTTTATGAAGGTAAAGGTGGATTTGCTGTTGAGGTTCTTCTGCTAGTAATGATTCTTGCTTGTTATGCTCTTTTAAAAAGAGTTAAAGATAATAGCAATGATGCTAGATTTAAGGTTGTTAAAGAAAATCCATGGCAAAATAAACTTTATCATATCCCTGTCTTTGAACAATTTATAGATAAACTTATGCCAAAAGCAGGAAAAAAAGAATATGTAAAAATAAGAAAACTTTTAAAAGACTCTGCTTCAAAACTTAAAATGGAATGGTTCTATGTTAATAGAGTGGTTTGTGCCCTTGTTGGATTTTTAGCCGTAATATTATTGTTTAATGTTATGCATAGCATAGCAATTCAAAATGTAATGGAACAAACTACTATGACAGAAAAGGTTGTAGGAAGCTTAAGTGATAGAGACAAATTAAAAGGCGATGCTATGACATCGTACGATTCTTATTCAATTCAAAAGATATCTGCCAATAAAGATTTAATTAACAGAATTAAAACAATGAATAGAGAAAGCGCTATAATGCTTATTGCAGATGAACTTCGTTTACTTAAAGATACATTGCAGAGTGATGAAGAAATAGAAAAAGATGCAGATATGATATATAGACAGTATGGAAGAATTGTTTCTAATTATGCCTACAAAAGACCAGAGTTTCAAAAAGCTGTTTTTAATGCACATATTAATTATACTAGAGATGATTATACAGTATCTCTTATATATGCTGTTGAAGAACATGCTTATCAGGAAAATGATGGAATAGTTACTAAAAAAATGATTTTTAAATCAATTAAAGAGATAAATTCAGTTCCATTAACAGAGGATCAAATTCAAGCAAATGCTATAAGAATATATGACAAGATTGCGTTACTTACATCTGAAACATTACAATGGACTGAACTACTTGTTGCAATATTGTTTGCTTACTTTATGTATTTTGTTCCTGTTATTGTACTTAAGTTCCAAGTTATGATGCGTAGAATGGATATGGAAGATGAAGTTATGCAATATCAAACAGTTATCTTAATGTTGATGCATATAGAAAGAGTTTCAGTAGAATATATATTAGAATGGCTTGAAAGATTTGCTGTCATATTTAAAGAACCAATTTCAACTTGTATGAATAACTATGATGCTGGTGCATATGAAGCTTTGGAACAATTAAAAGATGATGCTCCATATAAACCGTTAGTTAGAATAGTAGAAAGTTTACAATCAGCAGTTGAAAATGTTAAAATTTCAGATGCTTTTGATGAATTGGAAACAGATAGGAACTTCTTCCAAGAAAAACGTAAAGAAGCAAATGAAAGATTAATTAGTAAAAAAGTAAGAATAGGTAAGCTTCTTGGTTTTGCTCCTATGGTAGTTTTATTTGTCGCATATCTAATATTACCATTATTAGTGGTTTCTGTATTGGATATGGGTTCATATTTCTCTCAAATGGGAACTATGATGTAGAAATTGTCTAGTAAATAAAAGAGTTACTTTTATTTTTAGAATAAATTTTTTATTTTAAAGGAGGATTTTAATTATGGATAATGCGAGTAAAGCATTAATTATGGCAGGTGCAATTTTAATTGCAGTAATGTTGATTTCTTTAGGTGTATATCTTTTTACTCAAGGACAAGAAATAGCTAATACATCTTCTAAAGGACTTAATCAACAAATGATTAATTCACACAATCAACAATTTGAAAAATACTTTACATCTTCTACGGAAACAATTACTGGTACACAAGCTAATTCATTAGCAGCTGAGTTAAGAACATATAATGCACAAAGAGATTTAGTTGGTACTTATGGATCAATTACACCTTCTACTGGTGGAAATAATCAAGCGTATACCACAGTATTTTCAGCTTCACAAAGATATAATGTAACAGGAACATATTACGCAAATACTAGTCAATTTGCTGGTTGTCTTGAACATGTTAACATTACTGTTGCATCAACTTCAACAACAGGAGGTTAATAGCATTTTTGTTTTAAAAGGGGTGAGGAGTAGATGGATAATGTTTCAAAAGCACTTATAATGGCTGGTGCCGTTTTTATAGCCATTTTAATAATTAGTGTATTTGTGTATTCTCTTGGAATTATTCGAGAATATAATTATAATTCATCTACTCTAACCGCTGCTGTTCAAAATGAGTCTTTTAATAGATATTTTATTTATGCTACTGTTCCTTCAGCTTATGGAGTGATAAAGGGATATGATGCTTATAATCTTATAGAAAAAGCAGCTGATATGAATAGAGAGTTATTTTCAAATCAAATAAGTATATATTATAACGGAACAAAAATTCATGATGCTCCAAGTGGCATGAAAGAAGATAACACGCTATTAAAAAGAAATTTCCAATATGAATATTCAATTCGGTAGTGATGGTAGAATTAGTGAAATTAGACTTAGAGCTTTATAAACGATTAGTGGAGGAAATAAATGGATAATGCTGCTAAAGTTCTTATTATAGCGGGAAGTATTTTAATAGCAATGTTGGTTATATCTATATCTATGTATTTGCTTTCGAGCTTTAGGGACTATTATGATAGAAACACAGAATTATTATATAGTTATCAAATAAATTCTTTTAATTCTGATTTTATAAAATACGGAAATACTATTAGTGGTGCAGATGCATTTAACATTTTGAGTAAAGTTAGTGAAGTAAATTCAAAACATGAATATATTATTTTTAATATTGCAAGTAATGGTGATATTAGAGAAGATAATTTTAAAAAGGTATTTTATTTCACGGAGAATTATATGGCATTGTTTAAATATGAGTACACGTTAGATTCTAATGGTATTGTTAATTCTGTTAGTATTACTAGAATTTAGTTATTATTTGGGGGAAAGATGGAGAATTTATCTAGTGCAATTGTTATGGGTGGATCAGTATTGCTATTCATAATTGCAATTTCAGTTGCTGTTTATACATATATGTCTATTATGAATACTAATGATGCTATTCTTACAACCAGTGAATATTATGATAGAACAGCTGAAAGTTATGAAGTGTTAGATTCATATGAAGATTACATTAGAGAATATTCAGGTGCCGAAATAGCAATGCAAATAATAAGTATGTTTGAAAATAGAGATTATAACTTTAATGAAATAACTGTTAAAATGGGTGGAAATCAGTATGTTTTCTCTGCCCCAGATGGTGGCGTTACAGCTGGCGACTCCAAAATAGGAAGTAACAATAATAATATAAAAATTGGAAATATTGCAAAATCAAATAGAAGATTTAGGATTTATAATGCTGATTATGTAAGCGGTAAGATCACATATGGTTTTACATCATAATTTGCTTTAGGAGGATTTTTAAAATATGGGAGATTCGTTATCAATAATATTTGCTGTTATTGTAGCTTTAGTAATTATGTTCATCGTACCTTTGGTTGACACATGGGAGCTTCAAGATAATCTTTCGTATGTGGTTACATATGCAGCTGTAACAGATTTTGTTGATACAGTACGTAACACAGGGTATTTATCACTAGATAATTATCAGTCTTTTGTATCAACTCTAAGCTCTACTGGTAATAGATTTGCTGTTTCAATGGAGCATAGAGCATTTAATAGTGCAATATCTGCTGATATGATAAAAAATAATAATAAATATATGTCTGCATATTTAAACACATATACTAATACAATTTTAGATACTATTATTAATGGAGATGCAGAAGGAAATCATATTTACAAACTTGATAAAGGGGATTATTTCTATGTTACTGTTAAAAATACTAATATAACACAAGCAAGTATAGTAAATAGTCTTGTTGCAAAAGATAATAGTAATTTCAAAATTGGATGTGCTTATGGTGGACTTGTTTGGTCACAAAGAGATGAGTAAAAGAGAGGATGACAATGATTAATGAAAATCCAACATTGGGCTATAATTTTTATAATAATTATAGTTCCATTTTCTATTGTTTGTAGAAATGTTATAAATAATAAGATTCTTACGTTGCGTGATGAAACAAGATATAACAATATAATTGATAATGCATCTTTTGATGCAGTTGCTCAGCTTAGAGAACTTGACAATGAATTTGGTCTTGGAAAAAATATACCATTAACTAAAGATTTAATGGATGCTGTTATTGATAGATTTTTTAATACATTGTGTGTTAATTTCAACTTACCAGCCAATAGACAAGTTGCAGAAGAATATTTTGATAAATATATTCCTGCTATTGTTATTGTTGGATATGATGGCTTGTATGTATATTCATGTGAACAAGCATCTGATGGGTATGGCTTTAAATTAAAACCTAAAATTCCATATGCTTACAATGTTCCAGGAACTAATTGCACTATTAATTTTACTCTTGATAATTATGTAAAAATATTCATTTCAGATGAAACTTTTATGAATGGATATGAATTAGAAGATGGTTATACGGCTGGAACTCATTTGATTAATGGATATGTTGGAAATAATATAGATTATAACCAAAATGGGATAAATGATTTCGATGAAGGAGAATATAATCCTTACGGTATTGATTTGAATAGTGAAAGCGAAGTAAAGAATTTTTTAGCTTCTGTTTGTGCAAAATCAATTGAAAATGATGGCAATTTATCGTATTTTTTATATACATGGGGTCAATCTATAAACTGGGCAACCAACAGTGTTCCTGCTGCTTTAAAAGATTTATTAATAACTGATGGAAAAATCAACAATCTTGATTTAAAAACATATAACAATATTAACTTTTCACCTGTAAATCAAGATTATCAATATGACAATGATAAGGCCGTAATCGGTGATGCAAGTCAATTCCATAAGTTAAGACGTAAAACTATTATTGATACTATTACCAAAACATTAAAATATGAATTTAATGAACATAATAATTATGCTAAAAAGTTAGGTGTAACATATAATTTTGTTTTACCAGCAATAGGTAGTGATCAGTGGAATAATACAATCGATGATGTTTCAGTACTGTCTTTTATTCAGGGCTTACCAATTGGTGTGGATCAGTATTATAATAATTATTCTTTAGGTGGCGCTAGACTTGTTCAATCTCAAAATATCTTCTGCGAAGAAGTTATTAATGCTCCTTCAGATTATGGTGGAGGAAACCATAAAGTTTATCATCGTTGGTATTGTCCATATATTCCAAGGCATGTTGGAGATGCTACATATACAGATGGTAGTGTATTTTTAGAAGGTGATGGAGGAACTTATAAAGAAATGAAGTATCCTTATGCACCTTATGAAGTACGAACGACACTAGGAATTCAAGAAGAGAAGAAAAATGAGGCAGATGCTAGAAAAGCGGGATATTTCCCTTGTAAGCAATGCTGTAGTTAATTTAATATTTTCAAACCCAATGAATCCTTATTCATTGGGTTTTTTGACCTTTTTATAATGCTTTTTCTCATTGAAACAAGCTATGTTTCATGATAAAATACTCATGTAGTTTACAATTACTAAATTTTATATAGAGGTATTGTTTAATGAAAAAGAAAAAATGGTATAGATTAGATAATACAGGAAAGATATTTCCACCTGTCACAAATAACTATGATCCAAATGTATTTAGAATATCTTGTACCTTAAAAGAAGAAATAAATAAAGAATTATTACAAAAAGCACTGGAAAAAACTTTGATAGATTTCCCAGTTTTTAATTCTGTGCTTAGACGTGGCTTTTTTTGGTATTACATAGAAGAAGTAGATAATATTAAAAAGGTTGAAGAAGAATACAAAGTTCCATGCGATAGTATTCATGGTATTTTATATAGAGTAGTTTATTACAAGAAAAGAATCAGTTTAGAAGTTAGCCATTGCTTGACTGATGCTAGTGGTGCAACTGTTTTTATGAAATGCTTGGTTGCAAACTACCTAATTTTTAAATACGATATTCAAAATCCAGAAGAAGTAGATAATTCTTCTACTTTTGAAAAATCTGAAGATGCTTTTAAAAAGTATTATAAAGACTTTAAAAAGCATAATAGTGGCAAACAAAAAAGTGGTTATAAATTAAAAGGTTTAGAATATGATGATTATAGGCTTAAATTTATAGAAGGCGAAATTAGCACTTCTAAGTTTATAGCACTTTCTAAGAAATATAATTGTACTGCTACTGAGTATTTAGCAGGACTATTAATTAAATCTATATTACTTCAAATGACAGAAAGAGAGAAAAGGAAACCTGTTTATTTGACCATTCCTGTAAGCTTAAGAAAAGAGTTTCCAACAAATACTACAAGAAACTTTTTCTGTGCTATGACAGTTTCTTATAAATCTTCTGGTGAAGATACTATAGAAGAAATAATTGAGTCTGTTAAAAAACAATTTGAGTTACATCTTCAAAAAGATAATCTATATAGAAAAATGAGTGAAATGATTTTCTTGGAAAATGTTTTTATTTGTAGAATAGTTCCAAGAGCTATCAAAGATATTATTTTAAGATTTTCATTTGGTCTTACTAGAAAAGTTCATACTATGGGATTATCTAATATTGGAAGAATTACTATTCCAGATTGTTATAAAGACTATATAGAAAAGTTTTCTTTTATGACTTCAACGGATGCTATGCATCTAAATACATGTAGTTTTGAAGATAAATTTGTATTTTCATTTAGTTCTCATTTTATAAATACAGAAATTCAAAAGAATTTTATAAGAGAACTTATCTCACAAGGAATAGATGTAACTATAGATACTAATGAATTAGAAGATGAATAGAAAGGTATAATTATGGTTGTTTGTAAAAAGTGTAATGTAAAAATAAATACAGCTGTTAATAAATGTCCATTATGCCATAATGTGTTGGAAGAAGATCCTTCATTTGGTGATTTTAAATCTAATGTTTTTCCGTATGTAGAATCTAGTAAAAGTAACGGCGTATGGAAAAAAATACTTAGCATTGTATTTTTAACAGCTATAGTAATTTGCACAATTGTTGATTTATTTGTAAATCATGGAATTACATGGTCTATATATGTAGATGCTGGAGTTATATGCATAAGTGCAAGTATCATTCTTGGTTTAATGAGAAAGTATTCACTATCTGGCATATTATTCTATGAATTTATATTTATTTGTATAGCATGCTATATATGGGATAGGATAACTGGAATGAATAATTGGTCTTTAGACTATGTTATTCCATCCTTAAGCATAATCTATATAGTGGCTAATTTTGTATTAAGACTAGTTTTTAAAAGAGAGTTTTTAAGATATATTAGAAATATGTTTGTTGCTTCAATTGTAGGTATTATATGCCTTTTACTTTATATTTATAAAATATCTAATATATATATTATTTCACTTATTTCTTGCATTATGGGCGTTTTTACTATATTATGTATGCTTGCGTTAGATGGAAAAAGAGTATTTAACGAATTAGGAAAAAGATTACATATTTAGATGAGGAACAAAATGAAATTATCAGATTTTAATTATTACTTACCAGAAGAGCTAATTGCTCAAACACCAATTGCTAAAAGAGATGAATCAAGGCTTTTGGTTTTAAATAAAGAAACTGGTGAAGTTGAACACAGAGTTTTTAAAAATATAATTGAATATTTAAAGCCAAACGATTGCCTAGTATTAAATGAAACAAGAGTAGTGCCTGCTAGAATTTATGGTAAGAGAGAAGGCGTAGTTACTCCATCTGGAGTAGAAAGCTCAACTATTGAAGTTCTTTTACTAAAAGATATGGGCGATAATAAATGGGAAGTTTTAACTAAGCCAGGTCGTAAATGTCAGATAGGTACAAGGATTGCTTTTAGTAATGATAAAGATGAAGCAAAACTTGTTGCTGAAGTAGTTGATGTTTTAGAAGACGGAAATAGGATAGTTAAACTTGAATATAATGGTATATTAAATGAGATTTTGGATGAAATTGGTGTAATGCCACTTCCTCCATATATACACGAGAAATTGCAAGATAAAGAAAGATATCAAACTGTATATAGTAGAGTTGAAGGCTCTTCTGCTGCTCCTACAGCCGGACTTCATTTTACGCCTGAACTTCTTAAACAAATAGAAGAAATGGGAATAAAGATAGCTAAAGTTACACTTCATGTAGGACTTGGTACTTTTAGACCAGTAAAAGAAGAAAATATAGAAGATCATAAGATGCACTCAGAGTACTATGAAATCAGTAAAGAAGCTTGTGATATTATAAATGAAACTAAGAAAAATGGCGGAAGAGTAATTTGCGTGGGAACAACATCTTGTAGAACAGTTGAAAGTGCTGCAGATGAAAATGGTTATTTAGAACCTAAAAAAGGAGATACTTCTATTTTTATTTATCCTGGATATAAGTTTAAAGTATTAGATTGCTTAATAACTAATTTTCACTTACCAGAAAGTACTTTAGTAATGCTTGTTTCTGCTTTAGCAGGAAGAGAAAATATATTAAATGCATATAAGATTGCTGTTAAAGAAAAATATAGATTTTTTAGCTTTGGCGATGCAATGTTTATACACTAATCGCCACATGAAAGGAATTGATTAAATGGATTGGCCTATTAGATATGAATTAATCAAAAAAGATGCTAAGACAGGTGCAAGACGTGGAAGAATTTATACTCCTCATGGTGTAATTGAAACTCCAGTGTTTATGCCAGTTGGTACTCAAGCGACAGTTAAAGCAATGACACCAGACGAGTTAAAGGATTTAATAGATGCAAAAATTATTTTAGGTAACACATATCATTTATTTGTTCGCCCTGGTGATGAACTAGTTAAAGAAGCGGGCGGACTTCATAAATTCATGAATTGGGACAGAGCTATATTAACAGATAGCGGTGGATTCCAAGTATTTAGTCTAGCTAAACTAAGAGATATTTCAGAAGAAGGAGTTAAATTTAAATGCCATTTAGATGGCAGAGAATTATTTATTTCTCCAGAAAAATCTATTTCAATTCAAAACAATTTAGGTTCAGATATAATGATGAGCTTTGATGAATGTTGTCCTTATCCATCAACTTATGAATATACAAGAGAATCTATGGAAAGAACTACTAGATGGGCAAAGAGAGGCCTTGATGCTCATAAAAATAAAGATACTCAAGGGTTATTTGGCATAGTTCAAGGTGGTATGTATAAAGATTTAAGAGAAAAAAGTGCCAAAGATTTGGTTGCTATGGACTTTGCAGGATATAGTGTAGGAGGATTAAGTGTTGGTGAACCAGCAGACTTAATGTATGATGTTTTAAGACATACTACTCAGTTTTTACCAGAGGATAAACCTAGATATTTAATGGGTGTGGGAAGTCCTGACTATTTAATAGAAGCTGTATTAAATGGTATAGATATGTGCGATTGCGTATTACCAACTAGAATAGCCAGAAATGGAACAGCAATGACATCTCATGGTAAAGTAGTTGTTAGAAATGCTACTTACGAAAAAGATTGGGGTCCTTTAGACCCAGACTGTGATTGTTATGCTTGCAAAAACTTTTCAAGAGCGTATATTCGTCACTTGGTAAAAGCAGGAGAAATATTAGGTGCAAGACTTCTTACTATTCATAATCTATACTTCTTAGTAAATCTTATGAAAAATGTTCGAGAGTCAATTGAGCAAGACAAATTCCTAGAATTTAGAGAAAAATTCTATAAAGACTATTATGGAGACACACCTCCAGTAATGACTAAAATGTAGTGGCGACCAGTGGTCGCCACTGTTTTTTGAGACTTCCAGGGGACGTCCCCAAGTCTCACAGTTTTAGATTGACTTATGTGAATATATGTTATAAAATAATCGCATGTAAAGAACAGATGTTTTTGTCAATTTGTTTTTTATCTTTAATTATTTTTTTCAAATTTGATTTTGCAATCTTTTGATTGCTGTTACGAATCTAAATGATAGCTTATAGCTATCTCTACGAATCAAAATCGAAAATTATCCAATTAAATTTTAATATATTTACGGGGGTGTTCTTGTTGGAAGAACTAAATCAATTATCTCTAACTGACCTTAAAAATTTAGCAAAAGAAAAGGGATTAAAAGTCTCTGGAAAGAATAAAAGTGAAATTATAGATTTGCTTTTAGAAACAATGAAAGAAAACCAGTCAAAAGAAAAGATTGGAATAGATGAGTTTTATGGTGCAAATCAAAATGTTTCTAAAGCTTCTTTGATTAATAAAGAAGATGCCACAACTAAATCTTTTGATTCTAATTCAGAAATTGTTACAAATAATAAAGAAGATTTTATTGTAGAAGGCGTATTAGATGTATTAGCTGACGGATATGGATTTATTAGAGGTGAAAATTATCTTTCAACTCCAAAGGATGTTTATGTTAGTCCAGTTCAAATTCGTAGATTTAGATTACAAACAGGAGATAAGCTAAAAGGAATAGCACGTACTCCAAAAGAAGGAGAAAAGTTTCCTGCACTTATCTATGTAAATTCTGTTAATAATGATAGTCCAGAAGTTGCTATTAAGCGTAAATCTTTTGATGATCTAACTCCTATTTTCCCAAATCGAAGAATCAAATTAGATTTAGGTGAAGACTATTCTATGCGTATTGTAGATTTGATTGCACCTATTGGATTTGGCCAAAGAGGTATGATTGTAGCTGCTCCTAAAGTAGGTAAAACTACTATGCTTAAAAAGCTTGCTAATGCTATTACAGCTGGTCATCCAGAAACAGAATTAATTGTATTGCTTATTGATGAACGTCCAGAAGAAGTTACAGATATGAAACGTTCTATTAAAGGAGAAGTTATTTCATCTACCTTTGATGAATTACCTGAGCATCATGCAAAAGTAGCAGAGATAGTTTTAGAAAGAGCAAAAAGATTAGTTGAGCATAAAAAGGATGTTGTAATATTACTAGATTCAATTACTCGTTTAGCAAGAGCTTATAACTTAACAGTACCATCTTCAGGAAAAACTTTATCTGGTGGTTTTGACCCAGCTGCTCTTCATAAACCAAAACGTTTCTTTGGTGCAGCTCGTAATATAGAAGAAGGTGGTAGCATAACTATACTTGCTACAGCCTTAGTAGATACTGGTTCTCGTATGGATGATGTAATTTTTGAAGAATTTAAAGGTACTGGAAATATGGAAGTTTACTTAGATAGAAAACTTTCTGAAAGAAGAATTTTCCCTGCTGTAGATATTAATAAATCTGGTACTAGAAGAGATGATTTATTATTAACTCCAAAGGAGTATAATTTTGTTAATAAGATTAGAAAATCATTAAATGAGAATAATTCAAATATTTTAAATGTAACAGATACATTTATTAGATTGATTACTTCTACCAAAAATAATGAAGAACTAATCACTAAATATGAAAAAACAAACTTTTAACCGTACCGGCGGTCATTGACCGCCATGGTGAGCGATGCTCACCGGTACAAAGTGGCGACCATTGGTCGCCAATAAGAAATAAAGAGAGGCATTACTTATGAAAAAAATACATGGAATTATTTTAATAATAATTGGAATACTTGTAGATCAAGTATCTAAAATAATAGTTTTTAATAACCAAGTAAATTTTACAGTAATTCCGAATTTAATAAATTTTACTTTGGTAAATAATTATGGTGCTGCTTTTGGTTCTTTTCAAGGAGCAAACTATATTTTGGCAGGTGTCTCGGTTTTAGTATGCATAGTGATGATTGGATTAATTGCTTATATGTATCATAAAGGAGATAAAGTTTCTTTTGCTTATTATCTAATCATTGCAGGAGGTATAGGAAACTTTATAGATAGAATAGCTAGAGGATTTGTCGTAGATTTTATAGATACTCCATTTATCGCAACTTTTAACATAGCAGATAGCTTTATTGTAATTGGAGCGTTTTGGATTATGATTACTGAAGTGCTTAAATCATTAAAGATCATTAAAGAGTAATTTTTTGGCGGTCGGTGACCGCCGATACGTACTGGCGACCACTGACTGCCAATACGTACTGGCGACCATTGGTCGCCATTTTTTTGTTTATTTTACTTATAAATTACAATTATGGTAAATTACTGTTACAATTATTGATTATATATTTCATATAGAATATTCTAATATAAGGAAAATAGGATATTATGTGCTTAAAATATAGTGTTATGAAGGATGAGGCGTACTTATGAAAAATGAAATAATTGAACAAAAAATCAATGAATTATGCTATAGAATTAAATTGGATGAAATTGCTATTACTAGTGCACAATATAATTTAAAATATGCTAAACGTCTTGGTTTAACTGATGCTAAGATTGATGCATTACAAGATAAGCTTGGACTATATAAATCAAAAAAAGCTTCTGATTCTAGTACATTAGAAGTTTTACAAGAGTGCCTTGAAAATCCTTATAAATCAGCTAATTCTGATGATTCATATTATTTTAAGTGCACATTGCCTTATGAGAAGGTTGACTCAAATGCTAGCTATCAAACGTCGATTTTAGTTGGCGAAGATGTTGCTAGACTTTTCTCAAATGGCGTTTCATATAAAGATATATTAGATTGCTTAGAAAGCAAAGATATCATAGATATTAAGAGTAATTTTGCATCAAAGATTCCTGTTGATTGTAAAGGAGTAACTGAGGTTGGAGTAGAAGTTGTAGACAATAGTTCTCATATCACTCGTTTTGATGAGCCAATTATAGCTAAAGTTTATGGAAAACAAAATAAAGGAATAATTGCTTCTAGTAAGATTTCAACTTGTTATCCTTATGGAAGTGCTAGTTATAAAGACTTAAATGGTGAAAGTTATACACCAGCAACCCCAACATTAGAAGATATTAGTTCTTTGAAAAAATTTACTTCAAGAAAACAAAATGAATATAATGATATGGTAAATTTAGAAGAAACAGTTAGAGAAAAGATGCAAATATCTTTAGATAAAGTTAATGATGCTCTTGAAAGAGCAGGTGCAGATTTTAGAATTTAGTTTACAATAAGGAGGAACATTATGGACTTAAATAGAGAACAAATATTTGAACTTGGAAAAAGTTTTGATATGGGACTTATTAGTTTTAATTCATTATCTGACAGCGGAAAATATGCTTTAAATAAGTATTATGCTCTCAAAAATGAACAATTAGACTATAAAATAAGCGAGGTAACAGATTCTTTAAATGCTATAGATCGTAGACTAGACAGGGTTTCTAACATGCTAAGCGAAATAAATTAAAAAAAGTGTTTCTTTAAAATTTTAATATGATATAATAGGTTTGCTTAAAAAGATTTTTAAGCAAACTTTTTTATTTTACAAGGGGGATTTTTATAATGAAAAAACAATTTTTAGCATTGTTAATAGCTTGTTTATTAGTAATGACTTTTTCAATTTGTTTTGCTGCATCTAAGTTTTCAGATACAGTAAATACTAAGTATGATACAGCAGTAGAATACTTAACAAATAAAAAAGTTGTTGATGGTTATAACGAAAACGGAGTAATTTCATACAAACCAGGAAATCCTGTAACACGTGCAGAATTTTCAAAGTTAGTTGTTGAGGGTCTTGGTTTAAAGAAAACAACTGATTTACCAATGCTTAAGTTTTCAGATATTAATTTAACAGATAAAAAACATTGGGGCTATGATTGGATTAAAGTAGCTGTTGAAAACAACATTATTGTTGGTTATCCAGATGGAACTTTTGGACCAGATAGAACTATCACATTTGCAGAATGTGAAACAATGATTTTGAGAGCTATGAAGTTAGAATCTGCTATGACAGATAAATCTTGGCCAAATGGCTATATGAATGAAGCTTCTAAGCAAGGACTTTTAAATAATGTTTCTTACACAAATCCAAATGCTGCTGCAAATAGAGGAGAAATTGCTATTTCTTTATACAACATGGTTACAAAAGTAGAAAAGCAAAAAATGGAAGATGAATTAGCTAAGAAAGAAGCAGAACAAAAAGCAGAAAAAGAAGCTAAAGAAAATGCTTTAGATTTTAATATTGTTGCTTCTACATCTTCATCAAAAGATACATATTATCTAAAACTACTTGATGATAAGACTAAATATGAAATCTACTCAATCGCTGGTAAGACAAAACTTACAGATTCAAAAGTAGAAGATTTAGAAAATAATGTTATTGGATATAAAGAAGGTAAGAATGGGTTAGAAGTAAATGTTACTTACACACCATCTTCTTTTGATAGTGCAAAAGTTATCACAAAAGTTGATGGAAGCAAGATTACATACAAAGATAAATCAACTTGGGATACTTCTTCTACAACATTAGTAAATAAATATAAACTATATACATTCATTAGAGTTACAGCTAGTGTAAATGATGATGATGAAGTTGAATTAGATAAAGTAGCAAAATTAGGCTTAGGATTATCTTCAGCAAAATTTGTTAAGAACGAAAGAGTTTTAGTAGATGATACAAATAAAGTTATCGTATTCTTAAAGGGTATTGATGCTTCAGAGACTATTAAAAAAGGTAAAATAAATGGTAGCAGCGTAGATACATCTGATTATGAATATGGTTGGGTAACAGCTACTAGATCAAAGAGCAAAACAGATTATGTTAAAATTGGAAAAACTGAATATGAAGTTTATTCAAAATCAAGTGATTTTGAAGATGATACATTTGTAGTTTATACAATTCAATCTGAAGGTGATGACTACGATGTTGTTAAACTAGTTAAACAATATGGTGTATATGATTTAGATGGAAATGCAAATGTAGTTAAATCAGTTTCTGGTGGAACAAAAGTAACTTATGGTTCTACTACAGTAGATTTTGGTACTTCTTCAAATCTTAAAAAGTATGAAGATTATGAAGTAGTTGAAATCCAAGTTAAAGAAGCTAGTGATGGAGTTCTTGAAGTAACAGATTATGACACAGGTGTTGATCTAGAAGATGTTACATTCAAAGCTGGAGATAGATTTATTATCGATACAAAGAATGAAGTATTTGCTATATTCCATGGCTTAAGTGCATCAAATAGCTACAGTAAAGGTAAGAAACAAGTAGTAGTAAATTATACAGTTAAATATGAATGGGCAAGTGGAACAGAACAAGTTGGTACATTACCAAGTGATTCAACTGTTCAAAGTGGAAAGACTCATACAGTTTGGAATCCATCAAATGCTAACTACACATTCACATTTAAGAATAAGAGCACAGGTACTACTTATACAGCAGGAAAATCTATTACTGTAAGTGGTAATATTGTAATTGTTGTTACAACAACTAAAGTAGATACAGAACTAGAAAGATTAACTAAAGCTGTTAAAGACGCTAAAGCAGCATATGATGCAGCTAAAGCTGTAACAGCAGAGAAAAAATCAGCTATGGATAGTAAAGAAGCAGCAAAGACAAAAGCTATAAATGCATATGGAGATGCTGAAAGAGCATATCAAGCTGCAGAAAGTTCTTACAACAACTATTCTGGCGATGATGAAGAAATGAGATTAAAATTAAAGAGAGAGTATGAAGCTGCTGTTATAGCATTAAGTGAAAAAGATACTGCAATGGACAAAGCAATTGAAGAATGGGAAGCAGCTCAAACAGCATATAATGCTGCTTTACATGATGAAGAAGTAGCATATCAAAAACATGAAGATGCAAAAGATGCTTTAGCAGCTTATGTAGAATCTAATGGTTAATTAATAAATATAAAACCAGCCTTATGGGCTGGTTTTTTTATGCAAATTGTATTATAGAAAGTATTTTAAGCTACAAAATATTGAAAAGTTAACATAAATATGATATAATATACATGATTTATAATCTTAGCACTGAGATGCCTCGGAGTCTCAATGTGAACCCGTATACGGGATTACAGAAAGAAGGAGGAAGAATTTCCGAGTTTGTCACTTACAACCCCCCAAAGACATCATTTTAGGAGGAAAACAACATGGAAAGTCTTTATGAAGTGAAAATCACGACAAACGACCGCGTTTTGGAGGAACTGGATGGAGGACTCTATTCTGTTCCGAAGAACAAACCTTGTATTTGTATGATCGATGGCTTTGAAGTCAGATACCGTCCTGATCCCAAGGAGGCCAGTAAGTCTGGTTGGACCGTTGTCTGCATCGACAAGGAAAAGGTTATGGAAATCTTTGGCCTTGCGATGGAAGATCTGGAACTTCGTGAGTTTACCGGCAGTCTGATGTTCGACGCGGTAAAACTCTTGAAGGTTCCGAAGGCCTTCACAATCGTGCTGTATAAGAATCAGGCGCGGTTGGTCCCGAACTATGAGTTTTGGACCACTGAAGGTGCACCGGGAGGCAGCAAGCTGCCGATTATTCACATTGAGAGTTTTGAATATCCTCTCATTGTGGATGATGATCCTAAGGCCAAGCGGATCGACATCGTTCTTCGCGAGGATGTCAGGTTCTACGAGGCGCCTGTCAATGAGACGCCTGAGAAGTAAGTGAAAGGAGGATTCGGAAGCACCCTTAAAAAGGGTGCTTTCGTTTTTTGTTCTACGGAAACAGTATAATTGGTATTGATTTAAATTAATATAAGATATATAATTAGATAAATTTTTGATTAAGCGATGAAAAAGATTAGTAACTTTATGATGTTTTTAAGAGAGCTAACGGTAGGTGTAAGTTAGTAGACTAATAAAGTGAATCTACTTTTGAGCATTTGATGATTAAGAAGAGGTCCTCTCTCCCAAAGTCAAACCGGCTTGCCTCAGGTTATAGAGGGATTTAATTAGAGAAGTAATTAAGGTGGTACCACGTCCTTCCCCGAACGTCCTTTTTAGGTTGGGGGAGGACTTTTTTGTTGCTCAAATTAATTTATTGATGCAAACAAGATAATATGAAAAGAAAGGATGATATACTATGTTAGATATCAAATTTTTAAGAGAAAATCCAGAAATCGTAAAAGAAAATATTAAGAAAAAGTTCCAAGATCAAAAACTTCCATTAGTTGATGAAGTTATTGAACTTGATAAAGAACTTAGAGATTATAGAGCAAAAGGTGACTCCTTAAGAGCTGAGAGAAATTCTACTTCTACTCAAATTGGTGGCTTAATGAAAGAAAAGAAAATTGAAGAAGCTAACCAAATGAAACAAAGAGTTAATGATATTAATAAAGAATTAGAAGAAGTTGAAGTTAAAGAAACAGAGCTTGCAGAAGAAATCAAAAAGAAAATGATGGTTATTCCAAATATCATAGATAGCAGTGTTCCTATAGGAAAAGATGATAGCGAAAATGTTGAAAATGAAAGATTTGGAGAACCAGTTGTTCCTCCATTTGAAGTTCCATATCATGCAGATATAATGGATAGATTAAATGGTATTGATAAAGAATCTAGTGGTCGTACTTCTGGTAATGGATTCTATTATTTAATGGGTGATGTTGCTAGAATTCACTCTGCTATGATTTCTTATGCTAGAGATTTTATGATTTCTAAAGGATTTACTTATTGTATTCCACCATTTATGATTCGTGGAGATGTAGTAGATGGCGTTATGAGTTTTGCTGAAATGGAAGCAATGATGTACAAAATTGAAGGAGAAGATTTATTCTTAATTGGTACTTCAGAGCATTCAATGATTGGTAAGTTTAAAGGACAAATAATTAATGAAGCGGAACTTCCACTAACACTTACATCTTATTCACCTTGTTTTAGAAAAGAAGTAGGTAGCCATGGTATAGAAGAAAGAGGTGTATATAGAGTTCACCAATTCGAAAAACAAGAGATGGTTGTTCTATGTAAGCCAGAAGATAGCATGGAATGGTACAATAAAATGTGGAGTTTCACAGTAGAATTCTTTAGAAGTTTGGATATTCCAGTTAGAACTTTAGAATGTTGTAGTGGAGATTTAGCAGATTTAAAAGTTAAATCATGCGATGTAGAAGCATGGAGCCCAAGACAACAAAAATATTTTGAAGTAGGAAGTTGTTCTACATTAGGTGATGCTCAAGCTCGTAGATTAGGAATTAGAGCTAAAGGTAAAGATGGAAATTATTTGGTACATACATTAAACAATACAGTACTTGCTACACCTCGTGGTTTAATTGCTTTCTTAGAAAACAATGTTAATGAAGATGGAAGCGTAAATATTCCAGTTGCTTTAAGACCATATATGGGTGGACAAGAAAAAGTATTTCCTAAAAAGTAAAATTTAAAAAGGACGAAGTAATAACTTCGTCCTTATTTTTTAATATGAGATATTCATCATCTCATTATATACATCAATAGCATAATAAGCTTTTCCTTGAGTTTTGTCTTCATCCATAGTTGCATAAACTCCAACAATTCTACCATTTTGAATAATTGGAAGTCCACTTATATTAACTTCTTCAAATGATTCTACAAATGATTCATCATTTAAAGAAATTTGTATATAATTACCTTTCTTTTCAATAGTTATATAAAGTCTATAAAAGTTATCTTTATCTTCAGGATTAAAAATATAGATAGCTGCCATACCATTTTGCACTTCATCTCTAGATGCAACTTCTATTAATCGCTCTTCTCTATAGTTAAATGGTTCTATAAATCCATATCCTTGGCATCCTGAATTTGTGATTGTTGCAATCACATTTTTACTACTTGTTGCCTCTACAGTAGATGAATCAATGTCTAAAAATCCTTCCCATACGATTCCAGAAAAAGGATTTTTAGTTCCTATCACATTTTTGAAAGCACCAATTGCATATCTATAAGTGATAGGATCAACCATAGAAATATAACCTGACTTCATATAATTGTAATTAAAGTTTTTAAGAATAGGATTCTGAGCTTTGCTTAAATATATATCTATTATCTTTTGGTTTCGCACAATAGTAAGTTTGACTTCATTAATTCCAAATTCATGTTTTCTTTTAATTGTATCTGTTAAGTCTAGTCCAACTAAAATCATAGAATCATCTATTGCAATTACTTTATCTCCAACTTCAAGACCATAAGATTCTCCTTCAATTTTAGTAATATATGTGCCGATATCTTTCATATAAAAGATTCCACATGTATCACCTAAGATAACTAAAGGATGAAGTGAACTACTATAAAGTCCACCACTAAATGGAGCTGATTTATCGTCTAATTGACGTGTTACTTCTTCGTAGCTACTACAAGCATAAATACAAATTCCGCCTAATGAATCGCTGTAACCATTCATGCCAATTAATTTATCGTCTTGAATAATTGGACTACCGCTCATTCCAGGAACAGAATCTGTTATGCCATCTTCAATAAATCTTTCATCAGTAAAAGAAATATAAAATTCATTTCCAATTATAGGATCGTTTTCAGTTGATGCTTCATATATTCTTTCTAGAGCAAGACTTTCTGGTGGTTCACCAACTAAAGAAATTACTTCAACTTCATAAAAATCTAATCCTTTTCCATAATCAGTGTAAATGTACGCTTTTCCAAGATGAACTTCATCTTTTCTAGCAATTTGAATTCTTTTATAACCACTTAAATCGATTCTATCTTCATCATAGTTCATTACTATTCCATATTGATTTTGATTTATTATTGTACCAACAACGTTTGGAACTTTGTCTGAACTAATAGAATATAATTCTTCCGACATACCAATCACAGTTGCATCATATAAAATCCCACCACATTGACCAGTAGAGATTGGATGAGCAAATAGTAATGCAGAAGATAATTCTGGGATATAATAACAAACTTTTCCCGAAGAAGAAGTTTGGTAGATAAATCTACTTACAAAGGATTCATCGTTTGGAATATAATACATTCTTTTATATAGTTTTCCATTTATAATTTCTTTTATCATTACAGTCTTATTAGCATAAATTTTAAAAGCTAGTTCTACGTCCGGAATACAAAGAATAGGGATATCTCCAATTTGAACTATATTTAAATCTCTTTCAACAACATCAAATTCTCCGCCTTCATTTTCTTCATAGATATAAGTTAAAGGCTCATTGGTATATTCAACAAATAAAGTATTTCCACCTAGAATTACATATGGCATTTCTGCTTCTTCCGCAAAAGAAGTTAAAAATGCAAATGAACACAAAAAAAGAATAGTCATCATAAAGGAAATGATTTTCCGAATTTTAATAAAGATTAACCTCATTTTGATTCCTCCAATCAAAAAATCTTTTTATTTGAAGATATTTTTAATTTTTATGGATAACAAGCGTAATATACCATGATTTTCATAAATAATAAACATAATTTAGGTTTTTTTATTGATTATTATCAAAAATCATGATATTTTAAGCTCAAATAAATAGACTTCATAACGATACTTAAATATATTTGGAGGTATCTAATATGCGAAAAAGGCGGATTTTTCAGGCTGTTTTGCTAGTTTTCACTATTATTTTTTATGTAAATACAGGTTTTGCTGTAAATTTTGTTAATAACAAAGTGATTACTACTATACACTCAAATATGTATATCTTTCATGAAAATAATACTTTAGATATTATAAATCCTATTGATACTAGCTATTTTGAGCCATTTGAACCAGTTTTAGCTCAAAATGGCGATATTTTAGTCATAAATCTATATGCTAGCGGAGATTTTATAAATCTTGAATATATGCCGGAGCAATCATCGGGTATAGAGAGCTTTGAGGTAGTTATTAGCAAAGTTGAAAGATGCGGAATGTGCATAATAAAAGAGTGTTTTAGGCATAATGAGACCAATTCTTCCACATTTGCCTATAAATTAAAAGATTTTGAAGAAGGTTTTTATGCTATAAAAATTAAGCCTATAAGTAGGGCAAGTGCTTATAAATCAACCACTTTAGAAAATGAAGACTATTATCCAGAAAAAGAATATTTCTTTAAAGTTGGTGATGTTGGAACTATAGAAGGACATCAAGAAAATGTGGAAAGGCTTTATTTAAGGCAAGATGGTAGTGAAAAGCCATTAGATTTTAAAAGAAATACATTTTTTACTATAAGCGTTCAAAGTGACTCTAAAATATACTTTGATTCAATAAATAGTAGTATTTCAGAGGATATTGAAGGAATATGTTATATTACTGAAGATTCTAACGAGCCTAAAACCATTGATATTGGCGGTTATATTTCTAGAGAAGACTTTGATGGGCAAGAAAGGGTCTTTATAAGGATAGCTTATGTGTATAAAGATGGTTGTATAGGCAACTTTTCGCAAGGATTTATTAACTTTTTTGACTAAAAAAGCTTAAAAATAGGGCTTACAAATATTGAAAAAATAATGCTTGTCAAATACACCTCCAAGTGCTACAATAGTACATAGCTTATGTATTAGTAGATTTTGAAGGAGAGGTGTTAAATATGGCAAGATGTGCAATTTGTGGCAAAGCTAAAGTATTTTCAATACAAGTAAGCCATTCACATAGAAGATCAAATAGAGACTATAAACCAAATCTTAGAACAGTTAAGGCAAATGTTGATGGTTCTCCAAAGAAAATCACAGTTTGTTCAAGATGTTTAAGATCAGGATTAGTTGAAAGAGCTTAATTAATTAGACCAAGCAAGAAAGCTTGGTCTTTTTTCATTTTATAACTACGATTAATAGTCGTAATATGGAGATATAGATATGACCAAAAACGAAAAAATAATAGAAGAATTAAAAAGATTATATGGTGGAGTAGATAATTTCTTAAACTTTAATAGTCCGTTTGAGCTAACAGTTGCTGTAATGCTTTCTGCACAATGCACAGATGATAGAGTTAATAAAGTTACAGAGAAAATGTTTAAAAAAGCAAATACACCAGAACAATTTGCAAAAATGAAAGTAGAAGATATAGAAAAGATGATTAGCTCTATTAGTTATTTTCATAGTAAAGCTAAACATATAAAAGAATGTTCTAGACAAATAGTAGAAGAATTTGGAGGAGAAGTACCTTCAAATATGAAAGATTTAGTTAAGCTTGCAGGAATTGGTAGAAAGTCTGCAAACGTTATTATGCTAGAAGCATTTAATGACTGCCAAGGAATTGCAGTTGATACACACGTATTTAGAATTTCTAGAAGACTCGGATTATCTGATAAAAATGAACCAGAAAAAGTTGAACAAGATTTATTAAAAAAATTTCCAAAGAAGTATTGGCCGCTTGTTAATCATATTTTAATTAGTCATGGAAGAAAGGTTTGCAAAGCGATCAAGCCAGATTGTGAAAACTGCACTATATCTAAATATTGTAAAGAATATAATTCATAATTATTTTGTTTTATATGTTACATAAAAAAGGCATTACTGTATTACTAAAGAAAACAATCTGCACGAGTACAGGCTTTTAGCTTTTCGGGCACTTGAGAACCGATTAGCTTACAAGTATTCGGGCGGAGCACGGAAAGCTTAGAGCCTGTGAGCTCAAGCCGTTTTCGTAGTAATATAGTAATGCCTTTTTATTTAAAAATATTTTTATGAACAAAATAATTATGAATTATATTTTAAAAATAGATTGTTTAATTTTTTGCAATTAGATATACTTTTTCTGATGTATATTTTTTCTTTTTCGACCTGTCTTTTCAGGAAGGAGGTTTGCTTTTAAAATGTTTACTCGAAATGAAAATGGCGATGTTAACTCAAAAGTTGTATCTAATGAAATTGTTTTTTGGGCTATGGAAGAAACTGAAAAGGCAGAGGAAGAAAGAAAGCAAGGAGTGCTTCTCTGCGAAGGTGACGAAAATAGCATTGATTGCAAAGTATATAGCTTAGTATTTCCAAATCTTTTAGTTGTTCCTGTTGGTGGTTGCTCAAATGTAATGCGGATTGTTCCAAATCTTCGCATTAAATTAGCACCTTTTAAAATGTATGCCTTTGGCATTATTGATAGAGATGCTTTAAGTAAAAAAGAAATTAAGCGGCTTTTAAAAACACATGGAATTAATACTACTAAATTACCTTTTATCGAAAATATTATTTGTGCTCCAGAAACATTAAGAATTATTTGCAAATATAAAGATATTGATGCTGATGAACTTATTCATCAAGTTCAGACTGAACTTATGAAAATTCTTTGGCAAAAATTTAAAGAAACACTTCCGATTAATCTTGGAATTGAAAAGAACGAAAAGCTTAAGATTTTGATGATAGGTGCTTCCACAAAAAGGCAAGACATTTTAAAAGAAGTTGATGAAAATAATATTTTGTATTCTTATAGAGATAAAATTATTACTGTTATTATTGGCGCTCATATTGGTATAAGAAATAAAAAAGATTATTATGCTATGATTATTGATATGATTAATAATCCAGAGTTTAGAGATGATTTAGCTACTGTTTTTGCAAAATTTATTCCTAAACTTGAAGTATACGATTTTGAAAAGTATTAAAAAGAGTGCAAAGCAAATGCTTTGCACTCCTTTTTTGTCATTCGAAGAAATATCCTGAATATTCAGAGTGAAGGCCATTTATATAAATGGCATCGTGAAGAACCTTCCCGTGTTTGGTAGATAATACTTCGCCATTAAAATGGTTTGCACCATATAATGTATCGATTATTCTTCTTGAATTGCGAGAGATATTAATTCCTTCTGTTGAAGCATATACATTTACAGTTGTTCCTTTATTGCAGATGCTTTCAATCATTTCTGCTGTAACAACATCAGAGTTGCATGCATCAGCAAGATTTATTTCATCCACAAATATTCCGTTTAGACTGGCTTCTTCTGCGAATGTTATTGCACCATATCCGCCGAAACTAACAGCATCAAGAATAATCGGAAAAGCATCATCATCGCTTAAACTGGTGTATTTTTCTTTTAGAAAAAATACTAAGTCTTCAGCAACAGCTTCCCAAGATTTACTATTCATGTTCTTATCATACATGGTCACCACAATAATATCTGCATCGATATCATCGTAGAGATCATAGTTGTTTATAAAGTTTATTACTCTATAAATAGAATTACATTCCTGAGAGCCTGGGAAAAAAATTATCAATGGCCTTTCTCCATAATATTGATTGCTATCTCTACAAGCAATGTTTCCATGCTTTAAGCTGATAACAACCATGTTTTCTTGAGTAACCTCTTCTGAATTAGCAGAAGCTGTGCAAATAATCAAAGCAATTGCAATGATAAAAGCACATAAAAACCTGGCAATTCCTTCTTGCTTTTTCATTAGATTCATCTCCTTTTATTATTCCCATTCAGAATGGAGACCATTCTCATATATTGCAGTGTAAAGCACTTCACCATGAGAACTGTCTAAAACTTCACCATAGAAATTGTATGAGCCATCTAATGCATCGATTAGCTCTCTTGTTTGCACAGAGATTTTACCACTGCTATGACATCCCCATACATTGATCTTGGTGCCAGCTAAAGCCATCTGTTTTACCCAATCGATAGGTATGCAAAATGCCCATCGTCCATCTGCAATATTTAGTTCTTCTACCCAGATATTATTCTTCATGAGTAGATCAGTTAAATAGCATCCACCATATCCGCCGAAACTTACGGCATCTATGATGATAGGAAACTTGTCATCATCAGTTAGACTATTATATGTGTCGCTTAAGTAATCGAGTAAATCATCAGACACTTTTCTAAAATCATAATGACTGATTCCTTCAGTACGAAGGGCTACTACAATTACATCTGCTTCAATATCATCATAGAGTGCATATTTTCTTACAAATCCTATAGCTTTTTGAAGGTTGTTACATTCATTTGCTCCAGGAAAGAAGATAATAAGCGGTCTATTTGAGCCATAATACTTATTTGTATTAAGTTCGATGATATTACAATGGTCAAGTCTAGATGAAGTACAATTTTCCTTCGAGGTATCCACGGCAAAGGCTGTGGAGGTAAAAAGTTGGGTTAAAAGTGAGAGAATGATAAATGAAAACCGAATGACATGTCTGAGCCTTTTCAATTGAAAATCTCCTCCTTTTCATAATTTATGAAATTGCTCCTTTATAGTATACATAATATTTGGCGAAATTTCAATAAAAATGCTATAAAAACGGCTAAAAATAGCTAAAAGTTGCAAAAAGCATCAAGTGAACATAAATATTGACAATTTACATAATGTATGATAGAATTGAGCCGTTCCCTAAAGAACAAATTATCCAAAAAATTATTATTATATTGGAAGGGGGTCACGATGTCTCGGAAAAATAGGTCAACTCTGATTGACCTAAGCAGGGAGCAAGATCTATATGAATCATCAAATAAGATTGAGCTTCATGCATCTCGACTATTTTTCGTTAAGAGAAAAAAAGGAGTGATTTTGAACAAAATTCCTGGTGAAACCAAAAGTATTTCAATCCTTGACGAAAACCTAGAAGAAGTTAGTACCAATAGTAGAAGTGTTTTTTTCTTTGATGATGAACGTATCAATTATATGCTTCTTATCGAGACAATGGAGGGTGATTATATAGAATTTGTATTTTCGCCTGAACAAAATGACTTTATAAAAAGGAAATCAGCATTGTTTCCTGAATGAATTCGCCTGTGTATTTATTACACAGGCGATTTTTTATTATTAGGTTACTTTTTTGAAAGTTATGTTTACTGCAAGGTATAAATTTTTTGTTTGTTTGTTTTACGCTTTGCAGTGTGATATATTATTTATGAACTTTTTAAAAGAGGAGATTTTTATGCTATCAATTAATGAAAAACTAATTCAAGAATTTAGCTTAAAACCATTTCAAGTTGAAAATGCTATTAAGCTAATTGATGAAGGAAACACAATTCCATTTATCGCAAGATATAGAAAAGAAGCAACTGGTCAAATGTCGGATGAGCAACTTCGTGACATGTTTGATCGTCTTACTTATCTTAGAAATTTGGAAAAACGTAAAGAAGAAGTTATTAGACTTATTGATGAACAAGGAAAACTTACTGAAGAGTTACAAGCAGAAATTGAAAAAGCTGAAACTATGACAGAAGTTGAAGACTTATATAGACCATATAAGCAAAAGAAACGTACAAGAGCAACTATAGCAAAAGAAAAAGGATTAGAACCTTTAGCGTTATTAATATTTGCACAAGAAGATAAAACTCCTTTAGAAGAATTAGCTAAAGAATATATAAATGAAGAAAAAGGTGTAGCAACAGTAGAAGATGCTCTACAAGGTGCATCAGATATTATAGCTGAAATGATTTCTGATGAAGCTGAATATAGAAAGAAGATTAGAAGTATTATTTATAAGATGGGTATTATAGTTACAAAAGCAGCTAAGGATGAAAAATCTGTTTATGATATGTACTATGAATATTCAGAACCTGTAAATAAAATACCTAGCCATAGAATACTTGCTATCAATCGTGGAGAAAAAGAAGAATTCTTAAAGGTTAAAATTGATGGTACTGATGAAGAAATAATTAGTTACCTTAATAAACAGGTTATTGTAGAGAATTCTCCAAGAGAAGATTTCTTAAAAGCAGCCGTTGAAGACAGTTATAAAAGATTAATTAAACCATCTGTTGAAAATGAAGTTAGAAATGATCTTACAGAAAAAGCAGATGAACAAGCTATAAAAGTATTTGGACAAAATGCTAAAAAACTTTTGCTACAACCACCACTTAAAGATTTGGTTGTAATGGGATTTGACCCAGCATATAGAACAGGTTGTAAGATAGCTGTTATTTCAGAAACTGGTAAATTATTAGATACTACAACAGTATATCCTACAGAACCACAAAATGATGTTGAGGGTGCTAAAAAGAAGTTATTAGAACTTATTGATAAATTTAAAGTTAATATGATTTCTATTGGAAATGGTACTGCATCAAGAGAATCAGAGATGTTTGTCGCAGACATGATAAAGGAAGTAAAACATCCAATATATTATGCAATAGTTAGTGAGGCCGGTGCATCGGTATATAGTGCATCAAAGCTTGCTACAGAAGAATATCCAGATATTAATGTTTCACTTCGTGGAGCTATTTCAATCGCAAGAAGACTTCAAGATCCACTTGCTGAATTAGTTAAGATAGATCCTAAGAGCATTGGTGTTGGCCAATATCAACACGATGTTAACCAAGTAAGACTAGAAGAATCTTTAGGTGGAGTTGTTGAAGATGCAGTTAATAGTGTAGGTGTAGATTTAAATATTGCTACGCCATCACTTTTAAAATATGTTTCTGGTATTTCAAAAACTGTTGCAAATAATATAGTAAAATATAGAGACGAAAACGGTAAGATTAAAAATCGTAAAGAATTATTGAAGGTTTCAAAATTGGGACCAGCTGCTTACACACAATGTGCAGGCTTCTTAAGAATTACAGATGGAGATAATCCATTAGATAATACTTCTGTTCACCCAGAAAGTTATGAAGCAACAACAAAACTTTTAGAAAAATTAGGATTTAAAGTTGCAGATTTAAAAACAAATTTGGCAGAAATAAAAGAAAAACTTGCAACATTAAATACTAAAGAGATGTCTAATGAATTAGAAATAGGTGAGCCTACTTTAATAGATATTATTAAAGAGCTTCAAAAACCAGGTAGAGACCCACGTGATGAGATGCCAAAACCTATTTTGAGATCTGATGTATTAAAATTTGAAGATTTAAAAGAAGGAATGGTACTTACAGGTACAGTACGTAATGTAATTGACTTCGGTGCGTTTGTAGATATCGGTGTTAAGCATGATGGCCTAGTACATATCTCTGAACTTTCAGATAAATATATCAAAAATCCGATGGATGTTGTTTCAGTTGGAGATATTGTTAAAGTAAGAGTAATAAAAGTAGATATGGAAAAAATGAAAGTATCACTTTCGATGAAAAATGTTGAATAAAAGGAGGATGATTATGAACAAAAAATCATTATTAGTATTAGCAATTTTGGTTTTGGCGGTTGGTTTATTTGGATGCGATAATAAGAAAAAACAACCAGTTGTAGATGAGAAAGATCCTTATGATCAAACTTTTCCTGCGGAGATATTAGAAGCTTATAAAACCAAAATAGAAGAAATCGAAAAAGCACATAAAGCTGAGCAAGCAAAATTGATGGAAGAAGATCCTGATTTTGATATAGCAAGTTTAACTAATCTTAAATATGATTTTGCATTTATTAACGATGATAATATCCCAGAATTACTTGTTACAAATACAGGACATTCTTTGGCTGTATACACATATGTAGATGGAAAGATAGTATATACTATGCAGGATGAAGGCATTACAGATGAGCACGGTTGGCTATATGGTATTGCAGGAAATACTGGATATGACTATGTTCCAAGAGCAAATGTTATTAGAAATTATAATAATGAATATGCAGGTTTAGTTAGATATGTTTCTTTCAATAAATTAGATGAAAAAACAAATCAAATGGTTCCTGTATATGATGAGGCATTAAAAGAATTTCATTTTAATGATAAGAACCTAAATAATGAAATAGATGAAGACGAAGCAGATGATTATGTTAAAGAACCAGTAGCATTTTTCTTTGGCGAAAATGAAATCACAAAAGAAGAATATGATGCTAAATTAATTGATGGTGATTTCGAAGAATTAGTTGGAAGACTATCTGCTGCAAAAATGGTAGAAAAAATTGAATCTTTAAAGAAATAAAAAAATATAAAAGAAAAGGAGAATAATTATGAACAAAAAGATTTTATTTTTAGTTGCAATGTTAATGTTAGTTTTAGCACTTGTTGCATGTGGTGAACAAAACAAGCCAACAACAAATGCTAGTGGTGATCAAATTGTTTCAAATGAAAAAGAAAATGGTAATGGTATAAATGATGAAGAACCTACTGATCCTTATGTAGCAAATATACCAAATGAGATTGTTGATTTTTATAAAGAAAAAGTTGAAGAAATTGAAAAGAAGTATAAAGCTGACCAAGCCCAAATGCTTGAAAGTGACCCTGATGTTGATGTTTCATCTTTAACCAATTTAAAATACGATTTAGTATTTTTAGATGATAACAATACTCCTGAATTAGTAGTTACTCAAGATGGTGTAAGAACAATTCTTTACACATATGATGCTGGTAAAGTAATTTATACTATGAAAGATGGACAAAATGATGACACAGATGAATATGGATGGGCATTTGGCATAGCTGGTAACGTAGGATATGAATTTATTCCTAGAAAAAATATTATTAGAAGTTATTCTAATGAGATGACTGGATTAAAAAGATATTATATGTTTAATACATTAGATAATACTGATTTTCAATTAAAGAACAAATATGATGAATTATTATTTGAAGGTCATTTTGATGATAAAAATAATAATGGCGAAATTGATGAAGGCGAAGATACTAAGTTTTTAGAAGAACCAGTATATTATTATGGAAATAAAGTAATCACTAAAGAAGAATTTGATAGTTATCTAATTGAAGGTGATTATGAAGAATTAGCTGGAACAAAATCATATGCTGATATGATTAAAGCTTTAGACTTATTAATTAATCAAAAATAGTATTATAAAAAAGTGGTAACTATAAGTTACCACTTTTTATTTTATGAATTAAGAGACTCATTTATAACTTCCCAAATATTTTCGACATATGCTTTTGTTTCAGATGAATAAGGAAATATTAAATCTTCTTGAACATCTAGTGCCTTTGCAATGTCATCCACATATGATTTAACTTTTGTTTTTGCAATTTTGTCTGCTTTTGATGTGATTACAATATATCTTCTTCCAGTTGATTTAATGTAATCCATCATAGTTATATCGTTTTGGGTAGGCTTGTGTCTAATGTCTACTAATAGAATTATTAAATTTATATTTTGTCTATTTTTAAGGTAGCTATTAACAGATGTAGCTACTTTTTCTTGTTCTGATTTTGACATTTCTGAATATCCATATCCAGGAAGATCAACAAAATAGAAATAATCATCTATGTTATAGAAATTTAGTTGACGAGTTTTGCCAGGAGCAGAAGAAGTTCTTGCAAGTGATTTTCTATTTACCATTGAGTTTATAAAAGATGATTTACCAACGTTGGATTTTCCTGCTAAAACAATTTCTGGTGTTTTTCCTTTTGGGTATTGAGATTTATTCATTACAGATATTTCAAATTTAGCATTATTTATATTCATAATTAGCCTCCCTAAGTAGCTATAATTGTATCATAAAACTATCTAAAATCCAACAACAGAAGCTCAAACACTAGAAATTTAGCCGCTTTTATGGTATAATATATGTTGAATTTGTGTATCGGCGACCATCGGTCGCAATAATAAGAAAAGAGGTGATATTTATGAACGATAATATTATAAAGCTTGTTGAGAAACTAAAAACAGAAATTGATAATAGAGGAATCGATGCGGTTAGAGAGTTCTTTTCAAATCCAAGGATGATTGCAAATAATTTGGCTGATAGTCAAGATGTTGAATATATTAAAAGAATGATTATGGCTCAACTACATGTGCATAGTATGGTAGTATCTCATAAATATCATGAACTAAATTTTGAAGATAAAGAAAAATTAGCAGAAGACGTTTCTAGACTTCATAGAAAGATAGATAGCAATAATATTCTTTTATTTGATAATGAAGAATTAGATATGCTATTTGGAAATCCTTTAGGTATCAAAAATCAAAGAGAATATAATAAGCTAAATAATTATTATTATAATATGTATTCATATGATACTTTTTTAAAGATGTGCGATATAGAAAAAGATCAAATGACTTTATCATCATGTAAAAATCCTTTTAAAAGATTTCTACTTTCTCAAAGGATTAAGAAAAATGTAAATCATTATTCTTTAGCACCTCTAGAAGCACAAGTTGTGAGGAAGATTGTTAGTGAAGAAATTTCAAAGAATCCATTAGCTGATCAATTTTTAATTTTTAAAATGGTTTCGCAAAGAATGGATAGATCTTTGTATGAAGCGGGAAGATCTTTTGAAGCCACAGATATTATTAAGATGACACTTTCTTCTTTAAGAAATCCATCAAAAGAGCCTATTAATATTATAGATGCTTGCAAGTCATACAGAAGAGAATTAGGTGAAGTCTATTCTTTAATGGATGAAAAAATAGACTATCGTAAGAAAGAAACATATTTAGGTGGAGGAATTGGGCAAAAGAAGATTAAAAATATCGAACCTGAAAAGATTCCTGAAGAAATGGAAAAACTTCAATTAGAATATATGGATGCATATGAAAATTCTAAAGATATGGAAGAATATATAAAAAGAGTATCTAGAATATTTGCTAAATTTGTTTATTTACAACCATTTGAAGATTGTAACAAAAGGACAGGAATATGCTTATTAAATGCGATGTTTCAATCAAAAGGAATTAAACCAGTACCATTTAGTGTAACTCATAGTAAGTATTTAAGTTATGAAGTATTTAAAAATGCTTATGATAGAGCAGGTCAAGGCGAATATAGTGCATTAGAAGATGTAATGGTTGAAGTATGTAAAAAAGAAGGAAGAATAGCTCAAAATAAGGAAAATGAAGGAAAAAAACCACTAGAAATGCAAAAACCAAACGGTAAAGATGTGGAGAATAAGGCAGAAATAGAGTAAAATATGTTGACATAAGCTTGAAGATTAACATAATTTATGATATAATATATGCGTACGGCAATATATTTATACAAAAGGGGTCTAACGGTCATTTTGAACTGTTAGGTTACTAATCCCCGTTGTCGTCGTTTCCTTGTTTCCACTCGAAAGAGTGTTTTATAATAGTCACCCTTTAAAACTGTAGTCAAGCGAAGCTTGACAGAAGAAAACAACATGATTGAAGGAGGAACTAAAAATGAAACGGTTTGCTTATGTCACAATGATGGTTCTGGCTATGGTTATGGTTCTGATGGTTTCATCTGCATGCGCGGATGAATTCTATCAGGAGGCCCAGGTGGGCGTGGTTGTTTCGAGCAGAGTTTCTGCTAGAGCATACGCGGATACTCGCAGTGATGCGGTTGCCAAACTTACCAATGGCACACGTATGTGTGTTATTGGTAAAACAATGGGTTATTACGATGGAGTCCAGGACGAGTTTTATATCGTCACTGGTGATTCCATAGGACTCGCTGGCTTCGGCTACGCATACGTAGCTGCAGATTACGTCTATCTCGGAAAGCCCGAGATGGTTCGTATGATGAAAGATACCAAAGCATATGCAGCACCATCCCGCGATTGCAAAGCGATTGCGGAAATTAGCTCCAATCAGGAGCGGATGGTACTTGAAAAACTCTACGTGAATGGCGAGCTTTGGCTTTCTATTCAAGTAGACTCTGACAACAGAGGTGTTGGACTTGTACCGGCTTCTGAAGTCAGCGAAATCTTCTATTCTACAACCGACAGTCAGTTGGAAGCTAGCTATCGTGGAGCACTTAGCTACACTGTAGCAGCTCAGGCTGAAGAAGTTGTAGTAGCTGCTGAAGAGCCTGCCGTTGAACAGACACAGGTGACTGAGCAGCAGGATGCGACGACAGTTCCTGTAGGCGGAGGAAATGTTGTTGCCGGGCAGAACGCGAGGGTTCTTGCACCCTTTAGCGTTGTGTACAACGGAACAACATATAATTTCGCTGCAGGCGATGTGGTTTACGTCTGGGACGTTGACGCCCAGGGCGGACACTGCAAGGTTGTAACCAACTCGAAGATGGTTCGGGTTGAGGTTGCATACCTGACGGTCGCTAATTAAGTGACTGGACCCGTTTGTCTTTATAGGCAAACGGGTTTTTATTATGCACAAAAAAGCGACTTTCTAAAATAGAAAGTCGCTTTTATTTTATGCCGATACAGAAGTATCTTCTTCGGTTACAGTAGGTTCTTCAGATGGAACATCTTCGGTAGGAGCATCTTCAGTTGGAGTATCTTCAGATTCAGATGTTTCTTCAACAGGTGCTTCTTCAGAAGGAGATTCTTCATATTCTATTGGCTCTTCAGTCGTGGGTTCTTCTTCGTCTTCATCATAAGCATCTTCTGGATCTTCAGGGAGTTTCACGTTTTCAGGAATGAAGATGTAATAATCAGGCTGCTCAAACGTGGGACCATTTCTATAGAGTTCATAGATCATTGTGGCAAGGTCTCTTGCACTAATCATTACATCATCGGTTTTGAGCTGCCCTGAGTTATCGCTTACAACGCAAATCTTTTTGGGACTATATACATAGCTTGTTTCATTATCAAATTCGATATTGATAAAGAATTTGAACAAAGACATGTCTTTGGTGATAAAGAATGTGTAATCCTGATAGATGTAAGGAAGAATAAGACTAAATACCTCATCAGAATCATACCATTCTTTATTGTAAAAACCTTCCAAAGACCAGACATCCCAAGCTTCATCGGGAATTACTGAAATATCCGGATAGATAGGCTCGCCATATTCAGTGTTGGTACGCTTTTCTAGCTTCAGTTCACCATGGAGCATAGTATATGTCACATAGTCTTCTTCTTCGTAGCAATAAGGTATATATCCGACTTTTTTTAGGAAGAAGTAGGTTACTTCATCTTCGGTCATCCACTTATACTCATCAAATTCAGTAATGCAATAATAATCAAGACAAAGGTAATAATCATCAGGAACTGACTTGAAGATAGGATCAAAGCGTTCGTCTTCATCAATTTTTGCATAGTCAGCAGTAGCAGAAACAGTAAAAACAAAAGAAAGTAACAAAATCATCAGAAAGCAGCACAGTCTAGTGGTTTTCCGCATCTAAAAGCCTCCTTTGTTGGTACAAATTAAGTGTTAGCCACAGATTTTCCAACAATCTTATTAAGAGATTTAGTCGCGAAAATTATATCATCTATGCGATTTTTGTCAACATAATACACATTGTTTTTTATATTAAAAGAGCTATAGGTATGTTACTAAAGAAAACAATCTGTACGATTGCAACTTGTAAAATTTGCACCGAAATATTCTTTATATTGCAATATGAGGTGCAAATAGTACAAGTTGCTGAGCCCAAGCCGTTTTCGTAGTAACATACCTATAGCTCTATATTAATATAAAAATACTTTAAAAAAGTTGAAAAAATCGCATATTTTCCTTGCTTTTGATAGTCCAAAATGGTAAAATAATCGCCGTGTGTAAACATTAAAACACATACCGAGTAACATTTATAGCTTTAGTGACTTTATTAAAAGTTTTGTTATAAGTGCGGTAGAGGGCATCTATAAAGATGCAAATAACAAAAACAAGGAGGAAATTAAAATGTCAGTAGTTGCTATGAAACAATTATTGGAAGCTGGTGTTCACTTTGGACATCAAACAAGAAGATGGGATCCTAGAATGGCTCCATATATCTTCACAGCCAGAAATGGTATTTATATTATCGATCTTCAAAAAACAGCAAAGAAGATTGATGAAGCTTATGCTAAATTAAAAGAAATTTGTGATGAAGGTAAAACAGTTATCTTCGTTGGCACAAAGAAACAAGCTCAAGAATGCGTTAAAGAAGAAGCTGAAAGATGCGGAATGTACTACGTTAACGAGAGATGGCTTGGTGGAATGCTTACAAACTTCAAAACAATTCGTTCAAGAGTTGAAAGAATGAAAGAATTAGAAAGAATGGAAGAAGATGGAACATTCGAAGTTCTTCCAAAGAAAGAAGTTACAAAGCTTAAACAAGAAATGGAAAAACTACAAAAGAACTTAAATGGAATTAGAGATATGAAAGAAATTCCAGGAGCTATGTTTGTTGTTGATCCTAAGAAAGAAAGAATTGCTATTCTAGAAGCTAGAAAACTTGGTATTCCAGTATTTGGACTAGTTGATACAAACTGTAACCCAGAAGATGTTGACTATGTTATTCCAGGAAACGATGATGCTATTAGAGCTATTAAGCTTATTATTGAAGCTATGGCAAATGCAGTAATCGAATCTAGACAAGGTGAAATAAATGAAGTTTCTGCTGATGAAGGCGAAGAAGCTGAAGCAGAGGAAGAAGTTCAAGAATAATTAAGAATGCGGCGACCATTGGTCGCCACACTTTTATATCGAGAGGAGAATTTGATTATGATTACAGCTGAACAAGTTAAAGAGTTAAGAGAATTAACAGGTGCTGGAATGATGGAATGTAAGAAAGTTCTTACAGAAGTAGATGGCGATTTAGCAAAAGCACAAGACTTACTTCGTGAAAGAGGAATCGTTAAAGCTACTAAAAAAGCAGGAAGAGTTGCTGCTGAAGGTTTAGTAGAAAGTTATAAATCTGCAGATAATAAAGATGGAGTTTTAGTAGAAGTTAATATTGAAACAGATTTCGCTGCTAAGAATCCTGATTTTAGAAAATTCGTTGGAGATGTTGCAAAACATATCGAAGACAACAGCCCAGCTGATGTAGAAGAATTAAAGACACAAAAATTTGAAGGAGATACAACAGTTGGTGAAGCTCTTACAAATTTAGTTGCTAAGATTGGTGAAAATACAACAATTAGAAGATTTGTTAAATATGCTGGAAACGATAACACATACGTTGAAAGCTATATTCATGGCGATGGCAAAATTGGTGTATTAGTTGAATTTGAAGCACAAAACATGGCAGATCTTAAATCAAATGAAGAATTTAAGACAATGGCAAAAGATATTGCTATGCATGTTGCTGCTGCAAAACCAGAGTATTCTTCAAGAGAAGAAGTTCCAGCTGAAGTTTTAGAAAAAGAAAAAGAAATTATCAAAGCTCAAGCTGTTAACGAAGGTAAACCAGAAGCTATAGCTGAAAAAATGGTTGAAGGAAGAATTAATAAATTCTATAAAGATGTTGTAATTACAGAACAAGAATTTGTTAAAGATCCAGATCTTACAATTGCAAAATTAATAGAAAAAGTTGGAGCATCTGCTGGTGCTAATGGACTTAAGTTTGTTAGATTTGCAAGATTAGAACGTGGCGAAGGAATCGAAAAGAAAGAAGAAAACTTTGCTGAAGAAGTTATGAAACAAATTAATGGTTAATAAAAACACCCCGATATGTTATTAAACATATCGGGGTATTTTTTATTTCTTTTCTTCAATAGTTTCAACAGTTTCATCAGGTTTTTCATAGATAAATACGATACAAGAATCATTATCTATCCATTTATGCCTTATCACGATGAGATACTTACTAGTTTCAAAGTATGAATACTTAACGCCTTCTTCTAACGTACTATCTTCAACTAAATGCCACTTGTGAACTTTATGAGCTTTGCAATCAGGAAGCATATTTGGATCTTTGATGCCAGCAAAATATACTTTTAAGTTTTCTCTTACTATATCTTGCCTACGAGTTGTAAGTATAGTACGAAGAGCACCATAAAGTATAGGATTAACAGGACTGATAATTTCTACATTTTTACCATTTACAATTTGTTTTGAAGTAAAAATAGCTCGCTTTAAGAGTTCAATGTCATCCGAAATGCCATCATTATCTACATCAGAAATGTAAAAGTCGTAGTTGGTAGAATCTTCTAAAAAGCTAAGATCAACTTTTGTCCATTTCAGATTGCGCAGTTGTTCCATGGTGAGTTTGACGTCACTTTTGAGCATTACGTTAAATACCATCCTTCCTTTATTGATAGCTCTACAGAGCTTTGTATCATAAAATTGTTAACATAAGGATTATAGCATTGAAATAGCTATTTATCAATAAATTTTGCATTTTAATATATAAAATATGGTATAATTTTCAATAGAAAAGGTGTGATTGTATGGTTATTGGAATAGTATTATTTTGCTTTTTTGTAATTATTTTACTTATATATTTTCTAATATTTAAAGAATATTCGACGATGTTAAGGTCATATGAAATGCTAGTAAAAGTATTAGAAACTCGTAACTTGATTCTTATGAGAATTCTTCCTGAGATTAAAGATAAAAAGGCAAAGAAAGAAATTACTTCATATGTAGAACAGATGATAAATTATAAAAGAACTAATAATGATAAGGTATTAGAACTTGATGTTTCTATAAATAAAAAATTAGACAAGATTTATAGTGAGCTTAATAAAAGCAAAAATCCAGTTGTTTTAGAAGAATTAAAAAGAGTAATTAATTTTGAAAAAAAGTTAAAAATTATTAGAAGAGAATATAATAAAGCAGTTGATGAATATAATTCTAAGTTAATTAAACATCCAAAATTAATGGCAAAGTATTTGAAAATGAGACCATATAATACATATGACATCAAAGAAAATGTCCAAAATTAAGAATAATAAAAATTAAAAAGTTAAGCGTATTGCAATTTTACAATACGCTTTTTTATATTTACATAATTTGAAAAATGTTAGTAAGTTTTTGACAACTTTTTTATGGTAATAATTAATATTACAGTATTGTTAAAAATGCAGATTTTTGTTGCGTTAGCCCATTTTTTATCTTAAAATAAAATCAGAGTGGAGCGAAGTGGAGCAAAGTGGAGAATTTTTAGAAGGAGGATTTAAGGCGTGTTACTTGGAGAATACTTTCATAACATTGATAAAAAAGGCCGTATAATTTTACCTTCAAAATTTAGATCGGAACTTGGAGATAGATTTATTGTTACAAAGGGTTTTGATGGATGCTTGTATGGATATTCAGTTGATGAATGGAAAGGCATTGAAGAAAAGATAAAAACACTTCCACTAATCACAGGTAAAGATGCAAGAAACTTTACAAGATTTTTCTTCTCAAGTGCTATTGAATGCGAAATTGATAGTCAAGGAAGAATACTTATTTCTAGTGGATTAAGAGAGTTCGCAACACTTACTAAAGAAGTTGTTATAATTGGTGTTTCTTCTAGAATTGAAATTTGGAGCAAAGATAATTGGGAAGAATACAGTAAAAAACAAGATCTTGATGATATTGCAGAAAAGATGAGTTTACTTGGTATATAAAAACAAAAGATAATAATTTTTAAAATTATTTTTAAGGAGCAATAAAATGGAATTTAAACATATACCAATAATGCTAAATGAAGTTATTGATAATCTTAAGATTAAACCAAATGGTATTTATGTTGATGGAACTATGGGTGGTGCAGGTCATTCTGAAGCAATAGTTAAAAAACTTTCAAATGAAGGATTACTTATAGGAATAGATAGAGATCAAGAAGCATTAAACGCAAGTCATGAAAGATTGAAAGAATTTGAAAATGTTAGATACATATGGGGAAAGCACGAAGATCTAAAAGACATTTTATTTGGAATGGGTATAAAAAAGATTGATGGAATTCTTTTGGACTTAGGTATTTCTTCATACCAAATAGATGAAGCATCACGTGGATTTAGCTATACAAAAGAAGCTCCGCTTGATATGCGTATGAACAAAGAACAAGAATTAACAGCAAGAGAAGTTGTTAATACTTATTCAAAAGAAAAATTAGAAAAAATATTTTTTGATTATGGTGAAGAAAATTTTTCTAAAAGAATTGCAGCCAAGATAATAGAAAAAAGAGAGATGAAATCAATAGAAACCACTTCTGATCTTTGCGATGTTATTAGAAGTTCAATTCCAAAAGGAAAAGATGCAGTTGATTCTTTTAAAAGAATTTTTCAAGCAATAAGAATTGAAGTAAATGGCGAATTAAAAGATTTAGAAAAGGCTATCAAAGATGGAATAGAGATTATGAATGAAGGCGGAAGATTTTGCATACTAACATTCCATTCTTTAGAAGATAGAATAGTAAAAAATGCATTTAATGATGCTGCTGGAAAATGCACTTGTCCAAAAGATTTTCCTGTATGTGTATGTAATGCAAAATCATTTGGAAAAATTATTAATAAAAAACCAATTATTCCAAGTGAAGAAGAACAAATTAATAATCCTCGTTCAAAGTCATGTAAGCTAAGGGTTTTTGAAAGAGAAAAAGAACATCCTGTGAGATAACATATTTTTACATTTTACAAAAGATAAAAAGATTTTTAAGGAGAAAGAATTATGCCACAATTAAGTTATGATTATGATTACTTGGCAAATTATGAGTCAAACAGAAAATACAATAATTCTAAAAGGAGAGTAGCTAGAGAAAGTTCACGCTATGTAGAACGTGAATATAGAAGAACTAGCGAAAGAACAAGAGAACAATTAAGAATGTTCATGATGGATGGAGATTCTGCTGTTTTGCCTAGCTCTATGATGCAAAGAAGCATGAGTAGCTCTATTAGTCTACCTTCAGGAGTTATTTACAATAAAAAATATACAAAGCCAGAGGCAATTGAATTGGAACAAACTGAAGAAGAATTAGAAGAAAAGAAAAGAGCAAGAAGAGAAATAAGAGATAATATTATTAGAAATATTACTAATGTGTTGTTATTTGCTGCTATTGCTTGCATAGCATTATTTATTTGTTATAGATATTCATTGATTAATGAAAAATTCAATAATGTTGAAAAAGCTAAAAAAGAATTATTGAACGCTCAAACTATCAATGAACAAATTCAAGCTGAAATCGATAGTGAAACAGATATTTCATATATTGAAAACTATGCAAGATATCAATTGGGAATGCAAAAACCACAAGATTCACAGATTATGTATATCAATGTTGAAAAACAAGATAAAATCTTTACACCAGTAGTAGCTGAAGAAGAGGAAAATTCTTGGTTTGGCAACTTGATGGAGAAAATCGCAAATATGTTTTAAAGTTTGAGATCAAGGGGTTTCCCATTTGGGAATCCCCCCTTTTTTATATGTTCCAAAATATACTCATAAGTGGTTGAAAATAGATATTTATGGTATAATTTATTGGTGTTTGAAAACTTTTTATTTGGAGGTTTCAATTGGGAAAAGAAGATGTTATTCCTAGAGGAAAACTATTAGTTATATTAATACTATTTATATTGCTTTTTTTGTTACTATTTTTTAGATTTGGTTATTGGCAAATTATAAAAGCAGAAGACTTAAGTCAAAAAGCTTATTCTCAACAAACAAAAAATAGCATTATTAGTCCTAAAAGAGGTTCTATATATGATCGAAATGGTGTTGTGCTTGCAAAGTCAGTTTCGGTAGAAACAATCAGTGTAACACCTAAAAATATAAAAGATAAAGATAAAGAAAAAGTTGCTAAAGGTTTATCTGAAATATTGAGTTTGGATTATGATACTGTTTTGGGAAAAGTCAACAAAACTACTGTAGAAGAAGTAATTGCAAAAAAAGTTGATAAATCTATTACAGATAAAGTACGTTCGTGGACAAAAGAAGAAAAAGTAAGCGGAATAAATATATATGAAGATACAAAAAGATATTATCCAAAAGGCAGTTTTCTTTCGCAGGTATTAGGTTTTTGTGGTACAGATAACCAAGGTCTAGAAGGACTTGAAGCCAAATATGAAAGTATGCTTCGTGGAGTACAAGGAAAAAGAGTAACTTCAAAAGATGCAACTGGCAAAGATATGCCTTTAGATGATACAAGTTATGTTCCACCAGAAGATGGACTAAATTTAGTTTTAACAATAGATGAAAGAATTCAATATATAGCAGAAAAATATTTAAGACAAGCATTAGAAGATAATAAGCCAACAGATTATGGTACTTGTGTAATAATGAATCCTAAAAATGGAGATATTCTTGCGATGGCAACTATGCCAGAGTTTGATCCTAACGATCCGTTTACGCCTGCCAAAGATTCAGACAAGCTTAATTGGGATTCTTATACATCTGCTCAAAAATCTGCAGCGCTTCAAGATATGTGGAAGAATAAAAATGTTACTGATGCTTATGAACCAGGATCAATTTTTAAAGTAGTTACAGCATCAATTGCCATTGAAGAAGGAATTGTTAGTAATGTAGATGCAATAAATTATAATTGTACAGGATCTTTAAAAGTTGGAGACTGGGATATTAGTTGTTGGCGTACAGTTCCTCATGGAAAACAAAGTTTAAGACAAGGACTAATGAATTCATGTAACCCTGTGTACATGTCCGTTGCATTAAAAATAGGGCCAACTAGGTTTTATAATTATATAAATGCTTTTGGAGTTTCAAAGAGTACTAATTCTGGAATAATTGGTGAAGCTTCTGGAATTAATCATACTGAGAAGAAATTAAAAGAAGATAAATCATCTCTTGCAACATCTGCTTTTGGACAAAGTTTTACACTTACACCATTAAATATGTTAAATACAATTTGTTGTATTGCAAATGATGGAAAACTTATGAGGCCAAGACTTGTAAAAGAAATACAAGATGGTGATGGTAAAATTGTTGAAAGATTTGATCCAGTTGTTGTTAAACAAGTTATATCTGAAAGTACATCTGATACTGTACTAGATATGATGGAAAGTGTTGTATCAAATGGTACCGGAAGATATGGCCAAGTTAAAGGATACTATATAGCTGGAAAAACTTCTACTGCAGAACAAGGTGATAAATCTCATCCAATATATGTTGCATCATTTATAGCTTTAGCTCCTGCAAAAGATCCAGAAGTTGCAGTATTATTCAATTTATATAATCCAAAAGGTGTTAATGGACACCAAGGTGGTGGAATTGCAGCACCAGTTGTTTCTAAAATAATGGGTGAAATTTTAGAGTACTTAGATGAGCCAAAAGATTATGAAGTTGAAAAAGAAGAAGTAAAAGCAATAGTTCCTAATGTTACAAATAATACTTTAGGAAACGCCAAGAAGATGCTTACAAATTCTGGAATAAAATATTTAGTTGATGATGAATCAAATGATCAAGCAATAGTTAAAGTTCAATATCCAATGGCTGGAGAAGCACTTGGAGAAAAACCAATTGTTAGATTATACTTAGAAGGAAATGAGACAAGAAAAATTGTTGAAGTTCCTAATGTTAAGAAACTTGGAATTAGTAATGCAAGAAGTGCTATTCAAGAATATAACTTAAATATGAAATCTACCGGTACCGGCATAGCAATTTATCAAGATCCACCTGCTGGATCAATGGTTGAAGAAGGTACAGTTATTAATGTTCAATTTGGTGCAGCTGGTATTGATGCACAATAAAAATAAGGAGGACCAAAAATGAGATTAGCGGAGATTATTTCTGATTGTGAAATAATAAATTCAAGAGGAGATCTAAATGTTGAAGTAAATGAAATTAGATATGACTCTAGAAGCGTAACCCCTGGTGATATGTTTGTTGCCATCGAAGGCTTCAAAACTGATGGACACAATTATATTGCACAAAGCGTGGAACAAGGTGCAAAAGTAGTTGTAGTAAATAATAATAGAATAGATATTTCTACTATTAGAGAAGATGTTACTGTTATTGTAACTAGTGATACAAGAAAATTTATGGCGATGAGTGCATGTAATTTTTATAATCATCCATCAAGAGATTTTAAATTAATTGGTATAACTGGTACTAAAGGAAAGACTACTACTTCTTATATGATTAAAACAATTATGGAAAAAGCAGGAAGAAAAGTTGGTCTTATTGGTACAATTGCTAATATGATTGGAAATCAAGAAGTTGAAGCTAGTCGTACTACTCCTGAATCAGTTGATTTGCAAAAACTATTTAGACAAATGGCTGATGCAGATTGTGATGTTGTAGTTATGGAAGTTTCATCACATGCTCTTGCTTTAGATAGAGTGTATGGATGTAGCTTTGATATTGCAGTTTATACAAATTTATCCGAAGATCACTTAGATTTTCATAAAACTTTTGACAATTATTTAGAGGCAAAAGCAAAACTATTTACAATGGCAAAAGAAGGATTTGTAAATGTTGATGATATGTATGCTAAAAAATTAATGGACATTGCAACTTGTCCTATTACTACTTATGGAATAGATAATAATCCATTTGTATCTGCAAGAGATATTATTATTACAAATACATATTCTGATTTTAAGATTTCTATGAATAGAACATTACAAAGAATTAAAGTTCCTATTCCTGGAAGATTTACAGTATATAATGCTTTAGCAGCTATTTGCGTAACAGCAAAATTAGGAGCTAGTGTAGAAGATATGTGTGTTGGATTAGAAGGTGTGCAAGTTCCTGGTAGAAGTGAGGTTGTTCCTTCTACAAGAGATTTTGTTATAATGGTTGACTATGCACATTCACCTGCTAGTTTAGAAAGTATTTTACGTGCTGTTAAATCATATACTAGAGGAAGAGTAATTTGTGTATTCGGTTGTGGAGGAGATAGAGACCCATTTAAGAGACCTATGATGGGTGAAATAGCTGGAAAACTCGCCGATATAACTTATATTACTTCAGACAATCCTCGTACAGAAGATCCTGCTACAATTATCAAACAAATAGAAGAAGGAATGCTAAAGACAAAAGGCGAATATAAGATTGTTCAAAATAGAAAGAAAGCTATTGAGCAAGCAATTCGTAGAGCTAGAAGAAACGATATTGTTTTAATTGCAGGAAAAGGTCATGAGACATATCAAGAAATAAATGGTGTTAAAAATCATTTTGATGATAGAGAAGTTGCTAGAGAAGCTTTAAAGCATTTACCAGAAGCAAAGCAAAGTAATTATTAATTAAAAGGAAGTAATCATGAAAGAGTTTTTAATAGATATTAGAACACAATTATCAAGTGTAAATATTCAAGTGTTGGTATTAATTGTATCATTTATATTAACTACTATTTTGGGATTAATAATTATACCAATTTTAAAAAGATTTAAGGTAGGCCAAGTAGTTAGAGATGATGGGCCACAAAGCCATATAAAGAAAACTGGAACACCAACTATGGGTGGAATTATGATGCTTATAGTTTCTGTTGCTGCATCACTGTTTTTTAGTAAAACTTACCCAACAATGGTGCCTGTTGCATTAGTTACTTTAGGTTTTGGAATAATTGGTTTTATAGATGATTTTAAAAAATTAGTTTTAAAAAATCCAAAAGGATTAAGTCCGAAACTAAAAATGATAGGATTGTTTTTGGTTTCTGGAGCATTTGTTGCTTATTTACTATATAGTGGACAAGGAACAGATATTTATATTCCAATAGTAAAAACGTATATAACTCTACCAACTATTGTTTATGTTTTATTTACTATTTTTGTTATGTTAGCATGTACTAATAGTTTAAATTTAACAGATGGTCTAGATGGACTTGCAGCAGGAATAAATGCAATAATAATGATATTCTTTACTTTTGTATGTATGGCATGGGGAAATAAAGATATGAGTATTTTCTCGGCAATAATGGTAGGTACTTCACTAGGCTTTTTATTATTTAATCTTCATACAGCAAAAGTATTTATGGGTGATACTGGATCACTTGCTCTTCGGAGGTGCTTTTTGTGCAGTAGCAATAATGCTTAAGCTTCCATTAGTATTGATAATTGTTGCAGGCATATGTGTTTGGGAAGCTTTATCAGTTATTATTCAAGTTACTTATTTTAAACTAACAAAAGGTAAAAGAATATTTAAGATGGCTCCTTTTCACCATCATTTAGAGCTTTCTGGAATGAAAGAAACAATAATTGTTCCACTTTTTTGGGCTATAACAATTGTGCTTTGCGTGATTGCATTTAAAATAATTTAGAGGAGATAAAATGGATTATAAGGCAGCAAAAAAGAAAAAGTTAAACAAAATGAATAAAGCAAAGAAAAAGCAAAGTATTAAAAACGAAGATAGAGTAAGATTATTTGTTAAAGGCAAATCATTAGACTATGGACTTTTAGCTGTAGTATTTATCTTACTTACTGTTGGACTTATTATGCTACTTAGCGCAAGTGCGCCTTATGCATTGAGAACAGAAGGAGATAGTTATTACTATTTTTCTAAGCAATTAATGTTTGTTGGAATTGGCGTAGTTTTGATGTTTGTTATTTCTAGAATAGATTATAGAATTTTTAATAGCAGATTATCTTGGCTTGCATATATCCGGAGGACTTCGGATTTATGTCTTTAGTTTTGGTTCCTGGAATTGGTGTAAGAAGAAATGATGCATTAAGATGGATTAGGCTTGCAGGAATTCAATTTCAACCTTCAGAAATAATGAAGATATGTTTTATACTTTTAATTGCATACATGATTTGTAAAAAGGGACCTGAACTAAAAAAGTTTTGGGCTGGATTAGTACCAGTATTATTTACATTTATACCAGTACTTGGATTTTTATATGTGCAAGATCATTTAAGTGCAATGATGATTACTGCAGTAGTTCTTATAATAATGCTATTTATTGGTGGTGCTAAAATTCTTCATTTATTATTAGTTACAGGTGGTGGAATTGCTGCTGCTGGACTATATGTATTTTCAACTGATTTTAGAAGAAGGAGAATGCTAATATTTATGGATCCTTGGCAAGATTCGTTAGGCAGTGGATGGCAAATAATTCAAAGTTTATATGCAATATCATCTGGTGGTTTATTTGGTTCTGGTCTTGGTCAAGGAATTCAAAAGTATATGTATATATCTGAACCACAAAATGACTTTATACTTGCAACGTGGGCAGAAGAAATGGGATTAATAGGAGTATTATTAATAGTTGTTTTATTCTCCATATTTATTTGGAGAGGTGTAAGAATTGCAACTAAAGCGCAAGATTTACATGGTGCACTTTTAGCAATTGGAATTACAAGCATGGTAGGTATTCAAGCGGTATTTAATATTGCTGTTGTATCATCATCAATGCCTGTTACTGGTATATCGCTTCCGTTTTGCAGTTATGGAGGTACTTCGGTACTTGTATTATTGATGGCAGTTGGTATATTACTTAGTGTTTCGAGATTTTCGAAAAAACCAGAAAAAGAAGAATAAAGAAATAAAAAAGACTTGGAATTATTCCAAGTCTATTTTTTATTGATACTTTTATTAGAACCATCTTTTTTGTTTTCACTATTTATTTTTGCTTTTGCATTTGTTTTTTTCTTTGATCTTGTTTTTATAATCTTTAAAGTTTTGTTATAAATACTTTCTTTATCTAAACCATAAAGTTTTTCTATTTCATCAACATTTCCGTGTTTGATAAATTCATCTGGATATCCAAAGAAACATGATTTAACATCATTCATCTTACATATTAAAGATTCAACATTTGAAGCAAGACCACCTTGGGTATATGCATCTTCAATTGTTATAACATTTTTGGTTTTATTAATTGAAGAAGAAATTGTTGCACAGTCAAATGGTTTTAAAAATCTTGCATTTATTACTTCGGCATTAATTTTATCTTTTTTAAATAAGTCTGCAACTTCTAGTGCACGTGATACCATTTTTCCATAAGCAACTATTGTTAAATCTTTTCCTTCAGTTAATATTTCTGCTTTTCCTTGTTCAATACTAGTAAATTCTTTGGTTGAATCTTTTTCTTCTTTTTCTTCTTTTATTTTTTCTTCAAGTTGTTTTTTAATATCTTCTTCATAACCACCACGAGGATATCTAATAGCTATAGGACCATTATGCTTAATAGCATATTTAATCATTTGCTCTAATTCAACAGCATCTTTTGGAGCCATAACCGTCATATTTGGAATTGAAGATAAGAAACTTTCATCTAATAGTCCTTGATGAGTTTCACCATCATTTCCAACAATACCGGCTCTATCTATTGCAAAAATTACATGAAGATTTTGAAGAGCTACATCATGAATTATTTGGTCATATGCTCTTTGTAAAAAGGTCGAATAACATGCAAAGACTGGAATATATCCTTGTATAGCAAGTCCAGATGCAAATGTAACAGCATGTTCTTCTGCAATACCTACATCATAAAATCTATCTTTAAATATTTTTCTAAATTCTGAAAGTCCAACACCATCTGTCATTGCAGCAGTTATTGCTACTATTTTGCTATTCCTTGCTGCTTCTTCTTTTAGAACTTGCCCAAATTTCTTTGAATATGATCCAGAAGATGGTTTTAAAACCTCTCCAGTATCTTTGTTAAAAGCAGATACGCCATGAAACTTATTTGGATTTTGCTCTGCAAAAGTATAACCTTTTCCTTTTTTGGTAACCATATGAACTAATACAGGTTTATTTAGATATTTTGCTCTTTCTAAGTAATCAGTTACTGCATCAATGTCATTTCCATCGATAGGGCCTAAATAAGTAAAACCAAATTGCTCAAACATAACACTGCTTGGAATAATAGCATGTTTAATTGAGTTTTTAATATAGTTTAATAGTCTAAATAAAGGTTTTCCTATTAAAGGAATTTTTGGTAGAACGTTTTTAACATCCTTTTTACTATTTGCATAGGCAGCTGTTGAACGAATCTTGTTTAAATAAGAAGAAAGTCCACCAACACTTTGTGAAATAGACATTTGGTTATCATTTAAAACGACAATTAAATTTAAATCTTTTGAATTACTATTATTTAATCCTTCAAAAGCTAAGCCTCCGGTTAAAGCACCATCACCAATTACTGCAATAGTATAACTAGGATTACCAGAAAGCTTATTAGCAGTTGCGATTCCAATAGCAGCAGAAATAGAAGTGCTACTATGACCAGAATTATATACATCATGTTCACTTTCATATGGTTTTGGAAATCCGCTTAAGCCATCTAATTGTCTTAAAGTATCGAATTTATCTTTTCTACCAGTTAAGATCTTATGCACGTAAGTTTGGTGACCGACGTCAAAAATTATCTTATCATCTGGTGAGTTAAAAATATAATGAAGTCCAACAGTAAGCTCAACAACTCCTAAGTTTGGAGCTAAATGTCCACCAGTTTTTGATACTTTATCTACTAAAAACTCCCTAATTTCTGAACATAGTTGAGGAAGTTCTGCAATATTCAATTCTTTTAATTCTTTTGGATTATTAACCTTGTCTAATAATTCACCCATAAAATGAAAAACACCAATCTTTCTCGATTTTGCTTTTTTGCTCACCGATTATAGCACGATTATACATAAAAAACAATAAATTGACATAATTTATGCGATACAGGTTAACATAATATTTAATAGTTTTGAGACAAATTATTGAGTAATATGAAAGAAAGCGTTGGTATGTTTCTTGAGAAAACATTCTGCACGATTGCAGTTTGTATAATTTGCAACGAGAATCCCGAACAGGTGAGGAAAAAGATTCGAGTTGCAAATAGTACAAGATGCTGAGGAAGCCGTTTTCGAAAGAAATATACCAATCTAGCTTTCTATTTAATATTTATGTCTCAAAATTATTATATATTATGATTAATTGATAGTTAGAGGATTACATGGTAAAATTTGTATATTGAGGGGTAAATCATGGAAGAGGATAAAATCGATTTTGTTCATCTACATGTTCATACCGAATATAGTTTATTAGATGGTGCAAATCGTATTAAAGATTTGGTATCAAAAGTAAAAGAAAATGGTATGAAAGCCGTGGCAATTACTGATCATGGAGTCATGTATGGTGCAGTTGAATTTTATAAAGAATGTATGAAGCAAGGTATCAAACCTATTATTGGTTGCGAAGTGTACGTTGCTCCTCGTTCGCGCCTCGAAAAAGAACCAGGTATTGATGATAGATATGGTCACATGATTCTTCTTTGTAAAGACAATGTTGGATACAAAAATTTAATTAAAATTGTATCCAGTTCATTTATTGATGGGTATTATTATAAACCTAGAGTAGATTTAGATTTATTAAGAAAATATCACGAAGGGTTGATTGCTACTTCAGCATGCCTTGCTGGATTTATTCCTAGAGCCTTATTAGATGATGATTATGATAAAGCTAAAGATATTTTAAATACATATATAGATATATTTGGAAAAGAAAACTTTTATATTGAGCTTCAAAATAATGGTATAGAAGAGCAAATTCAAGTAAATAGAGGACTTATTAAACTTGCAAAAGAGTATGAGTTAGAATTGGTCGCTACAAATGATTGCCACTATTTAAATAGAGAAGATAGTTACAGCCATGAAGTATTACTATGCATTCAAACTGGCAAAAAGATGAATGATATAGATAGATTTAAATTTGCAACCGATGAATTCTATGTTAAGACAAAAGAAGAAATGAAAGATGCATTTAAAAATTTTCCTAGTGCTTTAGAAAATACTGTGAAGATAGCTGATAGATGTAATGTTACTTTTGAGTTTGGACATACTATTTTGCCAAATTTTGATACTCCAAATAATATTGATCACTTTGAATATTTAAAGAACTTAACTTATGAAGGACTTAAGAAAAGGTATTTAATTGATATAAATAATGATAAGTTGCCTAATATTGTTTTACCAATTGCAAAAGAAGATATTTTAAAAAGAATAGATTATGAATTGGAAACAATTAATAAAATGGGTTATACAGATTATTTCTTGATTGTATGGGATTTTATCCATTATGCAAAATCACAAGAAATACCTGTTGGTCCTGGTAGAGGTAGTGGTGCAGGAAGTTTAGTAGCTTATTTAATAGAAATAACAGATGTTGATCCTCTTAAATATGGCCTTATTTTTGAAAGATTTTTAAATCCAGAAAGAGTAAGTATGCCAGATTTTGATATTGATTTTTGCTATGAAAGAAGACAAGAAGTAATTGATTATGTTTGTAGAAAATATGGAGATGACCATGTTGCTCAAATTATTACTTTTGGAACATTAGCTGCAAAAGAAGTTATTAGAGATGTTGGACGTGCACTAGATGTATCTTATTCAAAAGTAGATTCTATATCTAAAAAGATACCTTGGGCACTTCATATGACTTTAGAAAGAGCATTAGAAGAAAATCCAGAGCTAAAAGAATTATATGATGAAGATATTGAAGTTCATAAGATAATAGACATAGGAAAAAAGCTAGAAGGTTTACCAAGGCACGCTTCTACTCATGCAGCTGGAGTTGTTATTACAAAAGATCCTGTAGATACTTATGTGCCATTATATAAAGGTGATTCAATCGTTTCTTGCCAATATACGATGACAATATTAGAAGAACTTGGTCTTTTGAAGATGGACTTTTTAGGATTAAGAACTTTGACAGTTATAAGTGATACAGAAAAACTAGTTTTTGAAAACACTGGTGAAAAAGTTTGCTATGACCAAGATATGAATGATAAGAATATCTATGAACTATTTTTAGATGGAGATACTAGTGGTATCTTTCAATTTGAAAGTCAAGGCATTACAAATGTTATGCGAGAATTAAAACCAGATAGGTTAGAAGATCTGATTGCTGGAGTTTCACTCTATAGACCTGGTCCAATGGATCAAATACCAAGATATATTGAAGCTAAGAATAATCCAAGTAAAATATCTTATACTCATGAAAAATTAGAACCCATTTTGAATGTTACATATGGTTGCATGGTTTATCAAGAACAAGTTATGCAAATAGTTAGAGATTTAGCAGGATATTCTCTTGGAAGAGCAGATTTAGTTCGTCGTGCAATGAGTAAGAAAAAACTTGATGTAATGGCGGAAGAACGAAAGAATTTTATTTATGGTATTACTAATGATAAAGGCGAAGTAGTTGTTCCAGGCTGTATAAGAAATGGTGTTGATGAAGAGTCTGCAAATAAGATTTATGATGAAATGGCAGAATTTGCAAAGTATGCTTTTAATAAATCTCATGCAGCTTGCTATGCTGTTGTTGCATATAGAACAGCGTATTTAAAGTGTTATTATCCAACAGAGTTTTATGCTAGTTTGTTAAATTCTATTATTGGATCTCAAAATAAGGTTTCTTATTATATATCTGAATGCAAATCACATGATATTAATGTTATGAAACCAAATGTAAATAAAAGTTTTGCAAGATTTTCAGTTTTGGGCAAAGATATTGTTTTTGGACTTGCTGCAATCAAAAATGTTGGTGAGGGAGCAATAAATGCTATTACTGATGAGAGAGAGCAAAAAGGAGAATATAAAAACTTAATTGACTTTTGTGAACGAATTAGTGGAGAGCAAGTTAATAAAAAATGTATCGAAAGCTTGATTATGGCTGGAGCTTTTGATGAAATAGAAACACATAACAGAAATACTCTTTTAAAATCATATGAGATTATTTTAGAACAAGTAATATCTGATAAAAGAAAAGGACTTTCTGGACAGATGAATATATTTGATATTGGAAAGTCAAATGGTGAACAAAGTTCATTATATAATTACATAGAAGTTGAAGACCTACCAAAATCTGAAATGTTATCTATGGAAAAAGATATGCTTGGCTTTTATGTTTCTGGACATCCATTAGATGAATATAAAGATAAAATTAAGAAAATATCAAATATTACTAGTCAGGATTTAGAAGCGGTAATTGAAGATTCGGATGTTGGTGAAATTAAATTAGAAGAAATAAATAATGAATCAATAATAAAAGATGGTCAATATGTTAAGCTAGTTGGACTTATTTCAAAAGTTAAAACCAAAGTTACTAAAAATGGCGACATGATGGCATTTGTTTCTTTGGAGGATTTAGAAGGAGAAATAAGTTTGATTGTGTTTCCAAAGACGTATGTAATGTATAGAAATTTACTTTTTGAAGATGCTATAATATATGTGGAAGGAAGAACAAATATCAAAGAAGACGATGAACCATCTATTAGTGCTATCAAAATTTCATTAATTAATGATGAGACATCGCTAGATCAATATATTTCAAATAATAAGAAAGATAATAATACTATGGATAAGAATTCACTTATAGAAAAAGCAATATCGCTTGCTAGTACAAAAAATAAAAGATTGCAAATTAAAATACCACAAGGGTTATCTGAAGAAAAATTGCAAGATTTAAGAAATTTTATAAAACAAATGGGAAGTCAAAAAGGAAACACAACTGTTACTATTGTTAATAAGCAAGTATCTAAAGATATGAATCTATTTGTTGATAAAGATACAATAGAAAAGCTCTATGATAAAATTGGAGAAGAAAATGTGACATATATAAATAATTAAGACGGGAATAATTCCCGTCTTTTTATTTATTCAAAAACTATTGGACTATCGCCTCTTGAAACATGTTTTCTAAATTTTCTTTGCTCACCAATTTCACTAATTAATTTGGTTCTTGTATATAATTTAAATGCAGTAACATCAATATAAAATGGCTCAAGCATTGACTCTAATTGGTGAAAAATAGGAGTGTTTAAATCTGTTTTATAATTCATATCTTGGTCGCTAAAAGTAGCAACAACTGTTTCAACAGCACAATTAATAACATCATAAATACTTCTTCTACTATCTTGAAGAGAAGATAGCACCATCTCTAAGTCAGTAGCTTTGTATGATACTGCAAAATTTAGCTCATAAAAACAAGAATCATGAGTTTCAAAAACGTTTCTATATATTTCAGTAACTATATTTGTAGATATTTTTGTAGTCACTACATCTGTTTTTGGATTGAAAAAATAATATCCATGACGTTTGGTTTTACAATAATGCGTATTTCTATCTATAACTATTACCGTATTTAATGGTACTTTCTTTACAAATGAACCTAAAAAGATAATTACAAAAAATAAAATGAAAAAGAAAAAACCAGAAAATGTTTCGAATATGGCTCGAACATCATAAAATTCCATCCTATAAAAACCTCCTATCTGCATAATAACACACAATAATTATATCATAACAAATAAAGCTTGCTATTAAATAAATATGAAGGCTTTGTTACAAAAATATTAAAAAGTAAAGTATAAGTTATTACAATCGACAATTACACAATCATTTATAGTAAAATTTAAGAGATTATGAAATATAATTAGGAGGAAACAAAAGATGAAAAAATTAGTTGTTATTACAATTGTTATTGCTATTGCACTAGGCATAGTTTGCGGAATAGCATTTGCAAAAGAATTCACTGATATTGGTGCCACACACTGGGCTATGGCCTATGTGGATGATTTATCTAACAAAGGAATAATCAATGGTTATGAAGATGGATCATTTAAACCATCAGGAACAATAACTAGAGCGGAATTTATTAAATTAATAGTTTCGGCTGTTAGTGATGATCAAGAATTAGATAACTATGTAAAAGAAAACATGGGAAAAACTAAAGATTGGTATGATGGTTATGCTGCATATGCAATTATATTAAAATTGATAACTCCATATACAGATGCAGAGTATAAAGAACCTATGCCAAGAATTGAAATGGCACAGATTCTTTATAAAGCATGTAAGAATAAAAATATAATTAAAGAAGAACGTGATGTTGAACTAAGTGAAACTGAAATTGCTAATCAATATAAAATCAAGGCTGCATACGAACTTGGTTTTTTAGGTAGTATGGATTTGGATGAAAATGAAGTAGAATCAGCTCTTTCTAAACTAAAGAAAAATGATAATAAAAAACTTTCATCTAAAATGTTAGAATTACAAAATTCAGATAGCAACAAAAATATGGAATTAATTCAAAATGAATTAGACGAGTTAGCAAAATTATCAGAACTAGATAAATTACTTGATGTTTCATCTGGTGACGTTTCAGGAGATACTAATCAACAAGAGTTTGTTAATCCTAATTTAGCTTTTAAGGATATTCAAAATGTTCATCCAGATGTTCAAAATGAAATTAAAAAGATTTCTGAATTAGGATTAATTAAAGGATATGAAGATGGTACATTTAGACCAGATAATTCATTAACAAGAGCAGAAGTAGCTACAGTTATATATAGGTTTATTAACTTAGGGAAAGGAGAGTAGTTATCTATGACTAAGTCTAAAAAGATTTTAATGATGATAATGGTTTTTACATTGCTTTTGTCTTCAATATGCTTTGTTAAAGCAAGAGACAAAGGCGACGCGGCACATACAACTGATGATGCGACACATGATGGCGGTTATGGTGGAAATGACATTATAAATGATATGATGGGTATAGTTGATGCTGTTGTTCCTCCAAATCAACAAGCAATGATGGAAACTGTTGTAACTAATATGATAACAAGTAATGATAATCAACTTGGATTATTTAATACTAACCATAATATAAATAATGACTCATATAGTGATAATGGAGGGTTCGATAAATTTGGTCATCAAGATGGTACAGATGGCAGATTGATAATTTCGGAAGGCGGTAACGTAAATTATACAGAAGGTTCAACAGCTTGTACGTTTTGGGGAGATGGATCATTTTTTGATACAAACAGTAACTATGATTCTAGCAAGGAACAGGCATTTAGCCAGGAATTTAGAAAAGCTGTTGCAGATGGAACTATAACGAATGCTGAACAAGCTGAAGCATGGTGTCAAGAAAACTCAAATGGAAAAATTCACTATTATGAAGGTGAGATTTTTAAAGAAGCTGGCCAAAATGCAATCGATTATGAGGGAAAAGAAGGATGGGTTGCTTTAATTGGAATAAAAGAACCAGATGCAACTATGAATGATGCTCTAAATTATGATCGAAGAGAAATGATGGAAGCAGTATTAAAGCTTTATATTGTTGAATACTTGGCAAAACTAACTAATATGGATGATTCACAAGTATTAGCTATGATGAATTTATTGTCTGAATACTTAGAAGGAAATATTGACCAAATTACAAAGTTTGGTCCAATTAAAGATGATGATTCAGATGATCCAAAACCAAACGGACAACCATGGGCAACATTAGATAAATCTTTTACACATAGGTATAAAAGCTATGAATCTAATGGAAGTTATAGCATTTCAAATCCAGAATATGATGTTTCAACTGCAATTCCTACCAGTGAAACGTTAGATTTTAGTGGTAGTGCTAATGATCAGTTATTTGATATAAATGTTAGAACATGGGTTTATAATAATGGTGTTAGTAATGTTAAATTATATCAAGATATAGTTTGGTACAATTTTGAAACGGTAACTCATTATGGAACTAGACAAAAGAAAGATAAAGATGGAAATGTTGTTAAGGATGCTTCTGGAGATATAGTATATGAAGATTATTCATGGCAGACCGATGAATGGGTATATAAAAACACATTTTCAGGTACAGAACCTGTTATAAATAGAAGCTTTACTAGAAGTAGCAAAGCAAGATTTTATGATGTGCCTTCTCCAGTTTATTATGGAGCTCAAAGCTTGACTGTATCTGGAGCTCCTGTTCCTGGCTCAATGGGATTGACGGCCGGCCCAGAACCAGCAGGATATACAATATCACCTAAAAAGCCAGTACCTGCTCCAAATTTAACACAAATAACACATGTTGTTAGAACATGGTTTAGTAATGAAGAAAATTCAATAAAAGCAATGGCTAATAGTCCAACTGATTCTTCTAGACAACGTGAAAGAGAAATTCAGGCTGCCTGTGATGGAATTGCTCCATCTCCTGCTAGTAAGTCTTATAGTCATAGAGGCTTAACAGTATCAACATATTCTGGACCTTCGGGCTATCCAGGTGTTAAAAGAACAAGTGGTAGTGATAATGGAAAAGTTATTCCAGAGACTTCACACAATGGATTGTGGGAAACATCAGGATCGGTATCTTATAGAGGTTACTCACCACAAGGTGCTTCTGGAAATAATGTATTTGTACATACGCCAGTAGTTGCACAAAATATTGCTATGAATTCATCAAAATTTGTTAATCAATTAGTTTCATCAAAAAAACAAGCTGAAACTGATGAATTTAAGTATTTTCAATTAGATGAAGGAATTGAAATAAAGATTCCTGATAAAGGTAATCATATTTCTGCTAAAGGATATGGAAATAATCAAACATACAATTCTGACGGTAATAAAACTACAGCTAAAAAAGTAACTAGTTGGGGCGCTATAAAGGATGTTAGATTCCCATTTGATGTCTATGTTCATAGTGATGATAATAAATCAAAATATTTATTACCAAGAATGACATGGCTTAGCCAATTTGTAGATGATAATTCTTTAATTAGTAAGATTAATTATAAGAAGAGTAGAGCAAGCACAGGATACAAATTTACTATTCCGGTTTGGGTAGAAGAAAAACTTTATAAAGAAGCTGACGAAACTAAATTAGACGATGCAAATTTAGAACATGGTATTCAAATTAGAATTATTGCTGAAAATGCTAAGGCAAATGATGGCATAAATAAGATGGAAAAAGAAGCTAACAAAGATGAAAAGAACTATGTTGCTTATAAATGTTTGTCTTGTGAAATCATAGGAAAGATTTATGATTTAAGAATTAATGAATCAACAGATGTTGATTGGAAAACAAAAGTTCAAAGTGGATTAAATGCAAATTATAAAGGCGGAGTAAGATCAAATGAATTTCCATTTGGAAGAACTCTTGTAGCAGCTCCATTGGTTAGATCACAAAATGTAAATCCTGCATATCATTATGCAACAAAACTTGGATATACATTTGTATTTAACTTTAAGACAAAAGGTAGAAAGAGTAATAATATAGAAGTTGCTGTTTCAAAGAACGGATTCTATTTTGTTCCAAAGTCAGGCGGAAATGCTACAAAAGTTGATTTATACTATAAAAATAATAATGGCAAATTTATAAAGATTACTGAAGGAAATGGAAATAAAACACTTGGAGTAACATTAACAAATCAATTTATGGGTGTTGATCCAATAGAATTTACAAATTCAACGAGAATATATCCATTAGAAACATTTACTCCAGAACCAATTAATAAGACAAAAATTGGAAAATATAATTATAGTTTAAAAGTTAATGTTGGAGATCTTTCAAAGTTGAAATTACCACACAGTTTAAGACTTGTTTATAATAATATGAATGAGTATCAAACTGATAATGGTGGTAGAGGACTTTATGGAAGAACAGCAAGTCAAATAATAAATGACGCTGGATACTCTAAGCAAAGATTTGTAAGTAAGTATGGATTTGATGGTAATGAGACTAATGCTGACTTTATAACAGGAAGTGTTGGTCACTGGTATGTGGGATATGCGTTGCCTACAACAACTGTAGCAGTTGCACCTAATGCTGATCCAAATAATCCAGCAAATATTAAAAAAGAGGGATATATTTTGGTAAGATTTGATATTATATCAGATCATAAGGAAGAAGATGATCCACAATACTTACAATATAAAGGACCAGAATATTTGAACGAAACAAAAGGTGGTACAGAATACATATTGCCTGAAAAAGAAAAAGATCCAGGAAAAGATTGGACAAAGCCAGAGCCAGGGCTTGAATGGCCAACTGATAAGACAAATCCTAATAAGAAGAAAAGAATTACTCTACCTGGAACAAATGGTCCAATTACAGTAGATGTTCCTACAGATACAGTTGCAATTTTTGAAACTGATTATTCAAGTTCACAAACTGATATTAATTCTGTAATTAATAACTAATTTTTAAAGCTCCTCATTTGAGGAGCTTTTTTAATGAAAAATCCCTAAAAATAAACACTTTTTTAATGTTGACAACACCTTTTATTAATAATAAAATATTACTCGTAATGGTATATTATTCGATCTGTAACTAAGGTTAACATAACTTAGATATAGATAAATTTGTTTTAATATATTGTACATTGACATTTAAATATGAGGAGGAAAGAACATGAATGATGTAGTAATGCCTTTACCTCTTTTAATTGGAATTATTATAGCTGCTGTATTAATTACTGCTTTAATAGCTTTTTTAATTCATAAGAAAATTGAAAAAGATAATGAAAAAAAAGGCGAATCAATATTAAAGAATGCTAATGAAAAAGCTGAAAAGATACTTGATGATGCTAAAAAAGATGCAGAAAGTGAAAGAAAAGAAAAAATACTTGCTGCAAAAGAAGAAATTCAAGCAGAAAAAACAGAGTTAAATAAAGAAATTAAAGAGAGAAGAGCTGAAATTCAAAAACAAGAAAAGAGATTGGTTCAAAAAGAAGAAACGCTAGATAGAAAAGTTGACAACTTAGAGAGAAAAGAGATCCAATTACAAGAAAAAATGGCAGAATTAGACAACATGAAAGTTGAATTAGAAAAGTTCAAAGAAAAACAAAATGAAGAACTAGTTCGAATTTCTGGACTTTCAATAGATGAAGCTAAAGATTACCTAATTAAAAATGTTCGTGAAACTCTATCTCATGAGATAGCTTTAGAGATCAAAGAAGCTGAGGGAAGAGCAAAAGAAGAATCTGATAAAAAAGCAAAGAATCTTATTACTTTTGCTATACAAAAATGTGCGGCTGACCACACTCAAGAAACTACTGTTTCTGTAGTGCCACTACCATCTGATGATATGAAAGGTCGTATTATTGGTAGAGAAGGTCGTAACATTAAAGCTTTAGAAACTCTTACTGGAATTGACTTAATTATTGATGATACTCCAGAAGCAGTTATTCTATCAGGGTTTGATCCTATTCGTAGAGAAGTCGCTAGGATAGCACTTGAGAAATTAGTTGTAGATGGAAGAATTCATCCTGCACGTATTGAAGAGATGGTTGAAAAAGCTAAAGATGAGCTTGAAGAGATTATCAAAGAAGAAGGCGAAAGAGCTTCTATGGAAACAGGAGTTATTGGTCTTCACCCAGACATTATTAAACTTATAGGTAAACTTAAGTACAGAACAAGTTATGGACAAAATGTTCTTAATCACTCAATTGAAGTTTCTCAATTATGTGGTATCATTGCTGAAGAGTTAGGCTTAGATACTAAGCTTGCTAAGAGAGCAGGATTACTACATGATATTGGTAAGTCTATTGACCATGAGATTGAAGGTACACACGTTGAGATTGGTGTAGATATCTTAAAAAGATATAAAGAAAATGAACTTGTTATTAATGCAGTTCACGCTCACCATGGAGATGTGGAACCTGCTTCTTTGGAAGCTGTTGTGGTTCAAGCTGCAGATGCTATTTCTGCTAGCCGACCAGGAGCTAGACGTGAAACATTAGAGACTTATATTAAACGTCTTGAAAAACTAGAAGAAATTGCTGATAGTTTTGATGGCGTTGAAAAGTCGTATGCTATACAAGCTGGTCGTGAGGTTCGTATTATGGTTAAACCAGAAAATATTAACGATGATCAGATGACAGTTATGGCACATGATGTTGCAAAACGTATAGAAGATGAAATGGAATATCCAGGTCAAATTAAGGTTACAATAGTTAGAGAAAATCGCGCTGTTGAGTATGCAAAATAAGCAATAAAAACTAGACCAATTAAGAATAAATTAAGGTTTATTCTTGATTGGTCTTTTTATATTTCAATTTGTTTAAGAATATATTAAAAGAATATGTTTAAAAAATATACCAATTGTTTATGTTGTAAAATATTGATAGCTAAAAATATATTGGGTGTATTATATTTTGCATCTATTAGGAGGAGTGTAAAGAAAATGAAATCTATTAGCAAAAAGATTTTTTCAATTTTAGTTAGCTTATTTGTTATATGGAGTGTTTGCTATGCATTTACAACCAAAACATTTGATTACAAAAAAGGCAATTATTCTACATATCATCAAGTAGCAAGTAGCGATGATAATGTTTGGGCTAAAAAATCTGCATGGTGGAGTACTGGAGACACAGAAGCTACAGTTAGAATTGATCTTCAAACAAAATTAATAGAAGATGAAGTTCCAAATCCTGATTCACCAGAACCAGGTCCTACAACACCAGGAGTTTCTAATGCAAACTTCTTATTTGTAGCCGATGTTTCACAAAGTGCTTATAATCATACGGGATTAGGAAGAACAGAAATAGAAAGAGATATTATTTTACCTCTTGCTAAATCAATCGTTGCAAATGGTAATCCTAGAAATAATAAAGTTGCTTTTTGCGAATTTGCACAAGGAATATTTTTATATTCTTCTAGTGCAAATAATAGTGAACCGAAACTATATTATGCTTTCCAAGGTGATAATAAAGTATCTAATAGAAGATATACTGTTGCAGATGGTGAAGCAAAATACAATGATACTTATAATAAATTAACTGGCTCTATGGATGGAAATTATGCAAAGTGGTTTACAAATGAAAATGAAATAGCTAATGTTGTTACTAATGCTTACAATCATAGTCATGGTGACCCAGATTTAACAAAATATACTAGATATACGAACATAGATACTTTCCTTCTATATGCTAATAAATTAAAAGAATCAGGTAGAAACAATTATATCTTTGTATTCTCTGATGGTGTTCCTGACCCAATAGCTGTAAGAAGAAAATCAGGAGCAGTAAATGAATTGTCACTTTCAGTAGATGGAATGCTTACTACTGGTAAAGGTTTAACTTCAGGAACAGGTAAGAATAGAGCTTATTTGCTTTCTGATAAATATCCATTTAATCTACTTTATAGAAAAGCAGCTGCTAACTTTAGAAGTGGCGGAAATGAGATATTCTTTATCGAAACAGGTGCAGATGTTGACTATAAGGGTCAAATTTATCCAATCTGGAATAATATAACAGAAGGTATTTCAATTCCAGATGATCTTTCAAGAAGTAATGCAGATTTGGCTACCAATTTAGCTAATGCTCCTGCTGCTTGTAAGAGAACAGATACAGATCACATTAAAAGAATATCTGCTAACACAGCTGCACAAGGTAGAGCACAAATAGATAGTATTATTCAAGGCATATTGGAAGGTCTTGGTGGAGCACCACAACCAGCTACACCTACACAACCTGAAAAGATAAAAGTTCCAAGAGATCTTTCTTGCACAGTTACAGACGTTATTAATTATGATTTATTTGATATAGTTGATAAAAGCTGGTCATCTAATATAAATAGTTCAAAGATTACTTATAATTCATCTACTAAAACTATTTCATGGCCTATTAGTGGAATTAAATATGGTTCTAAATGTAGCGATGGCAATTGGCCATACATTACTTTTAAAATCAAATTAAATGCTAATGGACTTAAACAATTTGGACAAGTTAATACTAACTATATTAAAAATGTAGGAAAGTCTAATGATGAAGATAAGAGTTGTAAAGTCACAGGTATTCCAAAAGAATTTACAGTTCCTTCTCCTTGGCTTCCAAGAACTCCTAAAGGAGAAATAAAAGTAAGATATGTATTTATTGATGCAACAGGTGCTCATGAAGAATCAAAATATACTACTCATGATAAGAACCTAGCATATAAAGAATACTCAAAAGATAGAAATAAATCTGTTACTAAAAAAGATTTTAATTACATAGGATATGATGTTGAAAATGATGTAGTGTCATCAAAGATATATACTCAAAGTAGTGTTCCTGGAAATAAGGGTGATTCTCCTGTTAAAGTTACTTTAACTGAACAAAGCCCTAAGAGATTAATTACATTTTTATTTACACAAAAATCTCAAACAGATATTAAATTAGAATTTAAGCATTATGATGTAACTCATGAAACATACTTTGATCCAGGTGATTCAATTGTAAGATCATTTAAAGATATTTCAGATATAGTTACAAAATTCTATGCTTCTGGAACAAATACTCATAATTCATTTATCTCAATATTAAATAACACCTCTGATGGTATGCCAGCTAAGATTAATAAGATAATTGAATTAGTAAAAACTCAATGGGAAGATAATAACTTAGCAGGTAAATCTGTTAAAGAAGCTTTGGTTGCTGCAAAATCTATATATACAGCAAACTATGTTACTCATAGATTAGAATACATTAATAACAAATTAGATTTAAGAATAGACAGTAATAGCCCTGTTGCTCTTTCAGAAAAAGTTACAAATAATGGAATACAATATATTCCTACTTTAGATAGTGTAAAGAGCGCAATTACTTCTGTTGGATCACAAATAAAATCTGGAAGTACAATTACAATTACTTTCTATTATATTTGTAAGCATCAAGTTGACTATATGTATTTAGATGCAGATGAGTTGCCATCAGAAATACATATTGCTCCTGCATCTGATGGAAACGTTGTAGTTTATGATGATAAAGATGCTGATGTTCCTATTGAGAATGTAGAAAGATATACATATGGCTATTATACTCCTACAGGAAATAACGGAACGAAATGCTGGAGGACAGATGGTATAGTTGGAAATAATGTTCATATTACAAATGTAAAAGGTGATATGACAGTTAAACTTTATTACTATAAGAATCGTCCGGTTATAACTAAACATTTAGACGTAGATAATAAGAGTTTTCCAGTTGCACCTCAAGAAGCAGATTGGGTTCCAATTGGTTCAAACATAAATAAGGATGCAAAATCTGGTCATTTATTAGATAATGGTATTTCTTATTATGAATTATATAAAGTAGTAAATGATAGATGTAAAGTAAATACAACAACAAGAACTACTAAACTAAATAGCAATACAAGAGTTAATGTTGAAGCACAAAGAGGAGATTATAAAGATCCAGTAGACATTGAATTCTACTATAAGAAATGGTGGAAAGTAAATGTTTACTACAAAGATGAAGATACAAATAGTGAAGTTGCTCCATCAAAGCATTACTTTACAGAACAACATAGTTCAATTGAAGAAAAATATATTAACTTAGTAAATGAAGTAATAAATGGTGAAGAAGTTCACTATAGATTTAAACAAAGTGAAGCTACATCTCCTGTTATTCCTAAGAGCTCAAGTCCAACTATAAAAGTTGATGACGTAACAGGAGAAGTTACAATTATATTCTGGTATAAAAAGCTTCCTTCAATAGAAAGCGAGTTAATACCTGAAGCTGATTATGATATTGGTGATCCTAGTGATCCATCAAATCCATTTAATTATAAGCCAGAACGTGATGGTCAAATAATTGTTCTAGATGATTTATTCACAATCAAGATGGATATCGAAAATTATAATCTTGGTGAAGAAGGATCAGAGATTATGGTATCACTTCCTTTTGATGTTTATGCAAAAGAAGATGCTGTAAACCAAAGACCTGCAAATGGAGAATTCTTTGTAGCTGCTTCTGAAATATCAGTTGATAAATTTGGAACAGATGCGACTTCTAATTCATTTAAATATACATTTAGATTACCTTCTTGGGTAGTTGAAAAAGTATATGAGGGAAATGATATCCATACAATGTGTCATACAGTTATTTATGGACCAAATACTGTAGGCGGTGAAAAAGAAATAATTGATGAAGAATGGATTAAGATAAGAGTTGTTGGTAGAGTTTATGACTTTACAGTAACAAATCTTGAAGGCGATGATAAATGGTCTGAGTCATTATTTGGAAATACAAATAAAGGAAAAGAGTATAAAGCAGATACACTTCCAATAGGACAAAGAGTTGTAAATTCTAAACTATCAACCTTGCCAAATAACCAAACAATTAATACACAAAATCCAACATGGAAATATGGTATGAAACTAGGAAGCAAATTCTTATTTAGTGTAAATACAAAAGGACTTGTTTCTGATCAAATTCATATTATTCCAAGACTTGTATACTTTGAGCCAAATGGAACTCAAAGAAATGATGTTAAATTCACATATAAGATTGCAGGAAAAGGTGAAGTTGACTTTGCACCATCTAGTGGATTGGTTGTTAATGATGTTGCAACATCTACAAATCCATTTAATACACAATTAACATATACAAAGAGATTTAATTCAGAAGTACAAACAGAAAATACAAGAGCTGGACAAATGAAAGCATTAGGAACAATTATTCCTCCAGCTATTGCTCCAATTACAAGACAAGATGGTGTAAGTATAAAGAATGCATATGTTACATTTACTCAAGGCAGAACCTCATTATTTGGAACATATAAAGATTTAGTATTACCAAATACATTGAGATTGCCATATGTAAATTATGCATCTGATAAAACAAGCTTATCTGAAGTTCAAAAGATTGGTATATCTCGTGTAGATACACAAAACAATGTACTAAAATATATAACAAGCAATAATGCTGAATATATGCAAAAGATGAATAATAATGGCTCGAGAAGTGTTAAATTAAATGAAAATCAAATTATCAACTCACTTGGTCATTGGTATGCAGATTATAAATTACCTGCTACTTTAAAAGTAAGAGATGGAAACGGAAAAGAATTAAATTCAGGTTATATTTTAGTAGAATTTAAGATTTCTACAAATGGATTGCAAGGTTCTAAGTATTATCAATACTTAAATTACATGTCACAATTAAGTGGAAATAATATTAAGTATAATCAATGGTATTTAGAAAATACGCATATTACTTCACAAGATAGTAATGCTAGCGTACCAGTAAACTTCCCACAAACTTCTGCAAATCCAACAGGTGTTACAAAACAAGTTAATATTAAAGATGGTTATTATCCAGTTGCAGTATATGATGCTTCAATATCTGTAAATGATAATGTTGAACCAGTTATTACTCACTAGTTTTTAAATTATAAATTTAATCATGTATAGTGTCTTAATCAATTTAAGATTAAGACACTATCATGAAAAAAAGGAGAATAGTAATGAAAAAATTATTTTTTGTTTCAATGATAGTATGTGTATTACTAGTTAGTGTTTGCTTTGCTGTTACTCTTACAGATATTGCTGGACACTGGGCTGAACCATATATAACAGAACTAACAAATAAGGGAATTATTAATGGTTATGAAGATGGTACTTATAGACCAGAAGGAGAAATCAAAAAAGGTGAATATATTAAATTAATTATGGTTGCTTCACTTCCAGAAGAAGATTGGCAAGCACCAGGTTATAAATATGATCACTGGGCTAGTATTTATATTCAAGTAGCTGAAAGAGAAGGAATTATTGATGAAGGAGCTATTACAGAAGCAAATGCTAATGATCCTATAACAAGAGGAGAAATGGTTGAAATTCTTGGTAAATGCGACATTATTTTAAGAGGAACAGGCCAAGAATCAACAGAGATGGAATTTTATGATGTATCTAAATTAGAAGCAAAACAACTTGCAATGTTATCTCACTGCGTAGCAAAAGGATTAATTGCTGGTTATGAAGACTATACATTTAGACCATTAAAAACTCTTACAAGAGCTGAAGTAGCTACAATTCTTTCAAGATTTTTAGCTAAATAATTAAAGTTATTAAGGACGAAGAATAATCTTCGTCCTTTTTTATGTATTTTACTTTAAACTGGTTGAAAAATAGAGTCTTTTAGGGTAGAATAACTTAGATTATTGGCATACAAACAAATAGTTATGTATACTAACTTTTTGAAAGGAAGATTATAGATGGATATAACTAGAAAAGATGTTGAACATATTGCTACTTTAAGCATGCTTAATTTAAATGAAGAAGAAATAGAAGGTTATACAAAGGACTTACAAAATATAGTTTCTTTTGCTGAACAAATTCAAGAAGTAAATACTGAAAATGTAGCAGAATCTGCTTTTGCATTGGATGCATATAATGTATTTAGAAAAGATGAAGTAAAAGAATCTTTTAATAGAGATTTATTGATGCAAAATGCACCATCTTCTAATGGAGTACAGTATCAATTGCCTCCAGTAATCGTTGACTAATTCGTGTGAAAATCGGCATCTTACTTCGTCAGCTTCGTTGATTGCGGTGCTCGACGTATACTCATACGACTTTCCATGTAATATACCAATTTTGACACGAATTAGATTTTGAACATATTTGATTTGAAAGGAATATGATAATGAATATAACAAAACTTACTGCTCACGAAATTCGTGATGGATATAAAAATAAAGCTTTTACTGTAAAAGATGTAGTTGAAGCTTTTTATAAAAATATAGATGAAAAAGACGGCGATATTAAAGCGTATATAACTCTATGTAAAGATAATGCTTTAAAAGAGGCTGATGAAAAACAATCAATAATTGATGGAGCAATTTCTAATGGGACTTTTGATGAGTTACCATTACTTTATGCTATTCCTATAGCAATTAAAGACAATATGAATACTTTAGGTGTTAAGACAACATGTGCTTCTAAAATGCTTGAAAACTTTGTTAGTCCTTATGATGCAACAGTTATTAAAAAGATAAAAGAAGAAGGAGCTATTATTTTAGGTAAAGTTAATATGGATGAATTCGCAATGGGAGGTTCTTGCGAGAATTCTGCTTTCTTTGCAACAAAAAATCCTTATGATTTAACAAGAGTACCAGGAGGTAGTTCAGGCGGAAGTTCTGCAGCTGTTGCAGGAGATTTAGCACCGATAGCGTTAGGCTCAGATACGGGTGGTTCAATTAGAGAACCAGCTTCTTTATGTGGTATTGTTGGATTGAAGCCTACATATGGTTTAGTATCTCGTTATGGTTTGGTTGCTTTTGCATCATCATTAGATCAAATTGGTCCTATGAGTAAAGATGTTAAAGATGCAGCTATACTTTTAAATGCTATTGTAGGACACGATGAGATGGATTCAACTTCTGCAAACATTGAAAAGAAAGATTATACAAAAGCATTAATAAATGATGTTAAAGGAATTAGAATTGGTATTCCAAAAGAATTTTATGGTGAAGGTTTACAAGAAGAAGTAAGAGTAGCATTAGAAAAAGCTAAAGATAAGTATAAAGAATTGGGAGCAGAAATAGTAGAAGTATCGCTTCCATTTACTAAATATGCTTTGCCAACATATTATGTTTTAGCTTGTGCTGAAGCATCATCAAACTTAGGAAGATTTGATGGAATTCGTTATGGATATAGAACTCAAAATTATGAAAGTTTAAAAGATATTTATAAAAATTCTAGAAGTGAAGGATTTGGAAAAGAAGTTAAGAGAAGAATACTACTAGGTACATATGTATTATCTGCTGGTTATTATGATGCATATTATAAAAAGGCTCAAAAGGTAAGAACTGCAATTAAAGAAGGATTTGATAAAGTATTTACTGAATGTGATGTCATTTTGACACCTACTTGTCCAACAACTGCTTGGAAAATAGGTGCAAAGACAGAAAATCCATTAGAAATGTATTTAATGGATTTATATACAGTTCCTGTAAATATAGCTGGTATTCCAGGTATATCTATTCCTTGTGGAAAAGATAATGATGGTATGCCAATAGGTATGCAACTTTTAGCAAAACACTTTAATGAAGAAGTCTTACTTAGAACTGCATATACATATGAAATGAATAAGGAGGTGTAACCATGGAATACGAAGTTATTATTGGACTTGAAGTTCACGCAGAACTTTCTACAAAAACAAAAATTTATTGTGGTTGCACTACTGAATTTGGTGGAGATCCAAATACTCATTGTTGCCCTGTTTGTACAGGTATGCCTGGTGCACTACCAGTATTAAATGAAAAAGTTGTTGAATATGCTGTTAAAGCAGGTCTTGCAACAGATTGCAAAATTACAAAAAATTCAAAGCAAGATAGAAAGAATTATTTTTATCCAGATACACCAAGAGCATATCAAATATCACAATTTGATTTACCTTTATGTGTAGGCGGAGGATTTGATATTACATTAAAAGATGGTTCAACTAAACATATTGGTATTACTAGAATTCATATAGAAGATGATGCTGGTAAATTAAACCATGATAGTTATACAGGAGGAACATTAGTTGATTTAAATAGAGCAGGTGTTCCTTTGATAGAGATAGTTTCTGAACCAGATATGAGATCTGCTGAGGAAGCGGTTGCTTACGTTGAAAAACTAAAAGGAATTTTGGAATATATTGGAGTATCTGATTGTAAAATGCAAGAAGGTTCTTTAAGAGCGGACGTCAATTTATCACTTCGTCCAGTTGGTCAAGAAAAATTTGGTACTCGTACAGAAACTAAGAACTTGAACTCTTTTAGAGCAATCGAACATTCAATTAATTATGAAATTCAAAGACAAAAAGAAGTATTAGAAGCTGGTGGAGAAATTTTCCAAGAGACTAGAAGATGGGATGAACTTGAAGGTAAAGGTTTTGTAATGCGTTCTAAGGAAGATGCTGATGATTATAGATATTTCCCAGAGCCTGACTTAATGCCTATTAAACTAACTGATGAATATATTGCTAATATAAAAGAAAACCTTCCAGAATTACCAGAAGTAAGAAAACAAAGATATATACAAGAATTAAATTTACCAGAGTATGATGCAGGAATTATTACTACATCAAAGGCTCTTTCAGATTTCTTTGAAGATGCTTCAAAAGAATGTGGTAATCCAAAAGCAGTTAGTAACTGGATAATGACAGATATTATTAGAATAGCTAGAGAAAATGATATCGATTATAAAGATTTGCCATTCACAGCTAAAAGATTTGCTTCACTAATAAAATTAATAGATAGTGGTACAATTTCAAATTCAATTGGTAAGAAAGTATTTGAAGAAATGATTTCTGAAAATAAAGAGCCAGATGAAATTGTAAAAGAAAAAGGATTAATGCAAATTAGTGATGAAAGTGCTATTAAGGAAGTCGTCGATAGAATTGTTGCTGCAAATCCTCAATCTATTGCAGATTATAAAGCTGGTAAAGATAGAGCTTTAGGTTTCTTAGTTGGACAATGTATGAAGGAACTTAAAGGCAAAGGTAATCCTCAAATTATTAACAAATTAGTATTAGAGCATTTACAGTAGTTTTTGTTATACTTGTATATCAATACTTTTTATTTCAAAACAAGACGTCGCTTTCTAAAAGCACTATGTTTTCTAAATTATAACAAAGTCACGAAAAATTGACGGGACCCACCGGTTATCCGGCCCATCAATTTTTCTAGCCTTTGTAATAATTATAAAACAAGTCTTTTGAAAGCTTCCCGTGTTGTTTTTCCATAAAACGTATTGATACACAAGTATTATAAAAAACTCTTGTATTATGTTATGTTTTATTGTAGAATACAAGCGATTATGAAGAGATAAAGAAATCGAAAGGAGAAATTTTATGTTAACAGCAGGAGATTTTAGAAATGGTATGACTTTTGAAATGGAAGGTCAAGTATATAGAATAGTTGAATTCCAACACGTTAAACCAGGAAAAGGAGCAGCTTTTGTAAGAACTAAATTAAAGAATGTTATTACAGGAGCAGTTACAGAGCAAACTTTTAACCCAACAACTAAGGTTGAAGAGGCTCAAATTGATAGAAAAACAATGCAATATCTTTATAATGATGGAGATACATATTACTTCATGGATAATGATACATATGAGCAACTTCCACTAACAAAAGATGATTTAGGAGATATCTTAAATTATTTATTAGACAATATGGAAGTAAAAGTTCTTTCATATAAAGGTAAAGTATTTGGAGTAGAACCTCCAATGTTTGTAGAACTTGAAGTTACATATACAGAGCCAGGATTTAAAGGAAATACATCAACAGGTGCTTTAAAACCAGCTACTACACAAACTGGTTATCAAGTAAATGTTCCTTTATTTGTAGAAATCGGAGACAAGATTCGTATTGATACACGTACAGGAGAATACATGGAGAGAGTTTAATGTCTAGTTTTAAAGATAAAATAACTAAGCAAGTTGAAATTATTAATGACACTATTTCAAACGATGATGAAAGAGCAATAGTTCTTAACTGCATCCAAAGTATGATTCAAGACTTTACAACTCATGTTATACAACTTACTGAACGTCAAAATGAAGTTGATCAAAAATTGACAGATGTTTATGATATTTTAACAAATATTGAATCTACGATTAATGACGAAGAAAATGATGAAGAATTATTTGGTACATGTCCTTATTGTGGCGATGAGATTCCTTTAATTCTTAAAGATGGTGAGTTTGCAGATATTGAGTGTCCAAGCTGTCATAATACAATTGAAATGGAAATGGCATATGAGTATGATAATCAGAATTGTTCTCATGATGGATGCGGAAGTTGTTGTGGTGGTTCTTGCAATATGATAAATGATGATCAACCTAATAAAAACAATGATTGCAAGAAAAGAAAAAAATAAATTTAAAGAAGGCTTAAATTTTATTTAAGCCTTCTATTATATTAAGGAGTAACAAATGGCTATTAATAAGGTTTCTCAAGAAGAAATAAATAAGCAATTTGAATATATGCATAAAGCTAAAGATATAGTTTCTAAAAGATATAAAAATTCTAAGTATGCTATAAATACAATGGGATGTAAGCTAAATGAAGCAGACAGTGAAAAGATATCAGGTATGTTAGAAGAAATGGGATATGTAAAAACAGAAAATTTTGAAGAAGCAAATTTGGTTGTATTTAATACATGTTCAATAAGAGAAAATGCTGAAGAAAAAGTTTTTGGAAAGCTTGGAGAATTGAAAAATATTAAACAACAAAATGATATGATTATTTGCTTTGCAGGATGTATGTCGCAAGAACCTCATGTAATAGAAAAGATTAAAAAGAGTTATTCTTTGGTAGATATTATTTTTGGTACTCATAATATATATAAGTTTCCTGAGATGCTTTTTGATAAGTTAAATCAAAAAGATAATAAACGTATTGTAGATGTATGGGATATAGATGGTGAAATATATGAAGGATTACCAGTAAAAAGAGAGAGCAAATCACAAGCTAGTATTATTATAATGAATGGTTGTAATAATTTTTGCTCTTACTGTATTGTTCCTTACGTACGCGGTAGAGAACGTTCTAGACAACCAGAAGATATTTTATTTGAAGCAAGAGAACTTGCCAAAGATGGTTGTAAAGAGATTCTACTATTAGGTCAAAATGTTAATTCATATAATCCTAGAGAAGGTTATAATTTTGCAAATCTACTTAGTGATTTAGATAAAATCGATGGAATAAATATCATTCGTTTTACATCACCTCATCCTAAAGACTTTAAAGGTGATGTTATAGATGTTATTTCAAAGAGTAATAAAATCTCTAAAGTTATTCATCTACCTCTTCAATCCGGAAGTTCAAGAGTACTTAAATTAATGAATCGTGGATATACAAAAGAAGAGTATTTAGATTTGGCTAAAAGAATAAAAGAAAAAATTCCAGAAGCTTTATTTACTACAGATATTATTGTTGGTTTTCCAGGTGAAACAGAAGAAGACTTTGAAGACACTTTAGATGTGGTTAGAAAAATGGAATATGAGCAAGTATTCATGTTTATATATAGTGTAAGAAAAGGTACTCGTGCGGAAAAGATGGAAGGACATATTCCAGAAGAAGTAAAATCTGAAAGATTTAGTAGGCTTAAAACACTTTCAGATAGTATTACTGAAGAAATAATGAATAAATATGTAGGCACTACACAAAAGGTTCTAGTAGAAGGTGAAAGTAGAACTAATAAAGATGTACTAACAGGAAGAACTTGGTCAGGAAGAATAGTAAATTTTGAAGGATCAAGAGAGCTAATAGGAAAAGAAATCGAAGTAAAAATAGTATCTCAACATGTTTGGTATTTAAAAGGACAAATTATTTAGTTTTTATTAATATAAACCGATGAAATACGTGAAAAATAAGTACATATTTCATTGGTTTTTTTATGTCTTTATATTGATTTATGTAAATCTCCATGATATAATCGGGCCGTTTAAATATAACCTTGTCAATTTCGACAAAGAGAATTCTTATACGAAAGGTGGTAGACAACGGGTGATTGATAAGCAGTTAGACAAAATTGAGGTTATGATTTTAAGGTTACCTAGTGATGATATTTATAAACAAGCTTTAGAAAGTGAATATACTCTTTATCGGAGTGTATTAGAGGCACTTCCAAGGAATGTAAATATTCCTGACAAGCTTTATTCTAGTGTCTTATCTTTAGAACAGCGCCTCACTTATTATGTTGTTTTAGGAAAGAGTGCTAATCCTCTTATTGATCTTGCTCCAACTATTGGCTCAAAGGTTGCTGATGAAAATGATAAAAAGGAACTTTTGGAATTCGTTAAATCAAATCCTAGCTATGTTGCAAATCGGAAATCACAGCTTGACATATTAAAAGGATATTTAGACAAGATTGATTTTAATGGAAGCATTGAAGATATTGCTTCTATGATTAAGATTGTTAGACAAAAATATGAAGAAAGTAATGTTCGTTCAAATATGTTCGAACAGGAGATTTCTAAAGCAAACTATTTTTATATGATTCGTCTTCTTCTTGAAGGAAAAGATGATGAAGCATATGAGCTTGCTCAGAGCTTCGATTCGGATATGGTTTTGTTTATTCATCAACGACACAAAGATAATGTTCATAAACTTCTAGAAGATGGAAAGCCTGCTTTGGCGGATAAGCTCAACGATTTCTTGATGACACTTCCAAAAGATAAAGAGAAAGAGCTCGACTTTTGGAAAGTGCTTGCTCAAATTGAAAATCCAGAGTATGAACCTAAAAAAGCAGATATTATTGTAAATGAAGAAAACTCTATTGTTGTTGATGATGTAGATGCTCATAAAAGAAGTTCTAAGGTTAGAAATCGTTTTTCAATTATGGTTAGAAGTATAGGCAGAAAGCTTTCGAATAATAGTCCTAAACTTATTAGTAAAAAGAACTACAAAGTTTTTATTACAGATGAAAAAGTAACAATTCATCTAGACTTATATAGAGACTTCTATATGGAGACTAAAGAAATTGAAGAACTAAGAGATTACTTAGGTGTCAATTATAAAAAGAAAGAAGAAGTTTTTACCAATGGTGAAGTCTTTATAAAAGAACTTAATAGTAGTTCAGAGTATAAAAATGCTGTTGGCTTTAGAGCAATTATTAGATATATTACTGAATACTTGCACGTTAAAAAGCTCGACATTCGTTCATTAGACGTTGACCATGATTATGAAGAACCAATGTTTTCTGGTTTTTTCTTTGAAGAAGTAATCATTCATGGTGGAAAGTGGACCATAGGAAAATACTTTTTTTCAAAGTGTATGTTTTTGAAGACAGTTGATCTTTACTACACTACTATTAAAAAGATTGATGATGGAGCATTCTTTGAATGTATTGAATTAACTGAAGTAAAGTATCCACTTAGAATGAATGACTATTCTTTTGGAATTTCTGTTTTTAATGGATGTAGAGCTTTGAAAGAAATGAGACTTCCTCTCGAACAAAGTTCGATTCCTTATGAAATGTTTAAAAATTGTGAAGGACTTGAAAAAGTTGAACTTCTTTGCATTGAAGATGTTGGCTGTGGAGCATTTGAAGGCTGCACAAAACTAAAGGATGTTGGTAGAACCGGCAAATTAAAAAAGATAGGTATGAAAGCTTTTTATGGATGCAAATCTTTAAAGTTCTTTAGTTTTGAAAATAGGTTATGTGTTGGTGATTATGCATTTGCTAATACTGGACTTGAAGATGCTTCTTTAAAAGCAGATTTCAGATCTACTGGAAAAGGAATCTTCATGGGTAGCAAGATTAAAACTGCTACTTTTTCTGGGGAACTGCATTTACCCACTCAAATGTTCAAAGATTGCAAGAATCTTTATAGTGTATATCTTTCAAATGAGATTAGTATTTATGGAGATGAATGTTTCAGCGGTTGCGAAAACTTAGTCTCTATAGATGCAAAAGAAGTTTATTCAATCGGCGTTGCTTGCTTTAAAGGATGCACATCATTAAGAAGTGTTACTTTTGGAAATGGCATTTCTAGTATAAGTAAGCAAACATTTATGGATTGTACTAGTTTGGTTTCTTTTACAGTGCCAAAAACTGAAAGTATAGATGAAGAAGCTTTTAGCGGATGCAGGCGACTTGAAGAACTTAAATTTTTGGATAGTGATAAGATTATCAAGCTTGGAGAAAGAGCATTCGAAAACTGTGAAAGATTAAAAGAACTACCGTCTTTTAATTCTGTTAAATTTATTGGTAAGTATTGCTTTAGTAAAAGTGATATAAAAAGATTCTTTATACCAGATACTTTGATGGAATTAGGAGAAGGAGCATTTAATGAATGTAAATATTTAGAAGAAATAAATATTCCTAAGAGCATACGAGAAATTAGTAAAATGATGTTTAATGGAGGTTATTCTATTAAAAGTATTGATATGTCTCAATGCTTTATTGAGTTTATTGGTGAAAAAGCTTTTAGCGGTTGCGATGCACTTTCTAAAGTAAGATTTGGAAAAGGACTTCGCAAAGTTGGAAAAAATGCTTTTGCTAATTCAAATGCTATTGATACTATTTATTTTCCAGCAACACTATTTGAGATTCCTGAAAGTGAATATCAAAATGCAGTTAAAGACTATGATAATCTTTATAGTGTTTTGACATTCTTAAAACTAGATAATTATTATGCCGATGAAGCAAAACTTGTTGAACTAGAGGGAACTGAATTTGTTGAACTAAAAGTAATATCTTATGCTAGAAAAGCAAATCTTCCGAGTAGTAAAGCTCCTCGAAATAAAGATGGTTCATTAGATTTGAGTGCCCGTGCTAATATTAAAGTGGTTCCTGTTATAAGTGATACTACCTACTAAAATAAAGCTTCTGTCTATTTAGACAGAAGCCTTTTTTATATGAAAATTTATTAATATAAGTTTAAAATTGAGACTAACAATTAATTGTTGACATAACTTAGCAAATGGTATAAAATGTCATAGTTTAATACGTTTTAAGGGAGGAGTTTTATTTTTATGGAACCGCCGCAGCCTATGTAACTAGTTTATTATAATAATTGGTTACATAGAAAGGATTTGGAAAAAAATCATGCACATACGTAAGTTCGAAGAACGAGATGCAAAATACATTCTAAATTGGATTACATCTGAAAAAGAATTTAGAATGTGGAGTGCTAGTCAATATGAGTCATATCCAATTAAGCCATCTAAACTTATAGCTAACTATGAGGAAAGATCGCATAGCGAAAAGTTTTATTCTTTGGTTTTTGAAGATGATTTTGGCCGGATGATTGGTCATTTGATTCTTAGATATCCACCAAAAGATAAAAAGACAATTCGTATTGGATTTGTTATTGTTGATAGCACTTTAAGAGGCCATGGATATGGTAAGCAAATGATAAAAGAAGCGATGAAGTATGCAAAAGAAAACTTGGGAGCACAACATTTTAGCTTAGGAGTTTTCAGTAATAACAGAGTTGCTTTGAATTGCTACAAATCACTTGGCTTCAAAATTGCAGAAGTTTTTAAGAACGGATACGAGTACTATGGCAAGAATTGGCCGTGGTATGAAATGGTACTTAACTAAAAAAGCTCGGGGGAAACCCCGAGTTTTTTATTTGTAATAAATACCTCTTTGAATTTTTTTAATATTCTCTTTTTTAATATCTAATAATTTTAGTATTATCTTCTCATCGTAGTTTTTGCATGAAAACACATCTATATTTATATTTGATTTATCTTTGTGAATAGAAATATGTGATTCGGCAATTGGCTGTATAATATCATAATTATTATTATCTAAATAGATGAAAAAAGGTGATGATATTTTAGTCATTTTAATTTCTTTAACTATATTTCCAATTAGATTTTCGGCTTGTTTAAATGTTAATCCGGGCATATTTTCTATTATGATATGTTTTCCAAATTTACCTTTTTGAGTATTGCCGTTACATAAATCAAACTTAGTTGTTGGAAAATATTTTAGAATAATTGGTAGAATACATTTTTCAAAATTTGCTTTACCAAAATAGTCTATAAATACGGTATTTTTGTAACAAAATGTGTGACATGAAAAATGACAGTTAGCTCCTAATATTACACAACTTATTCCACCGTCTTCTTTTACTTTTCCATTAAAGTAAGAAATAATTTGTGCTTTTCCTTTTTTGTTAAAAACAGTTTCATTAATTTCTTTTATTAGTTTATTAATCAACTTTTCATTTTTAAGTAAATTATTATCTATCTCATATCCATCAAAGAAGTGATGAGAAGGATTTTTAAACAGGTTAATTCTATTTTCTAATAATTTGTAAATTTCGTCTGATTGAGTATCTATTTCAAAATTACCCGGACAATTCTTATCTTTACATATACCACAGAATGGATCAAAGTAGTATGGATAGATTTTACATACATCAGGCCTTGAATCATAAATAATACATTTGCCGTTTTTATATGCTGAACAACTAAAGTCATTATTCAATTTTAGGTAGTATTGATCATCGACTTTTTGAATTAATCTTTTGTATCCGCATTCTGTTATTCTATTGACTTCTTCTTTAGAAAGTAAGATTTGAACAAATTTACTTTTATCCTTGTTAATTAACGATTCAGATAATCCTTTAAATCTACTTGTGCAACAATGATTATTGCATTTAACTCCCAAACAATTGCTCATATTTTTCCTCCTTACGATTCTAATAATATGATATTATAGTAAAGTTTTAAATTCAATAAAAACAGTAAATAAGCCTCTAATCTGATTAAATCAATATTGACAATTAGCTCTTTAAGTGCTATTTTTAAAGAGTAGTTCAAAGCAAACGATGAGAAAGAGGTAACTTTACTAACATTTTAAGAGAGCAAGCTATTTGGTGCAATGCTTGTATTTGTTGTAATCTTATGGAACTTTTGAGTTTATTTGATCTAAAATTAAGGTGGATAATTTCAAGGAAAATAGAAATTATCAATTAGGGTGGAATCGCGGAAAAGATTTTTTCGTCCCTAGGTTATATACCTAGGGACGTTTTTTGTTTCTATAGGTATTTGTTTTTTAGTGATTAGTGAGAATAATATATGTTGAAAACGCAATAAGAGCTTGATGGCACTCAGGAATTTCAAAAAAAATGTTTTCATTTTTTTGAAATTCTCACTATAAGAAAGTGTGCCTTGCTTTGAAACATATATTATTCTAAATAAGCATATGAAAAACAAGATTATATTTAATAGGAGGATTATATATGGATAAGAGTATGGACAAAATTGTAGCACTATGTAAAACAAGAGGATTTGTATATCCAGGAAGTGAAATCTATGGAGGTCTTGCAAATTCATGGGACTATGGACCATTAGGTGCCGAACTAAAAAAGAATATCAAAGATGCTTGGTGGCAAAAGTTTATTAGAGAAAATAAACACAATGTAGGTATTGATGCTGCTATTATTATGAATCCACAAGTATGGGTTACTACAGGTCACGTTGGAGGTTTTTCAGATCCATTAATTGACTGTAAAGCATGTAAAACAAGACATAGAGCAGACAAGCTTATTGAAGAGTGGGCATTTGCAAATGGCAAAGAAGTATCTGGCTTAGATGGATGGAGCAATGAAGAATTAGTAAACTATATAAAAGAAAATAAAGTTCCATGTCCTGATTGTGGTAAGACAGATTTTACTGACATTCGTAAATTTAATTTAATGTTTAAAACATTTATGGGTGTTACTGAAGATGCTAAGTCTGAAGTATATTTAAGACCTGAAACAGCACAAGGTATGTTTGTAAACTTTAAAAATGTTTTAAGAACAACTAGAAGAAGAATGCCTATGGGTATTGGTCAAATGGGAAGAAGCTTTAGAAATGAAATTACTCCAGGTAACTTTATTTTTAGAACTCGTGAATTTGAACAAATGGAACTTGAATTTTTCTGCAAACCAGGAACAGATTTAGAATGGTATGAATATTGGAAAGATACATGTAAAAAGTTTTTAGTTAGTTTAGGTGCTAAAGAAGAAAACTTAAGAATGAGAGAACATTCTAAAGAAGAATTATCTTTCTATTCAAAAGGTACAACAGATATTGAGTATTTATTCCCATTTGGCTGGGGAGAACTTTGGGGAATTGCTGATAGAACAGACTATGATTTATCTCGTCATATGGAAGCTTCTAAAGAAGACTTACAATACACGGACCCAGAAACAAATGAAAAGTATGTTCCTTATTGTGTTGAACCAGCTGTTGGTGTAGATAGATTATTCTTGATGTTTTTATGCGATGCATATAATGAAGAAGAAATTGCAGAAGGCGATGTTCGTACAGTACTAAAACTTCATCCAGCGCTTGCTCCTATGAAGGCGGCTGTACTACCACTTTCTAAAAAGCTTTCTGAAAAAGCAACTGAAATCTATGATGAACTATCTAAGAAGTTTATGATAGATTATGATGAAGCAGGAAGTATTGGTAAGAGATATAGAAGAGAAGATGAAATTGGTACACCATATTGTATTACTGTAGATTTTGACACATTAGAAGATAATAGTGTTACAATTAGAGATAGAGATACTATGGAACAAGTTAGAATTCCAATTTCTGAAGTAGAAAAATATATAGAAGAAAGAATTAAGTTTTAATTTAATTAATTAGGGAGAGGATTATTTTGTTTAAAATATTATTTGCATTAGCAATAGCACCAGTAATACTTATTCTTTGGTATATATATAAGAAGGATGTTCATAAAGAACCAGCAGGACAATTGGCTAAATCTCTTATTTTGGGAATTGTGATTGTTATTCCAGTTTCTATTGCGGAATCGATTTTGCTTAATATGTTTCCTACAGATATAGAATCTGCTAAATCATTTGTATTATTATTTATTAATACTTTTGTCGCAGTTGGAATTGTTGAGGAATTTTTTAAGTGGTTAGTTGTAAGATGTGTAAATTATAACAATAAACATTTTGATGAATCATATGATGCAATTATTTATTGCGTGTTTGCTTCTTTAGGCTTTGCTGCTTTTGAAAATATATTGTATGTATTTAATGAATATTTAACAAATGGTATTTTTGCTAGTTTTTATATAATATTTTTAAGATTCTTAACATCAGTTCCTGGCCATGCATTTTTTGGAATATATATGGGATATTTCTTATCAAAAGCAAAAAATGCTCAAATATCATTTGATAAAAAGTTGGAGAGAAAGTATAAGCTCTTGAGTTTATTTATACCTACGTTATTACATACTTTATATGACTTTTTAGTTTTTACACAAAGCGGATTAATGATCTTAATTTGGTTTATAATGCTAATAGTTCTTTATGTTTTTGCAATAAAGATGGTTAATGATGCTTCAGTGCATAATAAACATTATAATAGCTTAGAACTAATAGACAATAATCAAAAGTAATGGTAGTATTTTATTGAGATTTCTATTATGTTTGGGGGTATTTATGGTTGATTTTACTTTTATATTACCTTGTTTAAATGAAGAAAAAACTTTACCATTTTGCATAGATGAGATTAAAAAGGCAATTGAACACAATAAATTAAATGCTGAAATTCTTGTTTCAGATAATGATAGCGAAGATAAGAGTAGAGAAGTTGCAGAGAGCTTAGGAGCTAGAGTATGCATTTGTAAAAATAGAGGATATGGAAATGCATTAATAAATGGAACTAAAAATGCATATGGCAAATATTGCGTAATGGGTGACTGCGATGGTAGCTATGATTTTTATAACATATCTCAATTTATAGAAAAACTAAATGAAGGATATGATATGGTTGTTGGAAACAGATATGCAGGTGGTATACAGGATAAAGCTATGCCATTATCACATAGAATAGGTGTAAAGTTCTTAAGTGGTTATGCTAATTTTCTATTCCATACTCCAGTAAAAGATTTTCATTGTGGCTTAAGAATGTATAATACTGAAAAACTAAAAAGTATTGATTTACAATGTCCAGGAATGGAATATGCAAGTGAAATGATTATTAAAGCTAAGATTAATAATCTTTCTATGTGTGAGGTTCCAACTGTATTAAGAAAAGATCTTCGAGATAGAAAACCACATTTAAAAACAATAAGAGATGGATTTAGGCATTTGTTTTTAATAACTAAAATGTTTATTCATAAGAAAAAATATAAGGTTCTAGATGATAAAAAGTAGACATAATTTTCGATAATATAGTATATGATTTAATTTATGTTAACAGTAATGCATATTTGTCAGTTTAATATACTTTTTATACATAATTTTTGTTGATTTCTTATGTTAATCGTGATATTATACGAGTACGCGAAATTAGGCGTGTACTCGTTTTTTATTATTTATTTTACAAATGAATTTTTAGATATACTAAAGAAAAACAAGACGAATTTTAATCGGCTTGTTTTTTTGCGTTTAATTTTGATTTGCTTTAATGGTAGGTGAAATAATGGATAACGAAAATGAAGATATAAAGATAATCGAAGCTTTTAAACCAGAAGTTGAAAAATCAAACAATGTAATTACTACAGAAAGTTTTGATGATTATCATAAAAATCTTTTTACCATATTAATAAAGATATTAGATTCAAGTATGTCACAAAAAAGCATCGAAAAAATTGAAATAGATTTGTTTGATGTTAAGGAAAGATATAGCAGAATTAATATTAAATCTAGAGAAGTAGATATGAAGATTCAAGAAGTATCTTACTACTTGATGTGTAAATATTTAGAAACTAGAAACATTGAAAAAGCAAAAGATTTTTGTGCGAATTTTGGCGATGCTATGAAAGAGTATATTATTAGCCGTATTAAATGTGAGATGCCAAATGTTATAGAAAGCAATAATTATTATGCCGCAATGTTAAAGATAGATATTACTGAAGGTGTTAACTTAGATGTAAATAATATCAAATTTTGGGAAGGTATTTTAAATATTGAAAAACCAGCTTCAAACTATAGACTTCCAAATGAGTGGCAACCATTAAATAGTTTAGTATTAAGAAGAAGGACTGCATTAGGTCTTTCTATTAGTTCATATAATTGTTTCGGATTTTTCAAAGTCTTTAAGATTCATTATGATCCAAGAAGTGAAAAGAATAAGATGAACCAATTAGATATTCAAAAATTAAAAGAGTATTTAATTAGACCTAAAGTAATTAAAAATATATGGATTGTATTTGAAGAAGGAATCGAGGATGTTGTACTTGATTTAGATAACGTTAATATGCTTTGTGATTTTACAATTAAACTACCTAGTACGGCTAAAACTATTGGTGGAAATCTATTTAGAGAGAGCATTAATCTTTCAAGAGTAGATTTATCTAACACAAGAATTGAAGTAATTGGAGATAATACATTTCTAAATTCAAACTTGAAGAAAATTAAGATGCCTATTACTTTAAAAAATGTTGGAAATAGTGCTTTTGCAAACTGTAAAAACTTAAAGAAAGTAGATTTTTCAAATACAGATTTAAGAAAAATAAGTAGAAGTGCATTTTATAACTCGGGCATAAAAAGTGTGAAACTTTCAAATGAGATAGGTGCAATAGATTTAGAAGCTTTTAGTAATTGTAAAAATTTAAAACAACTTGATTTATCAAATACTCAAATAAATAGAATTGATTCTGGATTTTTTGCAAACTCTGGACTTGAAAAAGTTAAACTTCCAGAGAGCATAACAGCTTTAGACTTTGGAGCATTTAGTGATTGCAAAAATTTAAAAGAAGTTGACTTATCGAAAACTAAAGTTAGAAGAATAGGAGCTTATGCATTCTTTAATTCTAGTGTTGAAAATGTTAAGCTTCCAAATACAGTTCAAAAAGTTGAGTATGAAGCATTTGCAAGATGTAAAAATCTTAAAAAGATAGACTTCACAAAAACAAGATTAGATGTAGTTGATGCATATGCTTTTTATGGATCTGGTGTTCAAGATGTAAAACTTCCAGATGAATTATATAAAATTGATGAAACAGCTTTTAACGGTTGTAAAAACCTTAAAAAGATAAATTTACCTTAAATATTTCAAATTATTAAAAAGAAAATGAGTTAGCAATAGCTCATTTTCTTTTTGTTTATATATATAAGTTTTACTTATGCTTTTGTTAAAATTAAATAAGTTTACTTAATAAGTATACAATGCTATTATGTAATTGTGTTCAAAAGGATACAAATTATTTTTAGGAGGTTTCTATTATGAAAAATGTTAGAGTTGTTTTAGTACCAAAGTACATGACAAAAGAAGAATTAAAGGAGATTGGAATTGAACCAGCAGCTACTGTTGAAGCAGAATATGGAGATAAAGTTATAACGGGTGAACAAATTACATTAGCTCATCACACTAAAGAATATGCAAATAACCCAGCTCCTTGTAATACACCCAATGTACCTGTATTAGAAGATGGAGCTACAATAGTTGTATCTCATGTTGATTTAGATACATTAGGAGGCATAGCAGCTTTATTAGGTAGAAAAAAGGAAGATCCAGATTTTTGGAATGCTGCTGAATTTATTGATTTAAATGGAATACATCATTTACATGAGATTTCACCAAAAGCGCAAAAACAATACTTGGCTTATTCTGCTTGGTGTGAACAAAATAGAAGTGGAAGAATTACAGAAGTAACAGATATTACTCAAGATGTAATGGAAAAACTTGCAGCTATGGACAAATCTATAGATATGGATCAAGAAATGGTTGAAAATGGAATTCGTTGGAGCAAAGAACAAGAACAAGCGATAGAGGCTTGCTTAATATTTGAAAACGAAAATATTAGGGTATTTGATTCACCAGAAGGAATCTTTTGTTCAGCTGAATATTATTCACCAAAGCAAGAAAGGATTATTCCAGCAACTGTAGTTTTAAATGGCAAGTTTAAGAGTATTACAGTAGCACTTGCTGATGGTGGTAAAGAGTTTCAAAAACTTGGTTTGATGACTGCTAAAGAATTAGTACAAAAAATATGGGGGCCAGAAGCTGGCGGACATCCTGGCATTGCAGGTAGCCCAAGAGGAAAAGAAATGGATAATAGAGATTTAGATCTAATGGCTATTACTGTTAATAATGAATTTTTAAGAGCACAAAATAAAAAGATGGAATTATCTGAAGAAGAGTATGAAGAAATCGAAGAACTAAAATCTGCTGTTTCTTTAAGAAGTATTTCAGATAGAAGTGATAAAGTGTTATCTGCTGCTAAATTATCTGAATAGTATAATCAAAATGATGTCTTATAGGCATCATTTTTTATATGCAAAAAATTTGATTAGATGATATAATAACTTTGATTTATATATTAGTTAAATAATAAAAGGAGAAACAATTAAAGATGAAGGTTGTTGCATATTAATTTTAGTAGTAGTACAATTTTATGTGGAAATTTGTTGGAAGGAGTAATTCACCTTCACAAATTATATAAATTATAAAAGTGAAGCGGTGTTATGCCTTTCACTAAGAGGAGGAATTTTTATGTTAAAAGCAGGTATTAATGGTTTTGGAAGAATTGGAAGTCTAGCTTTTTCAGCAAGCTTAGATAATCCAGAAATAGAGGTTATAGCAATAAATGACCCATTTATTACAGCTGACTATATGGCATATATGTTAAAACATGATACAGTTCATGGACAATTTAAAGGCACAGTAGAAGCTGGAGAAGATTATATCGTAGTAAATGGTCGTCAAATTAAAGTATTAAATGAAAAAGAACCAGCTAATTGTCATTGGGATGCACTAGGAGTTGAATATGTATTAGAATGTTCTGGTGTATTTACAACTTTGGAAACAGCTGGACAACATATACAAGGTGGAGCTAAGAAAGTTGTTATTTCTGCACCTTCAAAAGATGCTCCAATGTTTGTAATGGGTGTTAATAATACAACATACACACCAGATATGAATATCGTTTCAAATGCATCTTGTACAACAAACTGTTTAGCACCACTTGCAAAAGTAATTAATGATAAATTTGGAATTAAAGATGGATTAATGACTACAGTTCACTCAACAACTGCTACTCAAAAGACAGTTGATGGAGCTTCTAAGAAAGACTGGAGAGGCGGTAGAGCAGCTAGTGCTAATATTATTCCATCATCTACAGGTGCTGCAAAAGCAGTTGGAAAAGTTATACCAGAATTAAATGGAAAGCTTACAGGTATGAGCTTTAGAGTACCAACTGTAGATGTTTCAGTAGTTGACTTAACAGTTAATCTAGAAAAACCAGCTACATATGAAGAAATCTGTGCAGCTGTTAAAGAAGCTTCAGAAGGAGAATTAAAAGGCATTCTTGGCTATACAGATGAACTTTTAGTTTCTTCAGACTTTATTCATGATCCAAGAACATCAATATTCGATGAAAAAGCTGGTATTGCTTTAACAGATACATTTGTTAAATTAGTTGCTTGGTATGATAATGAATGGGGTTATTCAAATAAATTAGTTGATTTAGCTGTTTATATGAGCAAACAATAAGAATTAGCTCACATAGAATTGAGAATTTTTTCAGTTCTATGTGAGCTTTTTTTAGGCGACGTGCTTTACATAACAATAATCATATGGTAAACTTGCAAAGTGCAATATTATTAAGATTCTAATAACATAAATATGTTTTAGGAGGGTTTTACTTGATTTCATTAAACCGGGATGAGCTAAAATTGTGTGCTTTTAATATTAGAGATAAGATTGTATTTTATTTTGATAAGAATGGAGTAGTAAGAACTATAAACTATGCTGATATAGACAAGCATCCCGAGATTAAAGGTTTATCTTATAAATTTAATGGAGGTTATAGTATCGACTTTTGGAAAGTACATTTTAACATTTTGGGAAGAGTAAAGTTTAAAGTACTTAAAATGGTACTAGATAGAATTACAGAAGGCGATTCTATTGATGATATGGAGCTTTATATTAATACTCTATATCCCAAATCGTTTGAAGATAAAGAAAAAGATGAATTAGAGAGATTTATTTGTCGAATCTATAGACCAGAATTTCATAGATTACCTGAAAATACTAATAAAAAGACGTTTGATTTTATAACAATTGAAGCATCTATTTTAAGTAATGAAGCAATGCAAAATAGAGATGCATATTTAAGACAAAATATTAAAGAAATATGCAGCAAATTGGTCAAAAAGGTTGAAAAATCAAGCAGTTTTCAAAAATATGGAATTCCTGTAAGCTGCCTTAGGGCATCAGAGATCACTTTTCATAAGAAAATAGATGTATTGAAAGTAGTATTTGAGCTTAAGCAAGTGATATAAGAAGCGAAGAATTATCGCTTCTTTTTTTAGTTTTATTGTTTACATAACATTATAATTATGTTATAATGGCATCGATGTTATAAACTAATCGACGGAGAGATTGTCATAATTATGACAATAAAAGGCTCCACAAATGTAGAAAGGAGAGGTTCTATAAGAAGAAGGTTTTTCCATGGTTACTCGGTTTTCAAAAAGATTAAGCGAAAGGAGAGGTTTTAACAACAGTAATAATGCAACACCCGGTTTTCATTTTGGATAACTAAAATACCAATCATTTCTTCTCAAAGTAAAATATAATACCAAATCTATAGTTATTTGGCTTATATTAGAAAAGGAGAGCAATTAAAATGGAGAAAATCACTTTTTACTCCGAAGCCACACGTACAGCCATAAGCTGCATGGAGTGCCTAAGGAGACAAAAGGTAGCGTGGGTTTACAAGGCAAAAAGGTTAACCAAACCCAGTGAACGGATTCTTATCTACTTTGACAGGCTACAAGATTCAGAAATATATGTTGAACTTACCAACAAGAAGACTAATTTGGGTCGCCCGTTATACATGTTTGTAAAAAAGCTCTATACAACGACAACTCACACCTTTTATTCTGCGGAATTTGAAATAGAGGAAAGAATGCTTTGTTGAGGGGGATTAATAGTGGAGAATGAGGTAATTGAGTTTAGAAACGATGGTGAAGAGATTGAAATGGAGAAAATCACTTTTTACTCCGAAGCCACACGTACAGCTATAAGCTGCATGGAGTGCCTAAGGAGACAAAAGGTAGCGTGGGTTGACAAGGCAAAAAGGTTAACTAAACCCAATGAACGGATTCTTATCTACTTTGACAGGCTACAAGATTCGGAAATCTATGTTGAACTTACCAACAAGAAGACACATGTTGGTCGCCCGTTATACATGTTTGTAAAAAAGCTCTATACAACGACAACTCACACCTTTTATTCTGCGAAATTTGAAATAGAGGAAAGAATGCTTTGTTGAGGGGGATTAATAGTGGAGAATGAGGTAATTGAGTTTCGAAACGATGGTGAAGAGATTGCTAACAAGTGTTTGGCTATCCTTAGAAACCATTTCGTTTATGAGATAAAAGATCTGCACAAGCTCACAAAAGTTGGAAAAAAGAAGAAGATTTTTGTAGAAAAGCCCGAGAACTACGAGCCTCGTATTATTTACATTCAGCTTGTAAATATTATTAAAGGCGAAAAAGTGTATCGATTTATTTATAGAAAGTGTGGACTTGAGACAGTTGACTTTTACTCTGCATCTTTCATATTTACGTAGTACAAAAAATGGTCATCCTAGTATTAGGATGACCTTTTTTGTTATCAATACTTAATATAAACTTAAATTGAAAAAATAGAGTAATTATAGTAACATAGAATTGATATATTATAAAGGAAAGAAGGATTTAATATGCGTAATAAAGTAATTGCTGGAAATTGGAAAATGAATCATTCTCCAATTGACACACGAAATTTTTTTGGTAAGTTTAATGATTTGGTTAAAGAGAACAATCACGAAATAATACTTTGTGTTCCATATATAGATGTTGCAGCCGCACTTGAGAGTACAGAAAATACAAATATCAAAATTGGTACTCAAAATTTAAATCATGAAGTTGCTGGTGCATTAACAGGTGATGTATCTGTTAAGATGCTTGAAGATATAGGTATTAAATATTCAGTTATAGGTCACTCTGAAAGAAGACAATATCATAATGAGACAGATGACTTTGTTAATCTAAAAATTAAAGCAGCATTTGATCATGACATAGTTCCTATTCTTTGCGTTGGTGAAACTCTTTATGAAAGAGAATTAGGAATAGCTAAAGAAAAAATAATTATTCAAATAAGAAAAGATTTAGAAGGTCTTCCTGCAAATTTTGCTAGAAAGATAATAATTGCTTATGAACCAATTTGGGCAATTGGCACAGGTAAAACTGCTTCTAAAGAAGATGCAAATGAAGCATGTAAATTAATTAGAGAAGAAATTAGAAAAATGTATGGAAATGATGTTGCTGAAGAAGTTAGAGTTCTTTATGGAGGAAGTGTTAAACCAACAAATGCACAAGAACTATTTGGTATGAGTGATATCGATGGAGGACTAGTTGGTGGCGCATCGCTAGAACCAGATTCTTTTGCACAAATTGCAAATTTTGATAAGTTCAGTATGAATATAGGCGAAATGATTTAATGGAGGTAATTAAATGAATAATTATAATGTTGAGGTAATGCAATCAGCAAAATCTATTTTGATAATACTGCCATTTGCTTTTAAGCTTATATGTTTAATTTTTTCGATGTATTTAATTATTCATTCAGTTATTAAGAAAGAGTTTTCTATTAAAAATAGAAAAATAGTTTTTGGTATTATTTTAGGACTAATATTCCTTATTCCATTTGAATGGATAGATATATTTGGAGTAATTCCAGGAGACAGCTTTATGGAATGGGTTGTATATTATTTATAGTTTTATGGAGGTAAGTAAAATGAAAAAATCAGTTGAAGATTTAAACGTAGGTGGAAAAAAAGTTTTGGTAAGATGTGACTTTAACGTTCCACAAAATGAAAGAGGAGAAATCACAGATGATAGAAGAATAAGAGAAGCATTAAAAACTATTAGATATTTAATGGAACATGATGCTAGAGTTATTCTTTGCTCACATTTAGGTAGACCAAAAGGAGAAGTAAATCCTACATATTCTTTAAAACCTGTTGCAGATAGATTATCTGAATTATTGGGTGTAGATGTTAAAATGGCAGAAGATGTTGTAGGAGAATCTGCAAAAACTTTAGCTGCAAATCTTAAAGATAGAGAAGTAATGCTTTTAGAAAATGTAAGATATGATGCTAGAGAAGAAAAAAATGATCCTGATTTTTCAAAAGAATTAGCTAGTCTTGCAGAATTATATGTTAATGATGCATTTGGTACAGCTCATAGAGCACATAGTTCTACTGCTGGTGTAGCTGATTATTTACCTTCTGCAGTTGGATATTTAATTAAAAAAGAAATTGATGTTATGGGTAAAGCGCTTAACAATCCAGAAAGACCATTTGTTGCAATACTAGGTGGCAAAAAAGTATCAGATAAAATATCTGTTATAGAAAACTTAATAGATAAAGTTGATAGTTTAATTATAGGTGGTGGAATGTCTTATACATTCTTTAAAGCTCAAGGAAAAGAAGTTGGAAAATCGATTTGCGAGTTAGATAAAGTTGATTTAGCAAAAGAACTTTTAGCAAAAGCAGAAGAAAAAGGTGTAAGACTTGTACTTCCAGTTGATAATGTGGTAGTAGAAGAATTTTCAAATGATGCACCTTCTAAAGTTGTTTCTTCAGATAATATTGAAGGAGATTGGCAAGGTGTTGATGTTGGACCAAAAACTTTAGAATTATATGCAGAAGTGTTAAAGGATGCAAAAACGGTTGTATGGAATGGACCTGTTGGAGTATTTGAATTTGATAATTTTGCTAAGGGTACTAACAAGGTTGCAGAGATTCTTGCAAATCTTGAAGGTGCTACAACAATTATTGGTGGCGGAGATTCTTCAGCTGCAGTAGAAAAAGGTGGCTTTGCTGACAAGATGACACATATTTCTACAGGTGGCGGAGCTTCACTTGAATTTTTAGAAGGAAAAGTATTACCTGGTATTGATTGTATTTCTGAAAAAGAGTAAATAAAAAAGCATTGGAGGCTTTTTATGAAAAAAATAATAATGATGTTGTTTTTTGTAATAATAATATCTAGTGTATCTTTTGCAGTGACAATTCCAGCAGAGGATATTGATTACTTCTATGAAGAGTGTACTTATAGAATTTGCCCTGCCACATTTATAAAGGATTTTCATTATGAAGATAAAACACAAGTTATTGATTTTAAAACAGGTGAGATTATTTTTGTTATAAAAGAACAAATTAATTCTTCAAATGAGTTTGAAGAAAATGGTGCGGTTGTATTTGTATATAAACCAACAACTAAGGAAATTCAAAAAAACAAAAATGGTATGTATAAAGAGTATCTAAAAATTTTAAATACTAAAGAGTTTATATTAACTTGTGGTGTTACAGCTAAAAAATATATAGTGTCAAAAAAAGAAGGTGCAAGGTTATTTCAATATCCATATACAAGTAGCAAGCTTTTGAAAACATTAAGTCAAGGAACTGAAATTTGGAATGGTAATGGAGAATTGTATTATAATTTTTATGACAAAAAGTATATGGATGAAAGTGATAATATATATAGAGGGTTCGATGGACAAGAATTTTGGGTTTATACAGGAGAAGGTTTTGTAAGTAGCAAAGATTTGACTTCGACAAGTGATGTTGAATTCAAAGAGATTTTAAAAGCAGAAGGAATTGTTTCAAAAGACTTTTCAAGAGATGGTTTGGAAATACCTGCTAATACTATAATTACAAGAGTAGTATTAAAATCTGAAGATGGACCATATAAAGATTACGTGATAACTAAATACTATTACGATGGTAAATATCTTACAGATAAAGATGCTGAAAATCTTGACTTTACTATTATTGAAAATGCTAAATTAGCTAAAAATTCTAGTACTGGTGAGTATTTTTTGCTTAATGATAACCAAATGCAATACTATGGTCAAATAATAAGTAATAGATTAATTGTTGATACGGCTGAAATTGGTGTGTTTAAGCAAGCAGATTATAATAGTGATATTATTGGTGTTTTACATAGAAGTGATGCAGTTGACATTAAATACTATGATAATGATGACTTTAAATGGATATGCATTGATTATAACGGTGCTCCTGGTTATGTGCCAACTGAAAATATGACATTAGTTGATAATCAATTATATATTTATATACCAGGCGAAACACCTACAAAAAAACAAGCTCAAACAAGTGGTGATTCTGGTGAAGTAGTTATTCCTGATGAACCAGAAAAAGATACGGTAGAACCTGATGTTCCTTTGCCAAAAGAAAAGAACCAAGTAGATCCTTCGGTAATAATAAAAGGAATATTGGTTATTTCGTTTTTCATAGTATTATTCTTTATTACACAAATTACTAAAAAGCCAAGATAAATAAACAAATAAATTAATGCATAGTACTAATTTAAGTACTATGCATTTTATTTACATAAAATTTTTATAAGATAAACATAAATCGATAATTGGTAAACTAAAACATTACAATATTGTTATAACTATTTATTTTAGAGCAAATAATGGTATAATTAAATGTGAATTTGTTAAATGCACTATAGAAAGGAAATGTTTATGAAAGACAAATTAACGATGCTTGTAATCATTGATGGTTGGGGTATCAACGAAAAAGAAGAAGGAAATGCAGCTAAACTAGCTAATACTCCAAATCTTGATAGCTTATTTAACCAATATCCAAATAATAGAATACATACTTCAGGATTGGATGTTGGACTTCCAAATGGTCAAATGGGAAACTCTGAAGTTGGCCATATGAATATTGGAGCTGGTAGAATAGTTTACCAAGAGTTTACACGTATTTCAAAATCTATTGAAGATGGATATTTTTTCAAAAAGCAAGAATTTATTGATGCAATTAATTATGCTAAAGAGCATAATACAAACTTACATATTTATGGACTTTTATCTGATGGTGGAGTTCATAGTCATAACACACATTTATATGCTTTACTTAAATTGTGTAAAGAGCAAGACTTTGATAGAGTATTTGTTCATTGTTTCTTAGATGGAAGAGATACACCTCCTTCATCTGCTGAGAATTATATTATTGAACTAGAAGAAAAGATGAAAGAAATTGGCGTAGGTAAGATTGCTTCTATTATGGGAAGGTATTACGCTATGGATAGAGACAAAAGATGGGAAAGAGTTAAACTTGCTTATGATGCTTTAGTAAATGGCGAAGGTCAAAAAGCAAGTAGTGCTGTTGATGCTATTGAAAGTTCTTATCAAAAAGAAGAATTCGATGAGTTCGTTAAACCTACACTTGTAACTAATGGCGAAGGTGAACCAATTGCAACTATTAAAGAAAATGATGCTATTATTTTCTTCAACTTTAGAACAGATAGAGCTAGAGAATTAACGAGAGCAATTGTTGATCCAAATTTTGATGGCTTTGAAGTAAAACATTTTGATACAAAGTATATTTGTATGACTGAGTATGATGCTACTATGCCAAATGTTGAAGTTGCATTTAAACCAGAAAAATTAACAAATAATTTTGGTGAGTATATTTCAAAACATGGCTATACACAACTTAGAATAGCTGAAACTGAAAAGTATGCACATGTAACATTTTTCTTTAATGGTGGAGAAGAAGTTGAATATCCAGGAGAAAATAGAATACTTGTTAATTCGCCAAAAGTAGCTACTTATGATTTACAACCTGAAATGAGTGCATATGAAGTTACAGATAGAGTAGTTGATGTTATTAAAGCAAATGAAACTGATGCTATTATTTTAAATTATGCTAATTGTGATATGGTTGGACATACAGGAAGTTTAGAAGCTGCTATCAAAGCTGTTGAAGCGGTTGATGAATGTGTTGGTAGAGTTGCTGCTGAGGTATTGAAAGTTGATGGTAACTTAATAATAATTGCAGATCATGGCAATTGTGAGCAAATGATTGATTATACTACTGGAGATCCTCATACAGCTCATACTACAAATCCTGTTCCAATAATATTAGTTACAAATCATCCTGAACTAAAAGTAGCAGAAGGAAGACTAGCAGATATTGCTCCTTCTATGCTTGATTTGATGGGACTTGAAAAACCAGAAGAAATGACTGGAAGAAGTTTAATTGTAAGATAAAAGAAATAACGTACTAAAGGAGAAGTTTGATGAAGAAAGTAATAAAAGTATTAATTGCTGCTATGGCACTGCTATTATTGACACTTTCATTAGTTGCTTGTGGAGATAATAGTGATCAACCAGAAATCTTAAATGTAGTTGGTGCTACGCGTGAATCATTAGTTGATAGCCTTAAATCAAAAGAAGGTCTGAATAAGACTGGGAAAAATGTTAAAGAAATGATTTATGATATAATGGACTATAATAATAACAATCATTCTGATATGATATATGTTAGATATAAAGAAGCAGACTATAGTGAAATTGATGATTTAAATTATGTTTGCGACTTATTAATAGATGACGACAAATATGATGTTAAAACAAATAGTGAGGGAAGTAAATTAGTTGGAATTGAGATAACTCAACTAATAAACGAAACGGAAGAAGATTTAATTATTATTGATGAAGAAGAATCTGTAGAATAATATTATATTAGAAAGAAGAGGGGTACTATTATGGAAGAATTAGAAAATGAAAGAAATGAACAACTTAAAGGAGTTTTTGCAAGATATGCTATTAAATCAATTGATGATTGTAAAGCTATTTGTAGTGAAAAAAAGTTAGATGTTGATTCAGTTATTTTGGCAATTAAGCCAGATATTAACGAAACAGCAAGACTTGCATTTATAGTAGGATCTGCTATAGCAATTAAGAGAGATACAAAACTTGCTTCTTATGTAGCTTATGATTTTGGTGAAGCAATTCAAACACTTTGTTTACCTGGCTCAGAAGCACAAGTAAGAAAAGCTGGCGAAGGAATTGGTATGCAAGCTTCAAACAAAATTAAAGGAATTACAGATCAAATTGATTTGGTTGAGTATAGTTCTATGCTAGACTTCATGGGAATGACAAAGGATGAATTATTAAATATCATCATTAGATTATCAAAGATAATTGAAGAATTAATGAAATAAAAATAAAAGCACTTCTTTTTTAGAAGTGCTTTTTTATTTTATACATTAAATCTAAATAGTATTACATCGCCATCTTGAACAACATAATCTTTTCCTTCGATTCTAATTAATCCTTTTTCTTTCGCTTTTGCACTAGATCCACAATCTAATAATTCTTGATATCCAATTACTTCTGCTTTAATAAAGCCTCTTTCAAAATCTGTATGAATTTTTCCAGCTGCTTGTGGTGCTTTTGTTCCTTTTGTAATAGTCCAAGCTCTACATTCATCTTCGCCTGAAGTTAAGAAAGAAATAAGACCTAATAAATCATAACTTTCTGTGATTAATCTATCTAATCCTGATTTTTCTATTCCGTATAGAGCAAGCATTTCATCTTTTTCGTCATCATCCAAACTAGCTAATTCTTCTTCAACCTTAACGCAAAGAGGAATTACTTTGCTTCCATGATTTTGAGCATATTCTTTTAGTTTTAAAACATTAGGATCATTTTCTGCATCTTTTAATTGTTCTTCAGATATATTTGCAACATACATCATTGGTTTACTTGTTAATAACCATAAATCATTAATAGATTCTTTTTCTTCATCAGTTAAAGTAACAGTAGATGCAAGTTTTCCATCCATTAATGCAGCTCTTAATTTATCTAAAGCATCAACTTGAACTTGATTTTTCTTATCTGTACGTGCAAGTTTTATGGCTTTTTCTCTTCTTTTATCAACAGCTTCTAAATCAGCAAAGATTAATTCTAGATTAATTGTTTCAACATCACGAATAGGATCAATAGAACCATCAACGTGAACAATATTTGAATTTTCAAAACATCTAACAACTTGAACAATAGCATCAACCTCACGTATATGGGATAAGAATTTATTTCCTAAACCTTCGCCTTTTGATGCTCCTTTAACTAAACCAGCAATATCAACGAATTTAACAATAGCATGTGTTGTTTTTGCTGGATGATACATATCTGATAATCTATCTAATCTATCATCTGGTACAGGAACAATTCCTACATTTGGTTCGATTGTACAAAATGGATAGTTAGCACATTCTGCACCAGCTTTTGTTATTGCATTAAACATTGTACTTTTTCCTACATTAGGTAAACCTACGATTCCAATTTCCATTTTTATCTTCCTTTCATAATTCACATAATATTCTTTACCAATCATGATTCAATTGTTATTGAAAAACTAGCTGCGAAAGACTTCCAACAACTTAATTATGAATATTTAGTGCAACTAGAAAAATTTTTGGGAGCGAATGAGCGAAGCGAAATGTTAGCGGGTCCCGAGAATTTTTTTGTAGTTGCAATTAATGTGCATAATTTATAGTTGTTTTAGAAGTCGTGCAATCGAGTTTTGAAATGCAGTTGTATCATGATTGGTTACATAATATACATGCAAATATATAACATTTTTGTAATCTAAATTTCACAAAATAATTTAGCATAAAATTGTACAAAATGCAATTGTATGATAAAATGTATATGCATAATTAGGCATAGTTTGCAAAATTATGTAAAGCTGTATTTTTATAGTAACAAAGGAGATTTATGGAAGTTGCAAATATAGAAAAATATATGCCTACTGTTTATCAAGCAGAGATATTAGTTAAGAATAATTTAGAAATGTATCGAGCAAAAGGAGAAAAGGCTTTTAAAATTATTCATGGATATGGTTCTACTGGTAAGGGTGGAGCTTTAAGAACAGGTATTAGGCATTATTTGGATCAATTAAAAGGTGCTAGAATAATTGCTGACTATATTCCAGGAGAAAATTGGACTGCTTTTGATGAAACAACACGTAAAGTTTTAGATATGGATGATAACTTTAGAAAAGATAAAGATCTAGGACAAATGAATTCTGGTATAACAATTATTGTCATTAAATGGAATTGATTTTACAAAAGAAAAATTTTATTAAGAAAGGAAAAACTAATGAAAAAAATAATTGTTTTATTGATAATTATTAATTCAATTTTTTTGATTGGTTCTAATTGCTTTGCAAAGTCTAGCAATATAAGTGTTCCGGATGATATTAGAGTAGGTTTATTTTATGGAAATACTGCAAAGAGCCAGATTACTCTTTCTAGTCCTGGTGGAATCAAAATAGGAATTAATAAAAATGGAGTGATTTCATATAAATATGATGTTGAACCAAATGTCATGATTAATGTTTCAAAAGGTTCAAATATTGGATCTGTAAAAGTTGAAGGATATGGTGAAATAGGTAGTGAAAATGAATATCCATATTTTGAGAGTTTGCCTAAAAATGGTCTTTCTATTATTACTATAAATAATATCACATTTAGCAGCAAAAAGGATCCAGAGTTTCGTGGAAATATTGAAATTAGAAGATTATCAGGTAGCGATATGACGATTATCAATCATCTATCGATGCAAGAATATTTATACGGAGTTGTTCCTCGTGAGATTGGAGGAACAAGTCCTATAGAAGCATGTAAAGCTCAAGCTATAATAGCAAGGACATATGCTGCAAAGAATTATAACAAACGTATGGGGCTAGGATTTAATCTTACTCCAAATACTGATGACCAAGCTTATGGTGGCTATAAATGGGAAAATACAAACTCAAATAAAGCGGTAGATGAAACTGATGGAATAGTCGCAACATATGCTGGTAGTTTAATTAACGGAAATTATTTTTCTACTTCAGGAGGTTATACTGAAAATTCGGAAAATGTTTGGTCTAGTGCGGTTGATTATTTGAAAGCAGTGCCAGATACATATGAACCAGAAGTTGCTGGTAAAACTTCTTGGGAAGTAACTTTATCTGCTACAGAAATAAAAAGCATATTAGATGATAAAGAAATATATATTGGTGATATTGTTGATTTAATTCCTACAAAATTAACTGATGTTGGTAGAGTTTTGGAATTAAAAATTGTTGGAACAAATGGCGAAAAGATAATTTCTAAATCAGATGTTAGATCTTATTTTGGCTTAAAAAGTCAATGGTACTCTGTAAATGATGAAGCTCCAACTGTATTAAGAGCTCAGAAAGTAATAGAACCAAATGATATTAAAGAAGATGAAGAAGTAAAAGATAAAAAAGTAGAAGATGAAAACGTTGATGAACTATGGTATTTAAAAGTTGGAGATGAAGAAGTAGTTTCAAAAGAGATAGATTATTCGGAAAATGAAAAAGGATATACAAAAGAATTAGAAGATAAGGATTATGAAAAACAAAATGAACAGGTTAAAGAAGATATTTCAAAACCAAAAGAGCTAAAACCATTTTTATCTTCAATCGTTAATTTCATATCAAATGGTTTTTCGAGTGAATCTGGTGAAAATATTGAAAAGCGTGAAGAACTTAAAGCTTCTACTTCCAAAAATACTTTCACATTTAGAGGAAGAGGATTTGGACATGCTGTAGGTATGAGTCAAAATGGTGCTAAAGGAATGGCAAAAGAAGGCTTTAGTGCTGAAGAAATTATTAAATGGTATTACACAGGAGTAAAAGTTGAGTCCTAGTTAAGAGGTGATTCTTTATTAATATTGGAATTGATATTGGTGGCAGACACGTTGGTATGGCACTAATTGATGAAAAAGGAAAAGTATATAAAAAAGAAATTGTGGATTATTCCAAAGATAAATCTTCAGATTATATTTTGAAGGTTATTTCAGAGTATATTAAAAAGCATGAAGATGAAGCAAGCTCTGTAGGAATTGGTGTTCCTGGCATAATCAAAAATAATAAGATTGTTTATACTTGTAATCTTGCTTTGGAAGATCCATATTTTGTTAGAAAAATTAAAACAAAACTTCCTGTTTATTTGGCAAATGATGCACTCTGTGCAACAATAGCTGAATATAAATTGGTTGATAATTGTAAGTACGAGAATTATGCATTAATTACTTTAGGAACTGGGATAGGATCCGGATTAATCTTTAATGGAAAAGTTTATGAAGGAAAAAATGGTTATGCAGGTGAAATTGGTCATACTGTTATAAAAAAAGGTGGTATTCAATGTAATTGTGGAAGAAAAGGCTGTTTTGAAAAATATGCTTCAGTTTCTAGATTATTAGAAATAACAAAATGCAAAACTTTAAGTGATTTATTTACAAATATGGAAACATCTTCTGAGTTAGCAAAATTATTTGATGAATACTTAGAAGATTTATCGGAAGGGTTAGCAAACTTTATAATGATTAATGATGTTGATATGCTAGTTATTGGCGGTAGTCTTGCTTGGTTCGGCGATAAATTCTATTACATATTAAGAGCTAAAATTGCAGAAAAATTATTTAATAGAGAAACCAATGATGTAAAGTTGAAGTTTGCAAAGCTTGGTAATAATGCCGGTTTAATTGGTGCCGCATTCTTAGCTTCTGTATGATGATTAATTTAGGAGATTTTTTATGGATGATGGGTATAAGCAAATTAAAGAAGAAATAATTAAATTAGTTGGTAAAGAGAATGTTTATGAAAATGAATTAATGTCTTTACATACTAGTTTTAGAACTGGTGGACCTGCTGATTTATATGTTGTTCCTCAGAAAGCTCATGATTTGACGGGAATCGTCGCTTTTTGTGTGCTTAAAAAAATTCCATATATTTTATTTGGTAATGGAAGTAATACTCTAGTAACAGATAAAGGAATTAGAGGAGTTGTAATTTCACTAAAAGGTTTAAATAAAATTGATGTTCATGAAGATGAAGGTTTTATTCTAGTTGGTGCTGGTGTCCCAGTAATCAAATTATCTATGGTTGCTCAAGAACATGGTCTATCTGGTTTAGAGTTTGCATGTGGAATTCCGGGTACTATAGGTGGTGCAATATTTATGAATGCTGGAGCATATGGCGGAGAATTCAAAGATATAACTACATTGGTTAAATATTTTGATGCTGAAAAAGTAGAAGAAAGAAAAATTTCTAATGAAGAATGTGAATTTGGATATAGATCAAGTGTCTTTCAAAAGATGAATCGTCCGATTATATTACAATGTAGACTTGATTTAAAAAAAGGTGACAAAAACGAAATATTATCCAAGATGAAAGAAAATATGGAATCTAGAAATTCTAAACAACCAGTAAATTTACCTTCTGCTGGAAGTACATTTAAAAGAGAAGAAGGAATTATAGTTGCAAAACTAATTGATGAAGCAGGTCTTAAAGGTTATAAGATTGGTGGAGCCGAAGTTTCTACATTGCATGCTGGTTTTATTGTAAATTCGGGAAATGCCACTTCTAAAGATATACTAGATCTTATTGAGCATGTAAAAAAAGTAATTAAAGAAAAATATGATGTTTCATTACATGAAGAAATCAAAATTGTTGGAGAGAGGTAAAAATGAACTTTAAAGAATGGTTTAGCTCAAATTTAAAATTGAAACGTTGGTTATTTTTTATACTAGTAGGTGTATTTTTTATCGCTTATGGTATGAATAAGATTATACAAAATGATAATATTGAAATCGCTGATATTTTTAAATATGGTGGTTTAATTGTTGTTGGTGCTGTATGTGTTGTATTTTCTTACATAATGTCTCAAAAGCAAATTGTTCAAACAATTGCTGAAGCTACAATTAAGTCTAATAAAAATATAAATATAAAGAAACTATTGTATGATAAAAATGCTCTTGATAAGGGAATTAAAATTGTTGTTATAGGTGGTGGTTCAGGTTTAGCACCAGTTTTGAAAGGTCTTAAATCTTATTCTGAAAATATTACTGCTATTGTAAGTACTGCTATAGGTGGTAATAAAGAAGACTATATTACAAACGAGTTGGGAATACTTCCGCCAAATGATGTTAGACAATCAATTATTGCTCTTTCTAGTTCTGAAGAAAAAATGCAAAATCTTATGAAGTATAAATTCAAGAATGGAAGCTTAAAGGGTCAAAACTTTGCTAACCTTTTGTTAGCTGCTATGAATGATATTTGCGATAACAATTTTGCAAAAGCAATTCAGGATACCTCGGAAGTATTATCAGTTACTGGTAAAGTTCTTCCTGTTACTTTAGATAGAGTGCAAATTGGTGCCGTGCTAAAAGATGGCTCGAGAGTGTTAGGCGAAACATCTATAATTGATAAAGTATTTGAAAGAAAATCTGCTATAGAAAAGATATTTTTGCAACCTTCGGTTGTTGAACCAGCTCCTGGAGTTATTAAGAGCATTAAAGAAGCTGACCTAATAGTTATTGGACCTGGAAGTTTGTATACAGGAATACTTCCAATTTTACTATTAAAAGAAGTTGCAGATAATATAAAAGCCAGCAAAGCATTAAAGATATTTGTTTCAAATATAATGACAGAACCAGGACAAACTGATGGATTTGCTGTTTCAGATTTAGTTAATTCAATTCATGATCATGTTGGAAAAGGTGTTATGGATTATGTACTAGCTTCTGAAAGCATCATTATGCCTGAATTTGTTCGTAGATATAATGAAGAAGGTAGCGAATTATTGGAAATAGATAAATCAAATATTAAAGCAACTGGTATAAAACTTGCTGTTGATGATTTTGCTACTGCAGATGACCAAGGCTACATTAGACATGATTTCAAAAAGCTTGGCGCAGCAATTATGACAATGGCTTATAATAACATGGATTTAAAACATCATAAACAAGCTTTTGAAGCTTATAAGATTAAATCAAAACTTGAAAAGAATAAAAAGAAGAAAAAGAACATATTGTTCCAAGATACAAAAATTATTACTCCTTCTCAAATGAAGGGAGATAATAGCAAGGAAAAATAATTAATTAACAAAGGAGAAAAGTAAATGTTTACTAAAGACATTTCAAGCACTTTTGAAAAGAACTTGAAGAATGAATGGCTTATAACTAATGGTATTGGTGGCTATGCTAGTTCAACAATTATTGGTGTAAATACAAGAAAATATCATGGCCTTTTAGTTGCTTCATTAGGTAATAATATGGAAAGAGTAATGACTCTTTCAAAATTTAATGAATACGTTACTATTGGAGATGAGAAGTATTCATTTTCAAGTAATGAATGTCAAGGTTATATTGAAAAAGGCTACGTATATCAAGAAGCATTTGAAAGAAAAATGCTTCCGGAATTTTTGTTTAATGTAAATGGTGTTGAAATTGCCAAAAAGATGACAATGCAACATGGAAAAAATAAGGTTTGCATTAGATACAATATAGTTAATTCGTTGGATGATATATGTTACATTACTTTAGTACCATTTGTAAATTATAGAGATTTTCATGCTGTTAAAAACGCAAATGTTTATGAACATACATATGAAGATCATTTGCTTACGCTAAAAGTTTCAGATAAGAATAATTTATATATTAAAATTACTGATGGCGAATTTATAGAATATGAGAATACTTTTTACAACAATATGTATTATAGAGTAGAAGAAAACAGGGGATTTGATGCATACGAAAGTCAGTATATGCCAGGTGAATTCACTTTAAGTCTTCTTCCTCATGAACAAAAAGAAATATATGTTGTTGCTGAATTAAATGATAAATGTACTATAGATGATACAGAAACTCCAGCTCTAATTAGAGCTGAAGAAACCAGATTAGAAAAGATTTGTAAAATTGCTTCTGCTAAGACTGGACTTGAAAAAGATTTAGTTGCTGCATCTGATCAATTTATAGTTAATAAAGGAAAAGATAAGAGTATTTTGGCAGGATACCCTTGGTTTACAGACTGGGGTAGGGATGCTTTCATTTCTCTTGAAGGCTTATTACTTAAACTAAATAGATTTCCTGATGCAAAAGCAGTACTTAAATATTTTGCAAACTATATAAGAAATGGACTTGTTCCAAACTATATAGATTCTAATGGCGGTGGAAGCTACAATACAGTCGATGCATCGCTTTGGTATATAGAAGCTATTTATAAATATTTTGTGTATACTAATGATTTAAATACAATCAAAGAGTTGTTTCCTAAAGTATTAGAAATTATTTATTCATATATGACTGGAACTGAATTTGGAATTGTTATGGATGATGATGGTTTAATAATGGCTGGTGATAGTAATACTCAGCTTACTTGGATGGATGCTAAAGTAGGAGACCATATTCCTACACCAAGATATGGTAAAGCAGTTGAAATTAATGCTCTTTGGTACAATGCTATTAAGGTTGTTATGGAACTTAATAAAATATTAATAAAAAAATATGCATCGGATTTACAAGAAGATGCTAAATCTAGTGATATTTTGAATGCTATTTATAGAATTGATTTAAATGATAATGGTGAAGTTTTTGATGAAGCAAAAACTAGAGATTTATTTTTATCTGATAAAGCACTAGTTTACTATGATGTGTCAAAAATTGTTTTTGATGGCAGATTAATTGGTAAAGTAAAAGAATCATTTAAAAAGTTTTATGCTGATGATGGCTTATATGATACGATTGAACCTTTTAATAATCAAATAAGGCCAAATCAAATAATGGCGCTTAGCTTATCATTTCCTGTTCTAACTGGAGATAAAGCTCAAGAAGTATTAAGAGTTGTAAAAGACAATTTGTACACTTCAAAAGGATTAAAAACATTAGCTTCTTCCGATAGTGATTATAGAGGAAGATACGAGGGTGATTCTTATAGTAGAGACACTAGTTATCATCAAGGAACAGTTTGGCCATGGCTAATTGGAGAATATGCAAAAGCATTTAAATATATAAATAAAAAGAATTTATCTATAGCCACGATTCAAGAAATGCTAGATGATGGATGTGTTGGTAGTGTTTGTGAAATATATGATGCAGATGAACCAAGGTATCCAAATGGAGCGTTGGCACAGGCTTGGAGCGTAGCTGCAATTTTAACAATACTTCTTTAGAGTATGTTTTGGAGTCACATTATAAAATGGAGTAAAACATGGTAATTTTAGGAATTGACCCGGGGTATGCTATTACGGGATTTGGTGTAATTGAATATACTGGAAATAAGTTTAAGTTAATATCTAGTGGAGCAATTGAAACGAAAAAAGGAGTTCCTTTTCCAAAACGTATTCAAAAGATTTATGATGATATGATGGAATTAATTGCTCAGCATAAACCGGATGCTATTGCTGTTGAAGAATTATTTTTCAATACCAATATTACAACTGGTATACAAGTTGCTCATGGAAGAGGTGCCGTTGTTATCTCTGCTGCTAAAACAGATACACCAATTTATGAATATACGCCTCTTCAAGTTAAGCAAGCTGTTGTTGGATATGGAAGAGCAGATAAAAAACAAGTTCAAACTATGGTTAAAGCAATTTTAAATTTAGAAAAGATACCAAAACTTGATGATACGACAGATGCAATTGCCATTGCAATTTGTCACGCTCATTCTTCTAAATTTGCTACACCAATTGATTAATTATTTAGGAGTTTTTGATGGAAAGAGTTTATTTATTATCTGGTGATGATACATTTGCAAAAGATGAATATTTGGATAAACTAAAAATTAGTTTTGGAGATTTAGAAAAAGGAATTAATTATTTGGTATTTGATAAAGACAATATTTCTATGCTTGGCGAAGAGTTAACTACTTATTCATTTTTTTCTTCATCGAAACTTATTGTAGTTAAAGTTCCAAAAGTAAAAAGAAAATCTGATGATGAGAATTCAGAAGGTGAAGAAAAAGATAATACAACTTCTATTGATTGGTACACAGATGATTTAGAAGATAAAATACAAAACATGATTGATGGAATAGTTCTTATTTTTATAGAAGAAGGGACTTCAAAAAGTAAATTATTTAAATTGGTTTCTAAAATTGGTAAAGTCGTTACATTTGAAAAAAAGAAACCAACAGAACTAGCATCTTGGCTAATAGCATATGCTTTATCTAAAGGAATAGTTATTTCAAAAGATAATGCTAAGTATTTAATTGAAGTATGTGGTAGTGATAAGATTCTTATTACTAACGAAATAGAAAAACTAATCTCTTATGTTGATAATAAAGAGATTACTAAAAAAGATATTGATGATATATGTATTGTTTCTTCAGAGATAATAATTTTTGATCTTACAGATAATATTGGTGAAAGAAATATTAAGAGTGCTATCTTGAATTTGGAAAAACTCTTAAATAATAAAGAACCAATTCAGAAGATATTAATAATGATAACTAGACATTTTAAAACATTATTGTTAACTAAAGAATGCTTAGAAAAAGGAAAAAATGTAGAAAAAGAACTAGTTATTTCATCTTATCCTGCTTTTAAATACTCTCAACAAGCTAAAAATTTTACTAAGCAAGAACTAGTTGACATATTTAAAAAATTATATAAACTTGACATTGATACCAAAACAGGTAATATAGATATTAAAATTGGTTTGCAAAAGATTCTTATGCAATAGTTCGCAAAAAAATGAAAGGAGAACGCATTAAAATAATGCGGGTTATTATATGGCTAAAAAATATAGAGACCTTCGAGAGGTACTTAAAAAGATAGAAAAGGAATTCCAAAATGAAGTTGGATTTTTATATAAGGTTAAGGGAGATATTGTTTCTATAAAGTATGAACAATTTGTTAAAGATGTTAAATATCTTGGTGAGTACTTTTTAAATAAAGATCTTAAAAATAAAAGGATAGCTTTTATTTCACCTAATAGGTATGAGTGGGAAGTTACTTACATGGCAGTTGCTTGTTCAGATTTAATTTGTGTTCCATTAGATAGATCTTTACCAGAACCTGAGTTTAGAAGCCTTTTACTTCGTAGTGAAGCTGAGATATTAGTATATGATAAGAAGTATTCGGACATTATAGAAAAATTTAAAGAAGACAGTGAAATAAATGTTAAAGAGTATATATGTATGGATACTGATTTTGTTGAAGCAATTGAAAAAGGTAAAGAATTATTTGAATTAAAGAATAACAAATTTAATAGAGTTAGAATAGATGATAATGCCATGAGAATGATGTTATTTACATCCGGTACTACAGCACAGTCTAAATGTGTTATGCTTTCTCATAAAAACTTGTGTGCACAATTATATGGAATATCATTTTTGTATCCTATTACTAAAGAAGATGTTTATTTATCATTCTTACCTTTACACCATACATTTGAATGTTCAACTGGTTTTTTGTATGGAATAAGTGTTGGAGCCAAAAGAGCTTACTGCGAAGGCTTAAGACATTTTGTTGAAAATATTAAAGATTTTAATATTACTTGTTTTGTTACAGTTCCTGCTATTATGGAGGGCGTATACAAGAACATAATGAAAGGTGTTCAAAAGAGCAAAAAGATGTGGCAATTAAAAGCTGCACTCAAAGCTAGTGAAGCTCTTAAAAAGATAGGAATAGATGTTAGAACTAAATTATTTAAAGATGTTCATGAAAAAATTGGTGAAAGCTTAAGATTTGTTATTTGTGGTGGTGCAGCATTAAATCCAGAGGTAAGTAAAGCATTAAATGATTTGGGATTAATAGTTTATCAAGGATATGGATTAACAGAAACCTCTCCTGTAGTATGTGCAGAATTTAGTAAATTAAATAGACTAGGATCTGTAGGTACACATTTAGAAGGCGTAAGAGTAAAAATAGATAATCCAGATGAAGATGGAATTGGTGAAATTATAACGAAATCTGATAGCGTTATGCTTGGTTACTATGGCGATAAAGAAGAGACTAATAGAGTTATCAAAAAAGGATGGTTCTATACAGGTGACTTAGGAAGAATGGATAAAGATGGCTTTCTATATATTACTGGAAGAAAGAAAGATGTTATAGTTCTTAAAAATGGTAAGAATGTTTTCCCTGATGAATTAGAGATGGCGTTAAGTAAACTTCCAGGAGTTGCAGAATCAATTGTATATGGGGCTACTCAAGAAGATGGAGATATTAATCTTCATTCAAAGATTGTATTTAATAAAAAAGAATTGCCAGAAGATATAGCTTCGAAAGACATATCAGAAATAAGAGAGTATTATTGGAATCTTATTAAAAGCCAAATTAATAAAAAAATGCCTTCTTATAAATACATAAAGAATGTCATAGTTACGGAAGAACCATTAATAAAAACTACTACAAATAAAGTTAAAAGAATGGATGAAATTAAACGAATAATGGAAACTGAAGAAAAATAATTAAAAGCTCTAAGATGCCCTATAATAAGCATTTTAGAGCTTTTAAAACGTAACATCTATGTAACATAAACTTAAAACTTATGTAATTGTAAAAAATATGTAAAAACAATATAATAATTGTGTATATGAAATGATTATGCTTTATTTTTACTAACGATAAATCATTCACCGCTTTACTTTAGGTGTTTGTTAAGAAAACAATATACTTAAGAAAAGAAGGAGGTTATGGTGACAAATCTAAAATGGTCACCTAAGTATTCATGAGCGACACAAATATTAATAATGAATATACATATGGCAAAGTTGATAGGGTGGAAGAACCACTTAAAATAGATTTTAGTAAGATTGTTGTTTCAGAGGAGACATCATATACCCCATCATTTAATGCTGGAATTATTGATTCAATAACTTCAAGCAAAGTGGAGTTTGGTAGTATTAGCGCTGCTTATAAAAAAGATGAAGAGTATAATAATACTTTTGCAGCTACTCCAACTATTATTAATGATGCAAATTCAAATATTACTTATTTAAATACAACTCCTTCGTTTGCAACAACACCTGCTACAGAAAAGACAGATGTTAAAGGATCTGGAAATGTTTTTGCTAATACAACTGCAAAGACAACAAGTGCTGAACTTCAAAGAATTGTTCAAAAACTTGATAAATTAGAAAAAATGATTAACCCAAATAGTAAGAAATCACTTATTCTTTGGGAAGAAGATAATAGCTTTAAAAATCTAATATCTTCAGTAGTTACTTATGCTAATAGCTGTGATACTACTGATGAATTTCCAATTGAGATTTATGATAGATTAAAAGCATTAAGTGAAGATGTTGAAAATCAAATAAAAGATGGTGCCGTTAAGGTAACAACTTTAAATGAGCAACAAAAACATAATACAGTTTTGAGTGAGATTCTTTCTAATGCTTATGTTTCTGCAACTGCTGGACTTCCTAGAGAAGAATATGAAGCAAATGTTACTGATCCAGAGATTTCTTCTTTTAAAGAACAACTTGCAACTATTGCAACAACTGCACCTGATTCTGAAGAATATAAAGAAGCAGAAAAAGCTATTAAGTCTAAGATTACAAATCTAGAAAATAGTGTTCATATTACAATTGATCTTGAAAGAACTACAAGCAAGGCAAGTGCTCTTGAATATATCAAAAAAGAAATTACTCCTGCTGTTTCTAGACTTCAAGAAGCTTATGACAAACAATACTCTGCATCTAATGCTACTTTAATTGATGGAGAGGAAGCAATTACAGCTTTGGTTGTTAAAAAATCATTCACACAAAGAATTTATGATACATTTGTTAGACCAATTGCTAATTTATTTAAGAGAAAAAGTAAAGCTAAATAAATATTAAAAAGCATCATTTATATGATGCTTTTTTTTATTCGTTATTATATAATTATCTTGCGTTTAGATTATGATTGAAGGTGATTAAAATTGAAGAAATTTTTAAATATATTATTAAAAGTATTAGCGGCTATTGCAGTATTAATTCTTGTATTTGTTGTAATAGTTGTTTCATCAAATAGCCAAAAAATTCCAGATATTGTGGTTTCTAATAGTTCAAATGCCACTATTGATGCTCTTAGAGGTAATTATTCTTGGAACTCTTTTTCTGGAGTTTTAAATAAAGATGACTATTCTAAAAATGATTTTATTTATAAGAGCGAAAACACTTTACTTGTTTCTCCAAATGAAAAAGTAAGTATTTACAATAATTACAATACAGGAATAAGGCATAATTTTGAAGAAATTGAGTTTTCTTATGAAGATATTAATGGCAATGCATATAATGTACAAAGTACCATAGATTCAGATGCTTATAAGAATTATACAACTATTGAGTTTTATACTCCTCAAAACGAAGGAACTTATTTATACTTCATTAAACTTGGTTATTTTGAAAAAGGTGAAGTTGAATATAGCTTTAAAATAATAGTTTCATCGGAACCAACTTATAACATCCTAGAATTGGTTAAGTATAAAGACTCTTCAATTTATGATATTAATAAAATTAAAGAAATTGTTTCTAAGCTTCCTTTTTCAAATGGTATAGTGAATTATATTGTTAGAAATAACAAATCAAATGGCTTATATATAACATATGATGAATTACAAGCTAGTAAAACAAGCTATAATAATAATGCTATAGCATTACTTGCATTATTTCCTGAACTTGATTTTGTGGAATTTAATTCAAATACATTAAATTACAGATTTTCTAGAGAAGAACTTGAATTAATACAAGGAAGAAGTTTATTAGATTATGTAGATAATCCTAAATTATGGGAATTAGAAACTTTTTATAAAGAGAAAAGCAATGATAAAGAAAATACAAGATATGAAGCTTATTTAAAAATAATACTTGATACTTTAGGCTTATCTTCTGGTGATAAAGTAGATAATGTTGCAATAGATACAGTATCTTTTGAAAAACAAGATAATAGTATCTTAGATAATACTAATTCTAATAAGCTAATAAATGCTTTAAAAGACTATTCTAAAGTTATTTATGATATTTCGCTAGACGAGTATACAAATTTATATGCAAACTTTGGATATATTGGTGCTGATTTATATTATACAAGTGGAGACTCATTTATAGATAATGGTCTAGATGGTCTTGAAATGTCAAATTCAGGTGATATTAATACTAGCGGAGATATTATTAATAGTGAGGAAATCCCTATTAATATTATTTACATAAATGGCAATAATGAAACTCATAAATCATATTATGCAAACTATAATGATGGTTCATGGAGTATAAATTTACATAACTAATTTATAATATGTTTTTGCATTTAAGTTAATAGACAAATAGCATATATTAATGTAAAATCACTTATATTTAGATATGGAGAGAGTTGTGATTATGGTTATTCATATTTTAATTTATTGGTTATTATGTTTATTTTTATTAGTTCATCTATTTAGAAAGTTTTTAAAGACAAAGAATTTTAATTACTTTTGTATATCTTTAATACAACTTGTATTTATAATTGTTCAAATTGTTTGTCTTATTTTAAAAGTCGAAATAGATTTATTTATGCAAGCTATAATTTTAATATTTAACTTCATTTTGCCTATAGTTGTATTTACTTCTGATTACTTTAAATCAGACTTGGATGAGGTTATTAACTTAAAATTAGGAGATCATTATGCAAGAAAAGGCAGATATCTTAAAGCAATAGCTAAATACAAAACAGCATTAACTAAAGATAGTAATAATGCTGAGACTTATGCAAAATTAGGTAGAATGTATAAGTTAAGCGGCGATAGAAGAACTGCTTTTGATAGATTTGCCAAAGCTCTTGAACTAAATAGAGATGATTACAAATCGTATTATGAAGTTGGATCTATATTTAACGATATGGGTAAAACTGATGATGCTAAAATTGTTTTAGATAATAGTTTAAGAATTAGACCTGATTATACACCTGCATCTGAATTGTTGGCAGATATTTTGTCTAATAATGAAAACTATGAAGAAGCTATTACTGTTTATAAAAATGCTATTAGGTATGATGAAGAAAACTATGATTTGTATTACAATATGGGTGTTGTTTATTCTAAAATGAGCAACTTCGATGACGCTGAGATGTGTTACAAAAAATCAATCGAGATAAATCCAACAATGTATTCGGCTTATTTTGGATTAGGCCAAAACTATTTGTTGTTAAATGACTTAGATAATGCAGAAAGCATGTTTAAAAAAGCAATACCTGGTAGTGATACTATGGCTAAATCATATTATCAAATTGCCAAAATTGGTATGCTTAGAAAAAATGATGTAAAAGCAATTAATAATTTAAGCTCTGCTATTGAAGTAGATAGTTCTTATAGAGAAAAAGCAATGGAAGAGCCACTATTTAATAGCATTAGAGATTATATTTTAGGTATTAGTGCGATTAAAGAATCAAGTGGAAGCGCTTCTTTTGAATTATCAGAAGATAAAGTTAAAAATGTAACTAAGAAGATTTTTGATATAGAAGAGGAAGAAAAGAATTCTCAAAGATTTAGTTCTAAATTTGGCTTGGATGATGAATTATTCTCTGATGAAGAAGAAAAACAAGAAGAAGCAAAAGGAACCGAACAAGAAGAGAATTATTATGAGGATGATTACATAGATAAAGAAGAATCTAATGAAGATGAATATCAAGATATAGAGTATGATAGTCATTTAGATGATGAAAAAGAAGATGATGAATATACTAAACTATATAATGAAACTTTTCTTAAGAATCATAATGATATGACTGAAAAACAAATAGTAAGTAAATCTTCTTATGATGATAATAACGATGATGATAGCGATGATGAAATAGACTACGATCAAGAAATTCAAAGAAATCTAAGCAATAAAAAGGAACATAAATTCTTCAATTTTGTTAAAAATGTTTTTGGTGTTAATTCTGATGATGAAGATGACGAGGATGAAGACATTGAAGATGACGAAGAATACGATGATTATGATGAGGTTAAAAGTACGGTTAGAGTAATCAGTGATGACGAAGACAATAATAGTAATAATCTTAATGATGAGGTTGATATAAACAAATCTGAAGATATAACTACAAAATCAGAAGATGAGTATAATCGTTATGAAGATAATTATTATGCCAACAACGATGAAGATAAATATGAAAGCAAAGATGAAGATTATTCAAAAACAAATAGTATAGACTACTATGAAGAATTCAAAAAGCTTAAGGAAATGGAAGATAAAAAAGCTGTTAGATTAAGAGAAGAAGAAAAATTAAGAAATAAAAATGATAGTAAAGAGATCAAGGAAGATGATGAAGTAGTTAGCTTTAACTTCCTTGATAGATATAAAAAATAATAGGAGAATAAATTACAATGGATAAAATTATTGAGTCAGTTTTACTTGGAACAATTCAAGGCGTTACAGAGTTTTTACCAATATCTAGTTCTGCACATTTGAAAATTTTCCCATGGCTATTTAATTTCACAGAGATTTCTGAATCTTTTGAAATCGCTTTACATATTGGAACGTTATTAGCTTTAGTGATATTTTTCTTTAAAGATGGAATAAAGTTAATTAAAGATGGCTTTATTAGACTATCAGTATTATTTTCTAAAAAAGATATTGGCGATGAGCAAAAACAAAATGGAAATTTATTTTGGTTTATTGTGATTTCTACAATTCCTGCTGGATTATTAAGTTTGTTACTAGATAAAATATCTGATTATATTTCTGGACTTGATTATAATGCGGAGGCTATTAGTATTGCTATTGCATCAATAGTTATGGGTTCACTTATGTATATAGCAGACAAAATTTCTTCTAATAAGAAAGAATATAAGAATCTAAATTTTTTAGATGTATTTTTAATAGCTGTTTCTCAAGGATTTGCTGCTGCTTTTCCTGGTGTGTCTAGGTCTGGAATAACAATAACTACTGCAAGATTTAGAGGATATAATGCAGAAAGCAGTGCTAGGATATCATTTTTGTTATCTATTCCTATAGTTGCTGCAGCTGCTTTAGTTAAATTTAAAGACTTTGATTTAACATATCCTATACCATTCTTTTTAGGTATATTTGTTAGCTTTATAGTTGGATTGGTTGTTATCAATAAGCTTATGAATTATCTTAAAAATGGAAATTATAAAGTATTTGCAATTTATAGAATAGTATTTGGTATTTTAATATGTTTTGCAATTTTAATTAAGATTTTTAGTTAAGTTTTTAGTTCTTAGGAGGCTAAGATAATGGGCATTATAGATGGAAAGGTGATTTCTTCTAAATTAAAAGAAGAATTTAGATCTAAAATTGATTCATTAGAAAAGAAGCCATTTTTGGTAATGATTAGAATTGGTGACGATGCTGCAGCTGAAATATATACAAGACTTAAAGGAAAAACCTGTTTAGAATTGGGAATTCCATATACGGAACTACATTTAAAATCAGACATTACACAAGAAGAATTATTAAGTCAGATTGATGAATTAAATAATGATGATAAGGTTACTGCTATTTTGATTGAAAGTCCAATTCCTTATCATTTAAATATTTTAGAAGCGTTTGATCGAATTGATCCTAAAAAGGATGTTGATGGATTAAGTAGTTATAATTTAGGTAATTTAGCAGGTAATCATCCAATTTTTACACCAGCAACACCACTAGGCATTATGACATTATTAAAAGAATATAGAATTGAAATTGAAGGTAAGAAGTGTGTTGTTGTAGGAAGAAGTAATTTAGTTGGAAGACCCATGGCTATGTGCTTATTAAATGCTAATGGTACTGTTACGATTTGCCATTCCAGAACAAAAGATTTAGCTGATATTACAAGACAAGCTGATATATTGGTTGTTGCAATCGGCAAGCCAAAGTATATTAAAGAAGACATGATTAAGGAAGGCGCAGTAGTTATAGATGTTGGCATTAATAGATTAGAAGAGACTAAGAAAATTGTTGGGGATGTTGATTTTGATCAAGTAAAAGATAAATGTAGTTATATAACTCCTGTACCAGGTGGTGTTGGACCAATGACTATAATTAGCTTGATTCAAAATTTGATAAAAACAGTTGAATAATATAAAGGGGCATTGATTTTTCAATGTCCTTTTTTATTTAGAGTATTTGATAATAGTGTATATTATAAAGGAGAAAAAATGATTAATAAAATTACTATTGAAAATTCAGTATATCCTAATAAATTAAGAAACATTTATGATCCTCCAAAAGAATTATATTATGTTGGTGATATTAATCTTTTGAATAATAAAATAGTTGCTATAATCGGCTGTAGAAAAGCAAGTAAATATGGCTTAAAAATAGCTAAGATTTTTTCAGAAGAATTATCTAAAAATGGTATAACAATCATTTCCGGACTTGCTATAGGAATAGATGGAGAAGCACATAAAAATTCTCTTAAAAATATAGGAAGAACTATTGCTGTTTTAGGAAGTGGACTTGACATAATTTATCCAGAGTCACATATTGAATTATGTAAAGAAATAATAAATAATGGGGGATTAATTATTTCAGAATTTCCACTTGGAACAAGTCCTTCTAAGGAAAACTTTCCTAAAAGAAATAGAATTATTAGTGCTTTGTCTGATGGAGTTTTGGTAGTAGAAGCTAAAAAAAGAAGTGGTACAATGATTACTGTTGATTTTGCTTTAGAGCAAGGAAAAGATGTATTTATTGTTCCAGGAAATATAGATAGTTTAAATAGTGAAGGAACTAATAATTTAATTAAAGAAGGTGCAATTATGGTAACTTCATATATTGATATTTTACATAATTTTGAGTAGTAATACTGATGTTAAATTGTTTACTTTTTCTTCTTAATATAATATAATTTTTGATGGAGTATTTTAGGTTAAAATGCTCTAATTATATAGAAAAATTCAGTTTTTGAAAGGTGGATATTTGATGTCATTAAATGGCAATAATAAAGGTAACAAAAAGTCAAATAGAGATATAGATAAAGAGCTTTTAGAGAGCTCTAAAAAGTTTACTCCTTCTTCTAGAACTGGTACTTCAAAAGTTGAAGCAGTTAAAACATATGAAGAAGAAAGAGCAAAGAAAAAAGAAAAGATAAAAAGTAAAAAAAAGAAAAAGAAGTTAATATATAGGATTTTCTCAGTAATAGGAGGAATTCTTAAATTTGTATTAATCGTTACTATAATTGCTATATTATCTGCTGCTGGTTTAGGAGTAGGCTTCTATTTATCTATTGTAAATGGAGCTGGATCCTTAACTAAAGAAGATTTTGAGATAAATAGTTTTACAACTTATGTATATGATATTAATGGAAACGAGTATACAACACTGTCTGGTGCTGAAAATAGAACTTATGCACCAATCGATGAAATTTCACCTTATCTTCCACAAGCTTTTGTATCAATCGAAGATGAGCGTTTTTATGAACACAAAGGTGTTGACGTAAAGAGAACCGCCGGAGCTACTTTTAAATATATTATGAGTAAGCTTGGAATGGGATCTTCAGATTTCGGTGGTAGTACAATTACTCAACAAGTTATTAAAAAGGTTACAGGTGAAGATGATAAATCTTCTTTAAGAAAAGCAAAAGAAATAATTAGGGCTTTTCAACTTGAAAAGTGGCTTACTAAAGATGAGATAATAGAGCTATATATGAACCTAATTTATTTAGGTGAGGGTTCATATGGTGTTGAAGCAGCTTCATATACATATTTTTCTAAGAGTGCTAAAGATCTTGATATAGCTCAATCTGCTTTGATTGCAGGTTTAGCACAAGCGCCTGAAGGATATAACCCATATAAGCATCCAGATAGAGCAAAAGCAAGACAAGAACTTGTTTTGGGTAAGATGTATGAGCTTGGAAAGATAACTAAAGAAGAGTATGAGGCAGCTAAAGCTGAAGAACTTGTTTATTCAAAAGGTAATCTTCAACTTGCTTCTAGTAATTCTTACTTTATAGATGCTGTCGTTGAAGAAGTTATTTCTGATTTAATGGAAGAAAAGAATATTAATAGAGCAATGGCTCAAAAGATGGTTTATAACAATGGTTTAAAGATATATACAACATTAGACCCTGATGTTCAAAATATACTAGAAGAAAAATATCTAAACCATGATTACTTTAAAACAAGAACTGGGTATGATGAAAATTTACAATCAGCAATGGTTATTATTGACTACAAAGAAGGAAATGTTCTTGGATTGATTGGAGGAGCAGGAGAGAAAACTACTCTTAGAGGATTAAATAGAGCTACAGGAATGACTCGTTCTATTGGATCAAATATGAAACCAATTGGTGTATACGGTCCTGGATTAGAAGCGGGAGTCTTAACAGCAGCTACTACATTTGATGATGTTCCTACTACATATAGAATTTCTGGTAGAGCATGGACTATTAAAAACTATGATGGAAGATATAGAGGGCTAATCAATATTAGGAAAGCTATAGAAATATCTGATAATATTGTTGCAGCAAAAGCAATGATGGAAAAAGTTGGTACAGAGTATTCTTATCACTTTTTACAAAAAATGGGTATTTCAACACTTACAAATAATGATAAACAATCTCCTGCATCTTTATCTTTAGGTGGTATGTCTAGAGGTATTAGTCCGCTTGAATTAGCAGGTGCATATGGTACTATTGCAAACCAAGGTGTTTATGTTGAGCCAAAATTATATACAAAGATTGAAGATAGAAATGGCCAAGTAGTTTTCAACAAAACATCAAAAGTAACTGATGTTATGAGTAGAGAAAATGCATATATTTTAACAGATATGATGCATACAGTTACAACAGGAAGCGAAGGTACTGGTAGAAATGCTAGAATTAGTGGAGGAATCGAAGTTGCTGCTAAGACTGGTACAACTTCTGATGACAAAGATAGATGGTTTTCAGCTTTTACTCCATACTATGTAGCAAGTGTTTGGTATGGTTATGACACTCCTAAATATATTAACTGTGCTACAAACCCTGGTACTAAGATGTGGCATGATGTTATGGACGAAGTACACAAAGTTAAAGGCTGTAAAGCAGCTAATTTTGAACGTCCTGCTGGAGTAGTTGATGTTGCAATTTGTAGAGATTCTGGATTAATTGCTAGTGATGCTTGTAAGAATGACCCTCGTGGAAGTAGAGTTATAACAGAAATATTTAATAGCAAAAATGGTTCAATTCCAAAAGAAACATGTAATATTCATGAATTTGTTGAGGTTTGCCCAGATACTAATTTACTTCCAACAGATGCATGTAGAGCTGCTACATTTACACATAAGATATCTAGATTAAATCGTCATTATGAGGAAGGAAAACCAACTATAAAACCATATGATTATGCATATGAAGTTCCAACAACTTATTGCACATATCATACTAATTATGTTGCTCCTGCGACTGAAGTTAATAATGAAATAAATGATATCAATAATGTAGTAAATAATGGTGATGCTTCAACAAACACAACAAATAGTGTTCCTGTTGAGAATAAAGTAGAACCTAGCCCAAGTAATACAGAAAATAAAAATACAAACACAAATGATACAATTAATTCGGATACCAATAATTTACATTGGTGGGAACGATAATTTTTTAATATACAGAAGAGAGGAAGAATAATACTATGGTTAAAAAAGTTGGTATATTAACTGCAGGTGGAGATTGTCCAGGATTAAATGCTGTTATAAGAGGAGCTGTAAAAACAGCATTATATAATGGCGTTGAGGTGTATGGCTTTTTAGAAGGATACCAAGGTCTTCTTAAAAACAACTACATCAAATTGGGATTAAATGAAGTAAGTGGAATAATACATAAAGGTGGAACAATATTAAAATCAAATAATGGCACTAACTGTTTTGCTGTTCCTGAAGTAAATGAAAAAGGCGAAAAAGTTTTTGTTGATAAATCGGAAGAAGTTGCAGAAATGCTAAAAAAAGATGGATTTGATTGCTTAATAGTAGTTGGTGGAGATGGTTCATTAAAATCAGGCCGTGACTTTATGCTACGAGGTGTAAATGTTATTGGTGTTCCAAAGACTATAGATAATGATGTTCCTTTTACAGATGTGACTTTTGGTTATAATACTGCTGTTGATGTTGCAACTGAAGCCATAGATAGATTAAGAACAACTGCTGAATCGCATGGTAGAATTATGGTGCTAGAAGTTATGGGCAGATACGCCGGATGGATTGCTCTTTCGGCAGCTATCGCAGGCGGAGCAGATAATTGTTTGATTCCTGAAATTCCTTATGATTTAAATAAAGTAATTGAAAAAATAAATAAAAGAAGTGAAACTGGAAGAAACTATAGCATAATAGTTGTTGCAGAAGGCGCTAAACCTAAAGAAGGCTCAATCTCTATTAGAGAGGTTGAAGGAAATGCTGAAAATGCTGGATTAGATAGTGTTAAATTAGGTGGTGCAGGTGAATATGTTGCAAAACAAATTGAAAAGTTAACTGGATTAACTACTAGATCAACAACTCTAGGATATATTCAAAGAGGAGGTAATACTTGTGCTTATGATAGAATTCTTTCAACTAAGTTTGGCTCATATGCAATGCAACTTTGTATAGAAGAAAAATTTGGTAGAATGGTTACTGTTTTAAATGGAAAACTACAAAGTATTTCATTAAATGAAGTTGCAGGTACGAATACTACCATTGGTGCAAAATCTTCTAATTTGAAATTAGTTGATTTAAATGGTGATTTAGTTCAAACAGCTAGAAGAATTGGAATATGTTTAGGTGATTAATGCTAATTTTCAAGGAGTAAAAAATGTATATCAATGAAAAATTAGAAGCATTTAAAAAAGATATAAATGGTAAAAGAGTTGCAATTATAGGTTTTGGAGTTAGTAATATACCACTTGTTAAATATTTGATTGATTTAAATGCAGATATAACTGTTTTTGACAAAAGAACTTTAGATAAAATTGATAAAGAAAAATATGAAGAATACGTTTTGGCTGGAGTCAAATTTTCGCTTGGAGATGAGTATTTAAAAAATTTAGTTGGATATGATTATATTTTTAGAAGCCCAAGTATGAGGCCAGATATAAGAGAAGTAGTTGATGAAGTTGAAAGAGGAGCTACTCTTACTTCTGAAATAGAAATGCTTATAGAACTTTGCCCTTCAAAGGTGATTGGAATTACAGGTAGTGATGGTAAGACTACAACTTCAACTTTGATATATAAAATTCTTCAAGAAGAAGGTTACAATTGTTATTTGGGAGGTAATATTGGAACTCCTTTATTTAGTAAAATTGATGAAATGCTTCCAGAAGATTTTGTAGTCTTGGAATTAAGCTCTTTTCAATTATTTACTCTTAAGGTATCTCCACAAATATCTGTAGTTACTAATATATCTCCTAATCATTTAGATATTCACAAAGATTATGATGAATATATAAATGCAAAGAAAAACATTTTTCTAAATCAAAAGAATACGGATTTACTTGTTTTAAACTATGATAATGAAGTAACTAGATCTTTTGAAAAAGATGCTAAAGGAAGAGTGAGATTCTTTAGCACTAATGATGAGATTCAAAATGGTGTCCTTTACTCTGAAAAAGATGATATTATATATATTTGTGAAAATGGCGATAAGAGGGAAGTAATTAATACTAATGAAATTAAGCTAATAGGCAAGCATAATTATGAAAATTGCTGCACAGCTATAGCTGCCATTAAAGAACTTGTCTCGGTAACATCTATTAAGAATGTCTTAACGACTTTTAATGGTGTAGAACATAGAAATGAATTAGTTAGAATAGTTAATGGTGTTACTTGGAGAAATGATTCTATTGGTAGTAGTCCTAGTAGGACAATTGCTGGTCTAAAGAGTTTTAAGAATAAAGTTGTTCTAATAGCAGGAGGCTATGATAAACATTTAGATTATACTGAACTTGGAAAATATATAGTTTCTTGTGTGAAAGCATTGGTTTTGGTAGGGCAAACATCAGAAAAGATAAAAAATGCGACTATAGAAGCAATGAAAGCTGCTTCTGTTTCAGAAGATGAATTACCAATATTTGAATGTAATACATTAGAAGAAGCAGTTAATGAAGCTTATGAAGTTTCAAACGATGGAGATAGCGTATTTTTCTCTCCTGCATCTGCAAGTTTTGATATGTTTAAAAACTTTGAGGAGAGAGGTCGCAAATTTAAAGAACTAGTTAATAATTTATAATTATTATATATCAATATCTTAATTAGGTAGGTGATAATTCATGGCAAACTCTAAACTCATCGTGGTTGAAGGACCACAAGGTGCTGGAAAAACTACTGTTACTGATTTTATTAGACACAAAATTCCTTATACTAATCTTTATAGGCTTAGTGGTAGTAGTGATAACACTCCTTCTGGAAAGCCAAAATCTGTTTCTATGTACAATGATTTATTAGACTATATTGAAAAATTGCAAAATAAAAGTATAAATCTAGTGTTTGATAGAACATTTTTTACTGAATATGTTTATTGCAATTTAGGATTTAAAGAATTTGACTATAGAGAAGAGTTTTTAACTTTTTTAGAAAGATTTGCTAGCTTTGACTTTGATATTTATTATATTAATCTTTATTTGAGTGATACTGATGAGTTTGAAGCAAGGCTTGCAAGAGATGGCAAAGGTGTTAACAAATATGCTAAATTTAGCAAAGAAAGTAGTGTTAAACAACAAGATGAGTATATGAAAGTTGCTAGTGAAATTCAAGAAAAGTATGGCGATAAGATTCATGTTGTAAATATCGATACTTGTGTCGGAATTGACAAAGTAAAAGAACAAATCGCTTCTTTACTTTCTTAAAAAATAGCGACTTAATGGTTCAACTTTTTTGTTGTACCTTAAGTCGCTTTTCTATTATTCTAAAATTTAAATAATAGGAGATTCAAAAGATGAAATTATTTAGAAAAAGATTTATTCCTAATGAAATAATAGATATTTCAAAAGATGAAGTTATATATAGAGATGAAAACTTAATTATAACTAAATGGCTTCCAATTCATCCTAGAGATGATATTGAAAGCCGGTATGTCGTGGACGTATTTTAATGATGGTTATAAAATTAGTAAGTTTTTTAATAAAGATGGAAATTTATTATACTATTATTGTGACATTATTGATTATGAGTATGATGCAAATGATGATAGTTATATTTTTATAGATTTATTAGTAGATATTAAATATTATCCAAATGGAAAAATTGAGTTTTTGGATTTTGATGAGTTACAAAAAGCATATGATGAAAAGCTTATAGATGGAAAAATGCTTTTAAAAGCTATTTCTAATTTGAATAAGCTTACTGTGATAATAGAAGAAAGAAAAATAGATGAACTATGTACTTATGATACATAGATAGAAAGGTTGTAAATTTGGAAAGACAAGATAAGATTAGAAATTTTTGCATTATTGCTCATATTGATCATGGAAAATCTACACTTGCTGATAGATTAATTGAGATGACAGGTGCACTTTCTAAAAGAGAGATGGAAGCACAAGTTTTAGATAATATGGACTTAGAAAAAGAACGTGGCATTACAATTAAACTTCAAAGTGTTAGAACTATATATAAAGCAAAAGATGGCGAAGAATATGTTTTGAATTTAATAGATACTCCAGGACATGTTGACTTTAACTATGAAGTCTCTCGTAGTTTAGCAGCATGTGAAGGTGCAATTTTAGTTGTAGATAGCACACAAGGAGTTGAAGCTCAAACTCTTGCAAATGTGTATTTAGCGGTTGATAACAATTTAGAGATTGTTCCAGTTATAAATAAGGTTGACTTACCAAATGCAAGGCCGGATATTGCTATATCTGAAATAGAAAATGTAATTGGTATTCCAGCTGAAGATGCTCCGCTAATATCTGCCAAAACAGGTTTGAATGTAGATCAAGTATTGGAAAAAATCGTTTCTAGTATACCAGCTCCTAAAGGAGATGAAAATGCTCCATTAAAAGCATTAATATTTGATTCATATTATGATAATTATAAAGGTGCAGTTGCATTTGTAAGACTTAAAGATGGTAGTGTAAAAGTAGGCGATGAAATTTATTTTATGGCTACAGGAAAAATAGAAACTGTATCTGAAGTAGGATATTTTGGTGTTGGCACATATAATCCTTGTAAAGAATTAAAAGCAGGTGAAGTAGGTTATATTGCTGCCTCAATTAAGAATGTTTCAGATATCCATGTTGGTGATACTATCACTTTAAGAAATAAAAAGGCAGATGAAGCATTACCTGGATATAGAAAAGTAACTCCAATGGTTTATTGTGGAATGTATCCTGCAGATGGTAGCGATTATGAAAATTTGAAAGCTGCTTTGGAAAAGCTTTCATTAAATGATGCTTCTTTATTCTATGAGCCAGAAACATCAGTAGCTTTAGGTTTTGGATTTAGATGTGGATTCTTAGGCCTTCTTCATATGGAAATTATCGAAGAAAGAATAGATAGAGAATTTAATTTAAATGTAATATCTACAGCACCTTCAGTTATTTATAAAATTAATAAAACGGATGGTACTCAAATAGAATTATATAATCCGGCAGATATGCCTCCAATACCAGAAATTTCCACAATGGAAGAGCCAATTGTTAAAGCGCAAATAATGCTTCCAAAAGAATTTGTTGGTAACATAATGCAATTATGTCAAGATAGACGTGGCGTATATAAAGATATGAAGTATATGGATGATACTAGGGTTATTCTTGAATATGAGATGCCATTAAATGAAATTATTTATGATTTCTTCGATGCTCTAAAATCACGCAGTAAAGGATATGCATCGCTTGACTATGAAATAATTGGTTATCAAAAATCTGAACTAGTTAAGCTGGATATTCTTTTAAATGGTGATTTGGTGGATGCATTTTCTATCATAGTACATAAAGACAAAGCATATGCTAGAGGCAGAAGAATGGCTGAAAAACTTAAAGAAAATATTCCAAGACAAATGTTTGAAATCCCAATTCAAGCTGCTATTGGCGGTAAGATTATAGCAAGAGAGACTATCTCAGCTATGCGTAAAGATGTTCTTGCTAAATGCTATGGTGGAGATATAACTCGTAAAAAGAAGCTATTAGAAAAGCAAAAAGAAGGTAAGAAGAGAATGAAACAATTTGGTACTGTTGAGGTACCTCAAGAAGCATTTTTATCGATTTTAAAGCTTGATGATGATAATTAGCACAAATATTAAGTTTTTATTAATTATTGGTTATATGTAAGTATTATTTTAATAGCATTTGATATAATTTTAGTGAAATTAAAAAATGGGGGTAAAGTGATGGATTATACTGATAATTATAATCAAAATAACATTCCGGAAGAATATAGAATAATGAGTCCTTGGGCTATTGTTGGATATTTATTATTATTCAGCATCCCTGTGGTTGGACTAATATTTTTATTTATTTTTGCATTTGATAATAGCTACATTGCAAGAAGAAATTTTGCAAGATCAAGATTTTGCTTGATGTTAGTTGGCTTAGTTTTAATAATTCCATTGGCTTTTATTGTTTTATCTGCAGGTGGAGACACAACAAACAAGGCTCAATTAGCCGTATTTACAAATAACTTCTCTCAATATTATGATAGAGTTACTATGGATGCATTAAATGCTAAACAAACTTTGGGTATCAGATCAGAAAATGTTAATGATGCTCAATTATATTATATGGTAGCAAATGGTTTAAGAACAGCTTCTGGTGATGTTGAAACAACAAATAGAACAATGCCAGTTGGTTATGAATTACCTGACACATTAAAGAAAATTTATAAAGTTGATGACAAAGAAGTAGTTGCATATATTATTGATGATAAAAATATCACAGGATATGATGCAGTAGGAAATAATCCAAATGGTAGTGCAGGTTATGAATTCTATGGTGATACAGATGGTCAAGAATACCACTTTATCACATCTAATGGACATGTATTTACATTACCAGGATTTGCATTACAAGTTGATGATGGTACAATCCAATTCTACATTTCAAATGAAAAGGGATGCTACTATGTTGTAAAAGGCAAATCTAGATTAAATGTTGGGCAAAACAACATTAATGGTGATGTTATTAAAGAAGAATATCCTATTGATGTTAGAGAAACACTTAATAAACTTCATGGAATAGCTACTGATGAAAATGGAAATGAAACTATAATAAATAAATATCACGATACTTCTATAAAACCAATTTTAGAAAATGAAATAGAATTAAAAGATGAAGTTGGTACTAAAGTTGGAAGATATACTGAGATTAAATAAGGAGGTTAAAATATGAGTCAAATGGCTTATCCAGATTATTTACCTAAAGAATATGAACCACTTGGTGCTTGGAAATATTTTGGTTATACATTACTATTTTCTTTACCTATAGTAGGTTTGATAATAGCAATCATTTTTTCATTAAATAGTGAAAATTTACACTTAAAAAGTTTTGCAAGAGCTATTATAATCCTTGAGATTATAGTATTTATACTTGTGATTATTAGTACTTTATACGTTTATTCGGTTGCATTAAATTTTTAGTATGTTTTTTAATAGTTACATAGTAAATGACAATTTTATTTAACTCATATTTTGTGTATTAAGGAGAGAATACAAATGATTAATAATAAAGGTGTTTCGGTTATTTCACTTGTTATAACTATAATTGTTTTGATTATTGTTACTTCTATAACTGCATTTACTGGCATTAGGATAGTTGATCAAAGTAGAAGAACTCAAGCAGTAAAAAGACTTGAAGCAGTAGCAAGTGCTGTAATAGCTCATGAAAAAGAATTAGGATATGCAGATACTCTTTCTAGTAATACTGAAGGGGGATTTATGCAAATAGGTGTTGACGATTACAAAACAATGGGACTTCCAAATTTTGCCAATACTGATGAGCATGCTCCGATTCTAATTAGAAAAACAGTAGATAGTGTAGATTCTACTAAAAAGATATATGAGTTAAAAACACCTAAATTAATTAAAAAAACAGGTGTGTATACTGATGATGACTATGTTACTTATCAAAGAGAATATTTTGATAAGGATGTAGTTGAACATTATAAAATTGAATTTGATGAAGCAAAAGGTGTTAATAGACCTATTTTAACTGAACAAATGGTTCCCATTAAGTCATATTTAGATTCTAATAATGATCCAAATCCTGTTTTGGTAGAAGATATGTATAAATCAGATTGGTATAATTATTCGGTAGATTCTCCAATGTGGGCAAATGTTATGATTAAAGATAGTGATAATATCATGTATGTTTGGATTCCAAGATTTGCTTATCATATACAAGAACTATATTATGCAAAAGATTATCTCTCTATTCCACAAACTGCCGTTCAAATTATCTTTTTAAGAGGTACTTCTGATTTAATGCCTAATGAGGAGGTTTTACCTAAAGGATATCAAGTCCATCCAGCCTTCCAATATAAAGATGAAGATGGGAATAAAGTTGATTTACCTGGCTTTTGGGTAGCTAAAGAGAATATTGATTTTGCTAACCATGTTGTTACAAATTCTGGAGTTGTTGCTACAACTGAAATTGAACTTTCAAATCTACATCCAAATATGGATCCAGATGAGGTTGATTCACATCTTATTAAAAATACAGAATGGGCAGCAATTGCTTACCTTTCAATGTATAGCGTAGGTAGATCTGAAAATGGTAATTCATTGATTGATAGTGCATCAGGAGTTTTGGATTTAAACGAGAGATGCTTTGTTGCAGGTGGATTAAAGTCAAAGATTCAAGATAAAATCCCATATGCAGACATGTACTATTTAAATAAAAAAGATCCAGAATCTGATGAACCTAATTCATATGATACGGTTACATATGATTCATATGAAGGATATTCAGGTGATAAGTATGGACATAGCCAAGGAAGAAAATTTGGTGATGGCATAGTTGCAACTTCGTCAGGACTTCATGATAAATCTGCATGGTTTGGCGGTACAAGTATTAGAGTTTCAAGTACTCAACCTTACATAATAAGAGGAGAAGATAGTAATCTATTTTCATATAGTGCTTTTAATGATAGTGCTTCAACAACTGATCCTGGTGCAATGTATAGAAATGTTTTAGTAATAAAAGATAGATAATATAAGATCTTAGTTTTATAATGGCGGCCTAAGGTCGCCATTTAATTATTTAAGGAGTTTATATGAGGTTTATTCTTGGTAGAAGTGGTTCTCGGTAAAACCACTAAATGCTTAAATGAAATTAAAGAATGCATAGATTCTGGTTTTGATAAACCAATAATCTATATTGTTCCAGAACAATTTTCATTTGAAAGCGAAAAGAATTTAATAAAGATATGTGGTAAAAATGGAATAATTGGAGCACAAGTACTCTCTTTTAAGAGGTTGGCATATAGAGTTTTAACAGAGAATAATATAACTATAAATTCAATTAGCGATTCCGGTAAAACAATGCTTATTTATTATCTTCTTCAAAAGTATGAAAATAAACTTCAAGTGCTTAAGGGTGTTTCAAATAACATTGGACTTGTTAAAACTGTTTCTGATGAAATTTCGGAATTTAAAAGATATAATATTTCACCAGATGTTTTATTAAAGTTGGATGTTAAAAATGAATATCTTCAAATGAAACTTAATGATTTAAGCTTAATTTATTCGGAGTATCAAGAATTTATTAAAAATAAGTTTATTGATTCTAATGATGTCTTAACTGTTTTAAAAGATGTTATTCATAATACTAAGTCATTATATGGCGCTAAAATTTGGATAGATGAATTTGATGGATTTATTCCGCAAGAGTTAATTATTATTAATGAACTTATAACTAAGTGTGATGTTACAATTTCTATGATTTCTGGTGAAGATGAACTATTTGAATTAAATAATAGCAATATAGATAAAATAGTCGATAAAACAATTAATAAAGAATATTTAATGGATATTGTTAGATTCAAAAATAATGATTTAATACATTTAGAAAAGAATATATTTAGATTACCAATTAATACATATAATAATGAAGTTAAAAATATATTCATTAATAAATACAAAGACAGCTATGAAGAAGTGGAAAATGTTGCTAAGAGTATTTTAGAATTTGTAAGAGATGAAAATTCTAATTATCGTTTTGAAAATATAGCTATTTTAACAAGAGATACTGATAAATATAAAAACACAATTAAGAATATATTTCCTAAATATAACATTCCGTTTTTTATAGATGATAAAAAAGAATTATCTCTTGAACCCCTAATTCTACTTATTTTATCTTTTATAGATATTATAAATAATAATTATAAATATGAAAGTGTTTTTTCTTATCTTAAGACTGGTTTAACTAATATAGATGATGAAAATGACATTGATTTAATAGAAAACTATGTTTTAAAATGGGGCATTAAAGGTAAAAAGTGGGAAGAACCTTTTTACATAGAAGATAAGAATTTAGAAAAAATTAATAATATTAGAGAAAAGATTATTAATCCTATTATTTCTTTTAAAGAGAATTTTTCTGGTAGGAAAACAACAAAAGAGATTATAAAAGGTCTTTATGATTTTATTAATAATATAGAAGTTTATAATACTATTTTAAATAAGATAGAAAAGTTAAAATCTGGAGAAGGTAAAGATATTAGATTAGCTCTTGAATATTCTCAGGTTTGGAATGTTTTAATTAATGTATTTGATGATATGGCTGCTACTATTGGTGATGAACTTATTTCTTTTGATAAATTTCAATCTGTGTTTAAAATAGGTGTATCTAATTATGAAATAAGCGTTATTCCATCTACTAAAGATAAAGTTATTATTGGTGATGTAGAAAGAACAAGAAATAATGAAATAAAAATTATATTTATAATTGGAATGAATGATGGTAATTTTCCAATTTCTTCACAAGATGAAGGATTCATTAATGATAAAGAAAGGCAATTACTTTTAGATAATGGCGTAGAAATTGCAAAAGATACAAAAAAACTTCTAAAGCAAGACTACTTTAATATATATAAAGCTTTGTCTGCTCCTAGCGACTATTTATATATTAGTTATCCACAATCAGATTTAGAAGGAAAAGCTTTAAGATGTTCTTTTATTATTAATCAGATTAAGGCTATTTTTCCTAAATTGAAAGAAAATAATAGTCAAAATAGAATTATTTTATCCTCTAAAGCATCTTTTGAGGCGGTTATAGATGATATAAGAAAAAGAGAAGATAATAATTTTGAAAATGATGATTACTTTTATTTAAAAAAATGGTATGAGAATAATGAGAAAGAAAGATATCAAAATACCATTAAAGGATTAGACTATAAAAATACGATAGAATATATGTCTAAAGATATTTCTAATAAATTATATGGCGAATCTATGAATTCAAGTGTATCTAAACTTGAATCCTATATGTCATGTCCTTACTCTTTTTATTTAAGATATGGCTTAAATCTTAAAGAAAGAGAGATTTATAGCTTACAATTACCAGATATTGGATCTTTTTTACATGAGATTATAGATTTATTTACTAAAAAAGTGCTAGATGAGAATATTGATATTAAAAGTATTAATAAAGAAGAATGTTTTTCTTTAGTTGATGATATTACTGAAAGCGTGTTATCTAATTTTAGACAGAATTTGTTTTCTTCTACAGGTAAACTTAGAAGTCTTAGCGTTAAACTTAAAGAACAAGTGAAAAAGACGATTTGGCTTATTGTTTATCATATAAAATCTGGATCTTTTAATATTATGGGTAGTGAAGTCGAGTTTGGCAAAGATAAAGAATATCCCGAAATAAATATAGAATTAGATGATGGTAATAAATTAATATTATCAGGAAAAGTAGACAGAATAGATGTAGCTAAAGTAGGAAATGATAAATATATAAGAATAATTGATTATAAATCATCAAATAAAGCGATTAAACTTTCTAATGTTTATTATGGTATACAATTACAACTTTTAGCATATAGCGATGCTATTTCTCAAGATGTGTTTAAACCAGGTGGAGTTTTTTATTTAAAACTTGATGATCCATTACTTAAGACAGATAGAAGAATTAGTAAAGAAGAAGTAGAGAATAATATTATCGAATCGTTAAAAATGAATGGTTTAGCAATATCAAATGTTAAATTGATTGAAGCTTTAGATAATAGTTTTGAAAAAGTAGGAACTGGTGAATCATTTGACTCTTCAATTTTAAATCTAAAGATAGATAAAAATGGTAAATTTTCTAAGATGCCTGTGGTTAATGAGCATGATTTTTCGAATTTAACGAAACATATGCATAAAGTACTAAAACAAATAGGTAATGAGATTCTTAAAGGCAATGTTAAAAATGAACCTTTAATTAGAAAAAATGTTAAATCTCCTTGTGAATACTGCGATTATTATAAATCATGTAGATTTGATAGAAGTTTAGGAAATAAAGTAAGACGTTTAAATGAACTAAAAGATGAAGATGTAATTAATAGAATAAATAATTAATTTGGAGGAAAGTAATGCAATTTACTGATGAACAAAAACGAGCTATTTATACAAAAGATTGTAATTTGCTTGTTGCAGCTGGAGCAGGTTCTGGAAAGACTGCTGTTTTAGTCGAAAGAATTATAAATAAAGTAATTAATGATGGTATCGATATTGATAAGCTATTAGTCGTTACCTTTACTAATAGTGCTGCTTTAGAGATGAGAGAAAGACTTTCTGAAAGATTATTTAGTGAAATTGATAAGAATCCTAAACTGTATGATCAAATTAAACTTCTATCTAAAGCATCTATTACTACTATAGATAGTTTCTGTCTAAGAGTAGTTAAAGATAACTTTTTTAAGTTAGGATTGGATCCTAACTTTAGAATTGCAGAAACTTCAGAATGTGAAATTTTAAAACTAGAAGCATTAGAAGAGATGCTTGAAGAAAAATATGAATCAAATGATGAAGATTTTATAAATATCTTTAATAATTATGCTTCTAATAAAGGCGATGACAATTTAAGAGATTTAATACTTAAGATTTTTAATTTTACAAGAACTTGCTTAAATCCAGATGAGTGGATTAATCAACAAGTTGAAAAATATGATTTAAAAATATTTGGAAATGATTTTGATAATTATTTAACTAATTCAGAATATGGTAAGTTAGTTTTAAATTATACAAAAGAACAAATTTCAAATTCTATTAACGAATTAAAAACTTTATATAATGAAATTAGTGATTCTGAATTAGCTTTAAAGTATCTTGATGTTATTAATGAAGATATCAATAATTTGAATAATTTGTTAAATAATTGTTCATCCTTTGATAATGCTTATATATCCATTAATAATTTTGAGTTTGCAAGAGCTAATAGTTCTAGAGGCACTCCAGAAGAATTAAAAGATAAAATTAATGATGTTAGAAAGGCTGTAAAAGCAACTATTAATGATGATATAAAAAAGAAGTATTTTGTATCTGATTCTAAAGATGTATTAAATGAATATAATAATATTTATATAAATCTTAAAACAATTGCAAATTTGGTAATAGATTTTAGTAGATGTTTTATGAATAAAAAGCTAGAAAAGAATATATTGGATTTTAATGATATAGAACACTTTGCTTTATTACTTTTAACAAACAACGAAGAAATTGCTAATGTTTATAAAGATAAATTTGATGAAATTATGATAGATGAATATCAAGATAGCAACCTTATTCAAGAAAACATATTAAATGCTATTTCAAATAATAAGATGTTCATGGTTGGAGATGTTAAGCAAAGTATTTATCGTTTTAGACAAGCAAGACCAGATATCTTCTTAAATAAGTATAATACATATGTAAATGCTTCAGACGATAATCAAGATGAAATAAATAAAAAGATTCTATTATTTAAAAACTTTAGAAGTAATAATAATATTATTGAGCAAGTAAATCACATATTTAAAAATATTATGTCTAAAGATGTTGGCGAAATAGACTATAATTCTGATGAATACTTAAAATTTGGAGCAGACTATTATGAGCATAATGGCGAAAAAGCCGAACTTTGTCTAATAGAAACTAACATAGATGATGAAGAAATTATTGATGGTATAGATTCAAATGCTAATCTTGAAGCAAAATTTATCGCAAAAAAGATTAAAGAAATTGTAAATAATAAAGATATTTATGATAAAGATCTTAAAAAATATAGAAAAGTTAAATATAGAGACATAGTTATTCTTCTAAGAAGTACTGTTGGAAGAATAGATGCTCTTTTAGAAGAACTATCTAATAAAGATATACCTGTTTATTCAGAAAATGGTGGAGATTATTTTAATAATACTGAAGTACAGACGATTCTTTCTTTGTTAAGAATAATAGATAATCCTATTCAAGATATTCCTTTAGTTGGTGTACTTAGATCACAAATTGGAGGCTTTTCAATTGATGAGCTTTCTTCAATTAGATTATCTGATAGAAAATCTAGCTTTTATGAAGCTATGATAAAAACATTAAATCAAGAAAATGATTTATCTATAAAAGTTAATTCGTTTTTGGAAAAGCTATATAGATGGAGAGAACTATCAAAAGATTTGTCTTTATGGGAACTTATATCATTAATTTATGAAGAAACAGGATTTATTTACTTTGTATCACTTTTTCCAGATGGTTATAAGAGAAAAGCAAACCTTAAACTATTATTAGAACGAGCTGAAAGATTTGAGAAAACAAGTTTTAAAGGATTATTTAATTTCTTAAAATATATCGATAATATTAAAGCTAGTTCAAATGATTTTGGCGAAAGTAAAGTAATTGGCGAAAATGAAGATGTAGTTAGGATAATGAGTGTCCATAAAAGTAAAGGACTTGAATTTCCAATAGTATTTTTAGCTGCTACCGATAAAAAGTTTAATTTTAGAGATTTAAGTGAGAATATTATTTTAGATCAAGAATTAGGATTTGGCGTAGATGTAGTTGATTATGATTATAGAATTAGATTTCCTAGCATTTCTAAATGGGCTATATCTATTAAATCAAAAAAAGAAAGCTTATCTGAAGAAATGCGTATTTTGTATGTTGCTCTTACTCGTGCAAGAGAGAAATTATATGTTACAGGCTTAGTTAAAGAAATAGATAAGGCAATAAGTAAATATTCTTCACCTATAACAAGATATAAAATATCTAATAGTAATTCTATGCTTGATTGGATTGCATATTCTATTGTTAATAAGATTAGTGATTGGAAAATTAATAGAATTGATTATAATTCTTTAATTGAAAACGATGAAGAAGTTACAAGAAATGATAATGAATATGAGCTTGATGTATCAAATGCTATTAGCTATGATGAAGTTGATAAGCAAATGAATTGGAAATACAAATATGAAATTGCTACTAATTTACCAAATAAAGTAAGTATATCTGAGATTAAGAGAAATGCGATTTCAATGAATGAAGAAGTTTATAATAGTACAATACCTGATTTAATTAAGGCACCTGAATTTTTGAATGATCAAATAGAAACAGGAGCTAAATATGGCACTGTTCTTCATGAGACATTACAAAAATTAGATTTTGAGGATATATCTAAAGTTCAAATTTTTGAGTTACTTCGTAAAATAACAGATGATGATAAGCTAAAAGAATCAATTTATAATAAGATCCTAAATTTTTCTAAAACTGAATTATTTAATGATATAAAAAATGCAAAGAAAGTATATAAAGAGACTTCTTTTAACCTAAATCTTAAAGCTAAAGAGATTTATAATGTTGATTCGGATGAAGATATAATGATCCAAGGTATAATTGATTTATATTTTGTTGATGAGGATGGTAATATAGTACTGGTTGATTACAAGACAGATAATGTAGATAATGAGCAAGAGTTAATAAAACGTTATAAAGTTCAATTGGAACTTTATAAACGAGCGCTTGAAGAAATACTTGAAAAACAAGTATCTAAAACTATTATTTATTCTTTCAAATTTAATAAATCTATATTGCTTTAGGTTACATAATACATTGGTATTGAAATTAAATATCAAGTATTTTATACTTTTATTAAGACAAAAGATTTAAAGTAAGAAGTGAGATTTTTATGAAAGAAAATGAAGACATTGCTTATAGTAGAGCATTAGTTTTAAAGCACAATACATTATATAAAATAATAATAGCTATTTTACTTATATTAATTTTTGCAGTGGCTACTTTTTATTTTGTTTTTGTAAATGTTAATAAAGAGAATAAAGAAAATATAGATTTAGTTTATCCAAGTGGTGATTTGGCATCTTATTATAAACAAGATACGAATCCTACTAGAGAAGTTGGAATTGCACAAATGAAGATTGACTATATTAATAATTGCAATTTTTCTATTTGTTATCCAGAAGTGGGAATAGAGGAAATAGACGAATCTATATTATCGCATGCTAAGGATCTAAAAAGAAGTTTTATAGAATCATATAATAGTGAAGATGAGAATGCTGATATTTTTTATGAGCATGTTGATTATCGAAGCTATATTGATCCTTCTAATACCATGAGATTAGTTTTTGTCGATTGTATAACTAATTCTGATGGTATTATTTTGACACAAAAAGAATATACTCATGTTTATGATTTAACTAATGGAGATGAATTAACGTCTTATCATAAGATAGAAGATACTGCCAGTAAGGTTTCTATTTTAGAGCCTCTTGATGGAGAAGATGTTTCTAGTTTTGTATTTTTATATAGTGGTGATGTTTTAAAATTTGCTACGACTGCCGTTAATATTAGAAAAGAACAAAGTACTAATTCTGAAATAATTGGAACTTTAAATGAAAAAGATCCTATTGAAGTAAGAAGTGGCGATGATAACTGGGAAACTGTTTTATATAATGGTGAAGTTGGATATGTAAAAGCTGGATATTTATCTAGAAAGAAAAACTTACATAAAGAAATTGAATTAGAGATTTTAGATCGAGGAATTGATCCTAATAAGCCAATGGTTGCCATTACGTTTGATGATGGACCTAATCCAAATTCAACACCTAGAATATTAGATACATTAGAACAATATAATGTTGTTGCTACATTTTTTGATTTAGGTCAATTAGTTAATACTTATCCAGATATTGTTAGACGTGAAGAAAGTATAGGATGCGAAGTTGGATCACATACATATTCTCATAAAAATCTAAATATATTAAATGACGATGAGATTAAAGATGAGATAACAAATGCTCAAGAAGCTTTTAAGAAAGCATTAGGACATGAAGTATTACTTATGAGAGCTCCATATGGAAATGCAAACTTAAAAGTTAAAGAGAATACAAATTATCCTATTATAAAATGGAATATAGATAGTCTTGATTGGAAGACAAGAAATAAAACGAAAATATTAAATCAAATTAATAAGACAACAAATTTTGATGGTAATATAATTCTTTTACATTCTATTTATGGCGCTACAGCTGATGCGGTAGAAGAGTTAATACCTCAGTTGTTAAATAAGGGCTATCAATTAGTGACAGTATCTGAATTAGCATATTATAAAGGATATACATCGTTACTTACTGCAGAAGAATATAAGCAATTTAGAAGTAAATAAATACTAGATCTCACAAAGCTTGTATACATAATTCATACAAGCTTTGTTTTGTTAAAATATTTTTAAAAATATATTAAAAAAATATTGCACTTTTTAAAATATTCAAGTACACTACTTTTGGTAGATGTGTACAAAGGCACGGCTACTAATCACATGAAAGGCAGGTGCATATTATTATGCAAATTACAGAAGTAAGACTTAAAAAAATTAAATCAGAGGGTAACATGAAAGCTGTTGCTTCAATCACATTCGATGGTTGCTTTGTTATTCACGACGTAAAAGTTATCGAAAGAAAAGACAAACCACTATTAGTAGTTATGCCAGAAACAAGAAGAAAAAACGGAACAAAGAGTGATGTAGCTCATCCAATCAATCAAGAAACAAGAGATATGATTACAAATGAAGTTCTTAAAAAATATGATGAGACTCCAGATGTTGATGATGCTCCAGCAGCTCCAGTTGAAGAATAAATTATAAATTTGGCCCAAGTTTAAATACTTGGGCCTTTTTTATTTAAAAATCCTTGCATATTTACATAAAATATGATAAAGTAAACAAGGTTAAAAGTTACCCTATGTTTCCTTTACTAAATAATTTTAGAAAATGGAGGGTGAAAGATGGAAACTGATACTGTAAAGAGAGGTCGGCTTAAGTACTTTGTGAGAAAAACTGGAATTAAGTGTAACAGCTCAATTCAAGCTACTCACTGGCTGGACTGTTTCAATGATGTTAGTGCTCGTATATATGTTGAAGAAGAGGACAAAGATTATACTGTTGGCCCTCTCGCAAGCATTTCATCTACTAAAGAAATTGTTACTCTTTTGACAGTAAGCGGTGAAAAATATGAGATTTCCAAGATTCCGAGTAAAAATCGGAGGATTGGTATACCCACATTTATCGTTTATTCTGATAAAAAAGAAGATGTTGAAGAAGGACGTACAAAGGATCTTTTTGAAGCTAAAAAGTTTATTGATGCAAAGCGTAAGGTACGTGCGTTTTATGATGATGGCTATGGTGTAAAAGCTTATTCAGGCTTTATTGATGAAATCGACATTGTAGCAAAGACGTTTAAAACGAAGAATAAGCTTACATACTTCTTTAAGTGAGGTTTTCGGCTTGCTAATTTAGCAAGCCGTTTTTAATTTTTGATTTAAAGTATTAAAATATAGACTATTGTATGGTAAAATCCATATATATTTAAGATAGAAGAAAGGGCAAACAATGTTTAATATTGGTGAAGAATTAAAAAAGCTTCCTGAAAAGCCTGGCGTATATATTATGAAGGATAAAGACGATAATATCCTTTATGTTGGTAAGGCAGTTGTTCTTAAAAATAGAGTTAGACAATATTTCCAAAAAACTAATAAAACAGAACGTATAAAGAAAATGGTATCGCAAATTGATCATTTTGAATATATTGTTGTAGACTCTGAGATGGAAGCTTTAATACTAGAGTGTAATTTAATAAAACTTCATAGACCAAAATATAATGTCTTATTAAAAGATGATAAGATGTATCCATATATTAAAGTATCTTTAAACGAAAGATTTCCTACTGTAAGAATCGTTAGAAAACGATTAAATGATGGAGCAAAGTATTTTGGACCATATACAAATGGTTATGCTGCAAAAGAAACAGTAGATTACTTAAACAAAGTTTTTAAGTTAAAGCATTGTAGAAGAATATTTAAAGAAGGGAAAAAAGAAACTCCTTGCTTAAATTATCATATTAAAAGATGTATGGGTCTTTGCATGGGAATTATATCACCTGAAGAATATATGAAATCAATTGAACAAGTTATGAATATATTAGATGGTAAAGCAGGAAATATATTACAATCAATTGAAAATGAAATGAATGAAGCATCAAATAACTTAAATTTTGAAAAAGCTGCTGAATTAAGAGATAAGATAGCTTGTATTGAAAACTTAATCCAAAAGCAGAAAATTGATAGTTTTAGTGAGAAAGATTTAGATGTCATAGGTATTGTTAAGATATTAGATAAAGCTTGTATTGAGATATTTAGTGTAAGAAATAGCAGAATGCAAAAAGGAGAAAACTTTATTTTTAAAGATATTTCTTCTGAGTCGGAAGCGGAGCTTTTGGAAGATTTTATTAAACAATATTATACAGAAGATAATATACCTTCTAGAATAATGATGAGGTATGAATTACCTTCTCAAGAGCTTATTAAAGAATGGCTTATAAAGTTAAGTGGTAAAAAGAGTATAGAGATAAAGACACCAAAAATAGGCGAAAAGATGAGATTTGTTGAGATGGCAGAAAAAAATGCAGAAATAGCACTTCAAAATAAGACGACAGCTATGGATGATGAAGAGATCTTGATGGATTTAATGAATCTATTAAATCTAGATGAACTTCCAAAAAGAATTGAAAGTTATGATATTTCTAATATATCTGGAACAAATCAAGTGGCAGGTATTGTTGTATTTGAGAATGCAAAGCCAAAAAGAAATGAGTATAGAAGATTAAAAATCAAAACAGTTGAAGGACAAGATGATGTTGGATGTTTAAGAGAGACACTTCTTCGTAGATTAAAGCATGTAGCATATGATTTAAATGAAAATGAGAAAAATCCTTTTGGACCAAAGCCTGATTTAATACTTATGGATGGAGGAATTACTCAAATAAGAGCTGCTAAAAAAGTAATAGATGAATACGGGCTTGTCATTCCTATATATGGAATGGTAAAAACTGATAAGCATAGGACTAGAGCTATTTTAGATGAAAATGGTAAAGAATATGATATATCAAAAAATGACAAATTATTTAATTTTGTTACATTTTTACAAGATGAGGTTCATAATACAGCAATAAATTACCATAGAAAACTAAGAGAAGAAGGCATTAAAAAGTCAGAATTAGATGAGATTACAGGAATAGGAGAAAAGAGAAAAAAGGCTCTTCTTGCTAGATTTAAGTCTGTAAAAAGGATGAAAGAGGCTAAAATAGAAGAATTAGAAGCGGTTGAAGGAATAACTCATGAAATAGCCTTAAAAATCAAGAATTTATAACGACTAATTTACATAAAATAGGTTGACATAAGACAAATAAAGTGTTAGAATATCATTGGTACCTAGAAAATTATGAAAGGAGCTAAAGAGAGGTTTTCCCAGTTAGCACAGTTTTCGAGACATCAAAGGAGGAAGCATCATGAAGGAGAAAATGATCAGTATCTTGGAACGGATGAACAAAATGTTTACCAAAAAGCAGCTGGGTATTTTTACCGCTGTGGTATGCCTGCTGATTTTGGCACTGCTTTTCGGCACCGAAGGCGGCCGCCACATTGCTGAACTTCTCAGCAAGCTGTTTGTGGTTGTTGCTGTTTTCGGCCTGGGGTATTTCTTCTATTGTACGGTTACCAAGACGGAGTTTAAAGTAACTCCTCGTGGTAAGCATGCAAAAGGAGCCCATAGGTCTGAGACCAAAGAGTAAAAAAATGCACCCCAATAATTGGGGTGCTTTTTTATTATTTAATTGTTCTAACACTCATTACAGTACCTGTAGATTTAATATATAAGGTTTCAACTTGTTTTTGATTTCCAACTTTAAGTTCAACACTTCTATCTGCAAAATATGCTTTATCTGTTTCCATTCCATTTGTTTCAACTGTAAGTGTGATATCGAATTTTTCAGGATTTTCTGCAACAACAGCATCACCAGTTGATGTTTCACAGATTACTTTTGCAGGTTCATAATCAATTGCTTTAATTGTACCAATAGCTAGTTTTGTTTGTGAGTCATAAACAGTATCTCCAGATGCAAATGTTTCTAAGCTATATTTTCTAAGTGCGGGAAATTTAATTTTGTATTCAATTAAATCCATTTTAGCGTCAGTTTTTGTATGTTCATTTATATTGAATTTAAAATATGCTGCAAAGCAAAGTGCTAATAATAAGATGATAGTAGCAATATCAAAAATATTGATCTTTTTAAGCTTTAATTTCATATTAGTCACCAATCCTTTCAACACCTATAATATATCCTCTTGAAGCAAATCCTTTTCCTTTTATAAATGTTTGGTTTCCAACTTTTATATCATATTGGTTATCAACTAATATGTCTTTACCTTGGATAATTGCATCTGCTTCGATTGTAAGAATCATATTTTCTTTCCCTTCAACTACAGAAGATTTGTATGCTTTAGAATCTTCATCATATAAATCTCTAGTTGCAGGAATAGTTTCCTTTTTGATTACTTTACCCATGTAATAATTTTTTATACTATCATATATTTCGGTATTCTCTTCAATCATATTTGCAATTTCTGGTTCTTCTTCATCACTTCTATAAGTATATGTTACTTTTACAGTTTGAGGAGCAATTACTTCTGTTTTTCTTAAGAATTTAATTCCAATAAATCCAATAATTATAGCAGCTAAGATAATAAATAAATCAATGATGTTAAATTTCTTTTTAAATTTTGTTTCTGACACTTTTTTATACTCCTTTTCAATATTTTTTGTATAAACATCTATTGTAAATTTTTCATAATAAATATCTTTTGATTTTTTACTTAATGTTTCATATAACTTTTTATCTTCTAATAATTTAATGATTTTATTTGCGGTTTCTTCTGGAGATTTGATAGGGACTAAGTAACCATTTTCACCATCTTTTATTACTCCAGGATTTCCACCATAGTTTGTAACTACTGCAGGTACTCCAATGCTCATTCCTTCTAATAATGCTAAACTTGTTGCTTCGGTTCCATAAGAACAATTAACTTGAATATCAAATATATTAATATAATCAGCTACATTTTTAATGAAACCTGTAAAAATGATTTGATTGTCTAATCCTAATTCTTTTACTTTTTGTTTTAAAGATTCTTCTTCGTCACCAGTACCCAAGATTAAAAACTTGGCTTTGATACCTTTATCTAAGATTATTTTGGCACTATCTATGAAATATTCGTGACCTTTTACTTTATTCAATCTTGCTAAAATACCAATTACTTTTTCATCTTGAGAAATATTTAATTGCTTTTTTAATTTTTCTTTTTCTTCTTTTGACGAAGTAGGTATAGGCTCGACACCATTTAATATAACATCAATCATGTTCTCATTGATGCCACCATCTGTTAGATTTTCTTTAGCTGCTTCTGCAACAGCAATTATCCTATCAGATGTAAATTCATTTGCAAATTTATTGATACATCTACCAAGTCCATATTTAATCATATTGCTTACTGGAAATACAGAATGTCTTGTATAAATAATTTTTGTGCCTTTTACAAATCTTGCAGCAAGTCTTGCAATGAAACTAGCATGTGTATGAACAATATCTGGTTTTTCATTTTTAATGATTTTTCTAAGCTTAAAAAATGCTTTTATATCCAAAGATTTATCTTTTAAACCATCAACTTCAATTATTTTTACGTTTGTTTTCTTAAGTTCATTTATTAGTTCGCTTCCTCTTGGAACGACAACGCTTACATTAAATTCTTTTTTATTATATGACCTACAAAAGTAGATAACACATTTTCCGGCTCCACCAATATTTGAGTCACTAATTATATTTAGAACTTTAATCATGTGTTTCTCCTTTCGATTTATTTAAATATTTTGTATTTGAAATTCCAATAGCTATGACAATCCAAAAGATCAATACTAATCTATAGTTGTACCATGTATAATCGGTAGCACTTTGGAGTAGGAAACCAGCTAGTGCTGCTATAGATGCCATAGTCATATAATCTTTTGTCTTTTTATAATGTATAAGTGTTTCTTTAAAATAGTTATAAATAATTCCAACAAAAACAATAAATCCAACCAATCCGTATTCAACGAATAATTGTAAATATAAGCTATGTGAATGTGGTGCAACTATTTCACTATACGAATATAATGGATAAATTGTATTAAAACTTGTTGTTCCTAAACCTATTCCACATAAGAAATAGTCTTTTAACATAGCAATTGTCCCTAGCCAAATAAATACTCTATATGAAGTTGATGTATCTTGCATATTTCCAATACTTAAAAATCTTTCTAATATTGTTTGTGGCAATATAAATGGTGCTACCACTAATGCAAGTATACCAATCCAAATAAGTCTTTTATCAAATAGTATCGCAAGTATAAAACATGAAAGAATTAATCCTAGCCAACATCCTCTTGAAAATGTAAGAACTAACGATAGTACCAATATACCAGTAATTCCTGCCCAAAATAGTTTTTTGATAATTCCTTTTGAATCAGCAACTAGCATTATAGAAAATGGTACTACTAGTAGTAAATATTCACCAAATACATTTGGATTTTGGAATGTAGAGTAGACTCTCATTTTTATATCCTCAAACATTTCATCATCTAACCATGCCTGAGAATAAATATCTCCTAAAAAATATTGATATAAACCATATAATGCAGCAACAAATCCAGCTAGAACAAAAACATAAATATAAAAATTCATTTGTTCTTTAGATTTTACAGTATTAATCCAGACAAAATAGAAGAGTATAAATGAAATACTTAGCATTGCAATTTTTATAGCTTCCATCATAGCAAGTGATGCTATTGCAGAAAAAGCAACTACAACAGCAAAAGCAAGTATCCAAGAATTTGTTTTAAAATGTACTAATTCAAAATCTTCTTCAACACAAGCTTTTAATATTAATGTGAATGCAGTGAATAAAACTAAAGCTAAAACGAGCATTGTAGGCAAGAAAGGAGATAATATTAAAACAAAAGTAATCCAGATACTTGGTTTTGTGAAAATACTTCCTTCTAAAAGAGTATTTAGCCTTAATTTTTTAAATACTAATTGCAATATAGATATTATTTTATTAACAATCTTAATTACTATAGAGTTATTTTGTTTTTCAGTTTGATCTTTTTCTTTAAAGAAACCATTTAGAATGGCACTTTTTGAAATTAGATTTTTAATTCCTGCATTTATCCAAACAAATAATTTATATAAAAAACTTTCTTTAATTAAGTTCAAATTATGTCACCTTTTCCTTTAATATTCTGAAACGAAGAATATCATATTTTTTTCTTTTAATCAATATGCTAATTAACATAATTCAAGCACTTATAAGTCACTGTTTAAAGGAATATTGCTATTTCTACTAGATTTAGTCTACTTTTTTATGTATAATAACATTTAGATTTTATTCCATGAGGGGAAGATTAAAATGATTGACTTTAAAGAAAAGATTGCAATAGCTATCTCAAAAATTACAAATATTGATGCAGATGAGATAAAAAGATATATAGAAGTGCCTCAAAATAACGAAATGGGGGACTTTGCTTTTCCATGCTTTAAATTAGCTAAAGAGCTTAAAAAAGCACCTCAAATGATAGCTGAAGATATTAAAAATAGCTTTTTTGATGGCGAAAATGCTGAAATAAGCACCTATGTAGGTAAAGCTAATGTTGTTGGTGGATATCTAAATGTATTTGTAAAAAAAGATGTTTATATAGAAGATGTTATGAAAGAAGCTATAACAAAAGGTAGTAATTATGGTAGAAGTAGTATAGGCAATGGAAAAACAATCGTAATAGATTATTCTTCTCCTAATATAGCAAAGCCTTTTCATATTGGTCATTTACGTTCAACAGTTATTGGAAATTCTTTATATAAACTATATGACTTTTTAGGATATAAAGTAATAGGAATAAACCACTTAGGTGACTGGGGCATGGGCGTGTGTCGTACAATTGCTGGATATTTAATGTGGAAAGATGAATATGATTTTACTACTAGACCTATAGATGCTATTTTAGCTATATATGTTAGATATAATAAGATAGAAAAAGAAGATCCTGATTTTAAACAACATGCAGTAGATGCACTTAAAAAACTTGAAGCAGGAGATGAAGAAATAACAAAGATATGGAAATGGATAATTGAGGTTAGTTTAGAAAATTATCAAAAGATATATGACTTAATGGATTGTAAATTTGATTCATATAATGGTGAAGCATTTTACAATGACAAAATGGATAGAGTTATCAAAGAATTAGAAGATAAAAATTTATTGGTAGAATCAGAAGGAGCAAAAGTAGTTATGATGGATGAAGATATTCCTCCATGTATGATTTTGACTTCACAAGGTACTACTATTTATGCAACTCGTGATTTAGCAGCATTATTATATAGAATAGATAACTATAAATTTGACAAGTGCTTATATTTAGTTGCAAGCGAACAATCACTTCATTTTAAACAAATCTTTGAAACACTATCTAAGATGGGTTACAAAGAATATGCTGATAGATGTGAGCATATACCTTTTGGTCTTGTGCTAGATGAAGATGGACAAAAGATGGGATCTCGTAAAGGTAATGCTACAACTTTAGAAGAAATCTTTAATGAGTCAATTGAAAAGTCACTAAAGATAATAGAAGAGAAAAATCCAGATTTGGAAGATAAAAATAAAGTTGCAGAAAAAGTTGGCGTAGGAGCAATTATTTTTAATGATTTAGCTAATTCAAGAATTAAAGATGAGATATTTGATTGGAATCAAATATTGAACTTTAATGGAGAAACTGGACCATATTTACAATATACATATGTAAGGACTAGAAGTATATTGAGAAACTTAAATGAGGTTCCTCAAGAAGCGGATTATAAGCTTCTAAATGATAAAGAAGGATATGAAGTAGTTAGATTAATTGGAAGTTTTGCAGACACTGTAAAACTAGCTTGTGATAAAAATGAACCATCAATAGTTTCTAGATATCTTTTAGACTTAGCAAAAGCATTTAGTAGATTTTATAACGAACATCATGTAATTTGTGATGATAAGAATGTTCAAAACGCACGTGTTTTATTAACTAAAGTAGCAGGTGATGTTATTAAAGAAGGTCTTTCTCTTCTTGGAATCCGCTGTCCTGAAAAGATGTAGTTTTATATTTATTATAAAGGAGTGTTTCCATGTTAGAACCAGTTATTCCAATTATTAAATCGACACTAAATAATATTGACTATGATATGTTTTATAGTATTGGTGCTGAAGCAATTAAGAAAGGAAAGCTTGCAGTTTGTACTTTAGCGGGTGGCCAAGGAAGTCGACTTGGACATAAAGGTCCTAAAGGAACTTTTATTGTTCCATTTGAAAAAATTACTTCACGCTCAATTTTTGAAATAGCTGCTGAAAAGATTAAAAATGCTTACAAAGAATTTGGCATATATACATATTGGTATATTATGACTTCAAAAGAAAATGACAAAGAGACAAAGGATTTCTTTATAGACAATAATTATTTTGGTATTCCTAAAGAAAAGATAATATTCTTTATGCAAGGAGAGTTTCCTTTAATTAGAGAAAATGGAGAAGAAATTAAAGATAAAGAAGGAAATATTGTTTTAGCTGCTAATGGAAATGGTGGAATATTTAAAGCATTAGAAGATGAAGGTATAATCTTGCATATGAAAGAAAATAATATTGATTATATTTGTACTTGTAATGTAGATAATATACTAGTTAATCCTATAGATGCGGTTTCTTTTGGAATTATAGTAAAAAATAATGCAGATTTATGTATAAAATCCATAGAAAAATCTAATTCAGACGAAAAAGTCGGTAGTATTGTGCTAAAAGATGATAAGATTACTGTTGTAGAATATATAGATATGCCTAAAGAGCTTACGGCTATAAAGAACGAAGAAGGTAGCCTAATATATAGTGAATCTCATTTTGGATGTAATTACATAGGTTTAAGCCTTTTAGAGAAGATTTCAAAGCAAAAACTTCCAATACATGAAGCCCATAAGAAAAATGATGAATATGGAGAATATATAAAAAAAGAAATGTTTATTTTTGATGGCTTTGAAATGGCTGAAAAGCCAATTGTAATTCGAGTTTTAAGAGAAGATGAATTTGCTCCAATCAAGAATAAAGATGGGGTAGATAGCCCTAAAACTGCAATTTTACTATATGAAAACAAGTTTTATAGATAGAATTTTGATGAAATTTATAGAAACTCTTGTATTTTGATATAAACGTGTCAAAATATAGGAGTTTCTTTCTTTTTATAGTATCCGTAGATATTTAAGAAGGATAGGTTAACTATAATTACAACTTATATCAACACAATTTTAAAAAAGGCTTAAAATCAATATTTTGAGAGTATTTTTAATTGACATAATATAATAAATATGATAGAATATTATTGATGAGTTTTGAAGGAGGATGATGCCTTATGTCATTAAATGGAAAAAGAAAAAAGGCTGCCGAATTAATAGGAAGACTAACAAATAAAGTTTCGTATCGTGAATTAGTAGAGATTATGGAATCTTTGCCTAACGATAAACTAGAAATATGCAAGCGTATTGAAAAAGAGATTTTTGATAGTAAAATGCCTATTTCTAAATCTGAAATAGAAGTTTTTGAAAAATTAGATTCAAATTTATTTAATAGAATACAAGCAAGGAGTGCTGCAATGATTTTCACAGCGCTTTCTTCTGTTGCTGATGACACTATGAGAAATAAGTTAATGCAAGATATTCAAATTGGAGATACTTTCTTTACAGATTCTAGCCAAGTAGAAGGCTATATGAAAAATCACATGAAAGAATTATTTCAAGATAAATTCCGTGATTTGGGAATAGGGTTTAGATCTGTTGAAGATTCTTCTTATGAAGGAATAATGAATGCTTTTAGAGAAAATAAATCTTTAGATGCTTCTATACTAACAAAGTTAGATGACTTCCCAATTGTAGGAGCTATGTTAAAAGCTGATTTATTAAAAGAGCATGAAGTTTTTGTACAACAAACAAAAGATAGATTCCAAAAATTTGCAGATAAGACTGGAAGACCAGCAATGGATCCAGCAAATATAGATACATTGATTGGTAAAACAGGCAAAATATATCTAGATCCTTCTCTTGCACAAGAAGAATTTTTAGATACTATGGCTCAAAATGGCATAGGGATTTTTGAATATACTTATGAGACTCCTGACGGTGACGAAGAATTAGGTTATAGCTTTGAATTAGATACAAAGGATGCCAAAAAAGTTGAATGGGAACATCCTGATGTTGATGGAAATCGTGTTAAAGAGACTGTAGACAAAGAATCAACTATAACATCTGGAAATAAAGTTGGTTTTGAAAGCGTAGATACTGATAATAATAAAACAAGACATATTGCTGATAATGCAGAACCAGATCCCGCTTTAAAAGTATATGATATGCCAACAATTACATTTGATATTGCTGATATTAAAGATTTAAATACAAGATTAGAAGATCTAAAAAATGAAATAGCAGCATTTAGATCAAAAACAATCAAAGAAGTTGCTAATTATAAGATTACATTAAGAGGAAAAACGTTATTTGAATCAGTAATTGGTGATACAGAGCCTGTAATTACTGATTTACAAAATAAAGTTAAAGAAGAAGTTGAAGCTGTTAAGTTTATTGAAGATGAAAAAGTAAGAAAAAGTCCAATTGATGTATTTGGTGCGGGATTTAATCATCCAGATCCATTTGATGCAACAACTATTCCAGAAGATAAAACAAAACGTACAATAACAGGAGTTAAACCTGGTGGATATAAAGGAAAAGAATTTAAGATTAAAAATGTAGAAGAATATGATAACTACATTGAAAATTTAATTGACTTTATAGGTTCTAATAAAATTGACTGGTTTGAACATGATTCAGATGGTAAAATCCAAGAGATGATTGATAGATGGCATGGACTTACTCAAGCTGAAAAAGTTAAAGAAGTAGCAAATAATAAAGGAATGTTATCTTCTTGTGATGTAATTAAGTTGAGAGATTCTCTTCAACAAATAATTGTAAAAGAATTTGGTAAAGATCCTGCTACTGGAAATTATAAAAACAAAACAAAATATAATAAATTCTTAGCACTTCATACAGAACATATTAAGAATTTGGGAAGCTTATCTAAAGGAGTTCCAGATAGAGATGTAGGAGATCCAGAACCTGCAGCTACTCCAAAAAGAGGTATGGCTGATTTACTAAGTAGATTCGAAGAAGTTAAAAAGAGAGATAGAGAACTTTTAAAGAACTATGCGGGAATGATTATAGAAGCTCCTAAAGCTGGTGAAAAAGCAGATATAAGAATGAAGAAAATTGAAGATAGAGCTGATGCACTATACAAAGGATTTACTGGCCCTGATCCTGTTGATGAGAAAAAGATGGGACAAAGAGTTAGAATAGCTTTAGAGTACAAGAGATGGACAGAAGCTTTAGAAGCAATTAAAAAGAGAATTGAAGATAAAAGTAGAGATATTAATTTAGCATTATCAACAGGTGCTTTAAGTGGTTCTGCAAATATAGTTGATTTACTTCTTGAAGATAAAAAAGAATTTGTTACAAATTATGCAAAATTTGTAAAATTCTGTAAGACAAAAGAATTAGATGGTATGGAAAATCAAGAAGTAGCAGCAAGAACCCTAGGAACACTTCAAGCAATTAGTGTGGCTGATACTATTACTGGAAAGAAACATCCATTATTAGACATTAGTTCTGGAGATCCAGCTATTGATGAAAAAGCTAGTAAGCAATATGATATATTTGTTAAAGCAAATAAAACATATGAAGAATCTGGCAAGAGAATAGATAGAATGAAAAGATCTGTTGAGCTAAGAAGGAGTGATGATGGCTGGTTATCACTTAACCCTGAGTATCAATTGGCTAGAAAATTTGAAAATCATATTTTAAACAATACTCTTTTAGGTAAATCAGTACCTGATTTAAAATATGGAAACCCAAAAGGTGGTGCACCTCGTTTAGATAAAAAAGAACTAGACGATATTCAAAGACTTGTATTTAATGGTCATGGAATTCCAAAAGATAATATCTTAGCTTTAAGACCTGCAGATAGAGCTGAAGATCATTCACATGATGAAGATCCAGATATATCTTAATAAAAGTTAAATAGAAAGCTAGAAATAGCTTTCTATTTTTATTATAATATAAGAGCAGATTCAAAATGATCTGCTTTTTTATAGGGCTATTTAAGAAGTGTGGAGGTGATTTTTATTAAAATCTCTAGCGAAGAAAGAATAGAAGAAGAGAAAAAACTTACTAAAACTAGAAAGTTGATAGATGAAGAAGTTAAGAAAAGTGAAGATAGACTTGCCGAAGGATTTGAAGAATATGATTTTGATGATGACTACAAAGATGAATTTATGAAGGCAACATTAATAGAAAGATATAAGCAAAGAATTAGAAATCTCAAAACTATTAGACCTAATCCTTATTTTGCAAGAGTTGATTTTGTTGAAAATGGTTCATCCAAAAGAGATAAGTTTTATTTAGGTAAAGAAACTGTTACAGATATGAAGTCTTTAGAACAAGTAGTTGTTGACTGGAGAGCTCCTATTGCTGATTTATATTATGAAGGAAGGCTAGGAGATGCTGAATATGATTGTCCAGAAGGAATTATAAAAGGCGAAATTAAGCTTAAAAGACAATATGTATTTAAAGATGGAGAATTAGATGTTTTATTAGATATTGATATAACAACTAATGATGAAATGCTTCAACCTTTTTTATCTGCTAATTCTGACACTAGACTTAAAAATATTGTTTCGACAATTCAAGCGGAGCAAAATAAGATTATAAGAGCAACCATGTGGAAACCATTAGTAGTACAAGGTGTTGCGGGTTCTGGTAAGACGACCATAGCACTTCATAGAATTGCATATTTAATCTATAATTGTGGACAAGAGTTTTATCCGGAAGAATTTTTAATAATTGCTCCAAACAAATTTTTCTTAAACTATATTTCTAATGTTTTACCAGATTTGGGCGTTGAGAGAGTATCTCAAATGACATATGAAGAAATTGCTTTTCAAATTATTGGTAAAGAATATAGTATAGAAGATCCAAATCAAAAATTAAGTATATTAATTGATAATAATAAATCTGCAAAGCAAGTTAAACAAGCAGAAATTATGGAACAGGCAACAAGTTTTAAATCGACGGTTCGTTTTAAAAATCTAATTGATGAATATATATTTGAAGTTGAAAAAAGATTTTTGCCAGATAGAGACTTTGTTGTATTTGATAGAACTTTTATGACTAAAGAAGAAATTAGCACTTTATTTTATAGAGAATATGCTTATTTACCATTGGTAAGACGTATAGATGAAATTAAAAAGCATATGTTAAATAAACTAATTAATGCAAAAGATGAAATTATTAAAGAAATCGAAGAAGAAGCTCAGTATAATATTTCAAGAGTTAAGTTCCAAGAAGAAATTATTGAAATTCAAAGAGCACAAATTAGAGAAATATATGATGAAAGAGATCGCAAAGTTAAAGAAGCTTCAAAGGACTTAAGAAAGTATGTAATTGATTATTTTAAAGAAAATAAGATTTTAGAACCAATAGGATACTACAAAGAATTTCTTGATTTATATTTTAAAGACTTAATTAGAAATAGAATTCCAGTAGAACAAGTTGATTATATAATTAATAGTTTTAAAGCATCTCAAAGAAAAGGTAATATTGAAATGGAAGACTTGGCTCCTTTAATGTATATTGTTTATAGAATTCATGGAATCAAAACTAAATTTGAATTAAAACATATAGTTATAGATGAAGCACAAGACTTTAGTGAATTCCAATTTTATGTATTTAAAAAGATAGTTAAGAGTAATTCTTTAACTATTCTTGGAGACTTATCTCAAGGGATTTATTATTATAGAGGCACTAAGAATTGGCAAAAGACTATGGATATTGTTTTTGAAGGAGATACTGATTTACAATATTTAACTTTACAAAAAACTTATAGAACTACAGAAGAGATAATGAATGTAGCCAACACAGTTATTTCGCATATTCAAGATAAATTAAAATGCCCTTTAGGCGAACCTGTAATGAAAAATGGTGCACCAGTTACAATTAAGAAATTTAAATCACAAGATGATATGGTAAATCAAATTAAATATCGTTTAGATGATTTTAAAAAGAAAGATTTTAAAAATATTGCAATTATTTGTAAGACAGTTGGAGATTGCTTAGTAATGCAAAAACTACTAAATGATGAAAGCATACATATGATTTCTGATAAAGATAGTGAATATAATGGAGGCATATCCATTGTTCCATCGTATTTATCTAAAGGCCTTGAATTTGATGCTGTTATAATTACAAATTGTGATGATTTTAATTATACTTCTTCTGAAGTGGATACTAAGCTATTATATGTATGTATAACAAGGGCTATGAACACATTAGACATTTATTCAGTTGATGAGCCATGTAAATTATTAAAAGCATAAGTTTTAACTTTTAACGACATTGTAATTTTAGTCAACATAAAATGATTATAATAAGAATTAAATATTTAATAGTATTTAGCGAGTGAATTGAGTTCACTCGCTTTTTATATTGTTTTACATAAATACAAATTTAAATTATAACTAAATTCATATTGATTTTATAATTTATCGATTATAAAATCACTTTAATAAAAGAAATACGTTTCTTTCTTATTTTATTCAAATTTTTTCTAAATTTATTTTTTCAATAGTTTTTTTATCTTTAAGTTTTATTATTCTATTTTTTAATTTTCTTATTTTTATTATTTGTTCTATTATTATATTTTTCGTTTAAAACTTAAATAAATAAACTGTTGTACATTTGGAGGTTTTTATGAATGTATTAATAGTTGAAGAAGATTTAAAATTTGCACATTTATTAACATCAGAATTTAAAAAGAGCAGTAAAGTAAAAAGTGTATCAATTGTTAAATCAATTGATGATTTGTATTTATCAAATTATAAAGAATCTAATGATTTAAAAGTAAATGAAAATTCAATCATATATGATCTTTCAATAATAAATATTGATTTGTTAAAAGATAATATTAATGATTTATGCTTATTAAATTCTAAAGATTATATTGGTTATAGTTCAAATAATAAAAATATAAATAAATATATAAATTCTTCTAGTTTTTTAAGAATATTAAAAATGCCAATTAGTATAAAGGAATTTGTTAGTTACCTAAATAATCAATATAGTTTGTTTAATAGTTCAAGTACTAATGATAATGAATGTGATTACTTAAATAGGCTATCACAACTAGGTTTTAATATTGCTCACTGTGGTACTCATTATTTAGCAGAAGGAATAAATATTGCTAAAAATATTAAATATCATACAATAAATGAATTATATGATGAATTATCAAAAAGATATAAAACTAATGCAGAAAGTATAAAATGGTCTATCTATAATTCGGTTAATTGGGCATATAATGCCGATTTTGATAAGAAAATGGACAGGTACTTTAAAATATATGATGGAAGGAAGCCAACTCCTAAATTTATTATTGATTATTTTTCATCACTTTCTAAGTTTCATGGCATTGTTTAACTGTTTCATAATTGCAAAAGTTACATAAATATGATAAAATCCAGTAAATTATTGTAAAAAGAAGGCAAATTAATGAATCAATTAAATAATGAACAATTAAATAAAGATATAGTTGTGCTTTCAATAGAGAGTAGTTGCGATGAGACTTCGGCTGCCGTTGTTAAAAATGGTAGAGAAGTCTTAAGTAATGTTATAGCAACACAGATAGATATTCATAAAAGATATGGTGGAGTAGTTCCAGAAATTGCTTCTAGAAACCATGTAGACTGCATCTATAACGTAATTACTGAGGCTCTTGATGAAGCAAATGTTAAACTTGAAGATATAGATTTGGTAGCAGCAACATATGGACCTGGTTTAGTAGGTGCTCTATTAGTTGGTCTATCAACTGCTAAGGCTATGGCTTTTTCAGCTAATAAACCATTTTTGGGAGTACATCATATTGAAGGTCATATTGCAGCAAACTATGTTACTCACAAAGAATTAGAACCACCATATATTTGTTTAGTGGTATCTGGTGGACATTCAAATTTAGTATATGTTAAAGATTATACTGAATTTGAGATTTTAGGTAGAACTCGTGATGATGCAGTTGGAGAGGCTTTTGATAAAGTTTCTAGAGTAATTGGTCTTGAATATCCTGGTGGACCTAAAATAGATAAATTAGCAAAAGAAGGTACTCCATCATATAAATTACCTAAAACATTTTTTGAAGATAGTTTAGATTTTAGTTTTAGTGGAATTAAAACCGCTGTTATAAATCTAGTACATAAAGAAGGAGAAAAGATTAGAGTGCCAGATTTATGTGCAAGCTTTGAAGAATCAATTACTGATGTACTACTTAATAATCTACTAAAAGCATGTGAATTAAAAGGTACAAATAAAGTAGCACTTGCAGGTGGTGTATCAGCTAATTCGTATTTAAGATCAAGACTTGATAAGATGGGCAAAGAGAATAACTTATTGATTTATTATCCTGAACTAAAACTATGTACAGATAATGCTGCCATGATTGGCGCAGCTGCTTATTTTGATTATATTAATGGAAAAACTTCAAGTTGGGATTTAAATGCTGTGCCTTATCTTAAACTTGGAGATAAACTTCGCAAATGAGACTAAAGTTGCGTTCCCTGGAAGTCTCAAACGTGAAAAAGTGAGACCTGGAGGGAACGTCCCCAAGTCTCAAATTTTTGAAAGGAGATTAAAATTTGGCTACATATGTAATATCCGATTTGCACTTATCATTTGGTACTAATAAACCAATGAATGTTTTTGGTGACAAATGGAATGACTACGAAAATAGAATAAAAAAAGATTGGGTAAAAAAAGTTACTGCTAATGACTTTGTAATTATTGCAGGTGATGTTTCTTGGGCCACTTATTTAGATGAAGCTTTGGAAGATTTTAAGTGGATAGATAGTTTACCTGGAACAAAAATTATTTTAAAAGGTAACCATGATTATTGGTGGGAAACAGTAACTAAAATGAACAGATTCTTAGAAGATAATGATATTCATTCAATCATGTTTTTATATAATAATTGTATTGAAACTGATGAATATTTGCTTTGTGGAACAAGATATTGGTCTAATGAAGACAATATGGACAATGAAAAGATATTTAATCGTGAAATTCAAAGAGCTAAGATTTCTTTAGACTTTGCTAATTCAAAGAATAATGAATTAATTAATGGTGGCAAGGAATCAAAGCAAATTATAATGTGTACTCATTATCCACCAGATGAAAGAATCTTAAATGAGTTAAAACAATACAACATATATAAATGGATATATGCACATATACATAGTAATTATGAAGAACACATTGCAAATACAGGTGATTTACCAAGTTATTTGACGTCATGTGATTTTTTAAATTTTCAACTTATTAGAATATAATTAAAAGGATTATTACTACATTACTACGAAAACGGCTTGTGCTCAGCAACTTGTACTATTTGCACCTCATATTTCAATATCAAGAATATTTCGGTGCCAATTATACAAGTTGCAATCGTGCAGATTGTTTTCTTTAGTAATGTAGTAATAATCTTTTGCTAGTATACATAATATCTTATAAGTTGAAAATTAAATAAACTGTGATATAATAAGATGCCGAAAGAAAGAGACTTATATAAAGGAAAGGAAAATTACAATGGATGTAAAATTAGAAAAATTAGAAAATAGTGAAGTTAAATTAGAAATCACTGTTGAAAGCAAAAGATTTGATGAAGCTATGGAAAAAGCATATAAAAAGAATGCTAAATATTTTAAAGTACCTGGATTTAGAGATGGTAAAGCTCCAATGCAATTTGCAATTAAGCATTATGGCGAAGGAGTGCTTTATGAAGAAGCATTTAATATACTAGTTCCAGAAGTTTTATTGGAAGTATATAAAGAGAAAGAATTAGATGTTGTTGCTCAACCATCTATTGATTTAGTTCAAATTGGTATGGGTAAAGACTTTATATTTACAGCTAATGTTACTGTAAAACCTGAATTCAAATTAGGTAAATATAAAGGTTTAAAACTTGAGAAAAAAGAATATCCTGTAACAGATGATCAAATTAATGAAGAATTAAAGAGAAAGCAAAGCCAAAATTCAAGAATGGTTGAAGCAAAACCAGGATCAGAGTTGAAAGTAGGAGATACTGGAATAATCGATTTTGAAGGATTTGTTGATGGTGTTCCATTCGAAGGTGGAAAAGCTGAAGGACACAGCTTAGAAATTGGCAGTGGTCAATTTATTCCTGGATTTGAAGATCAATTAGTTGGAATGAAATCTGAAGAAGAAAGAGATATTAATGTTAAATTCCCAGATGAATATTTCTCAAAAGATTTAGCTGGTAAAGATGCTGTATTTAAAGTTAAACTTCATGAAATAAAAGTAAAAGAACTTCCAGAATTGGATGATGAATTTGCAAAAGATGTTTCTGAATTTGATACTTTAGATGAATTAAAAGCTGATATTAAAGAGCATTTAGAAGATCAAAATGCTCAAAAAGCAAAAGATGAATTAAACCAAGCTGCAATTGATGCTGTTGTTGAAAATACTGAACTTAATATTCCAAAGGCAATGCTTGACCAAGAAGTTGAAGCATATGTTGAAGATATGGAACATAACCTATCTAGACAAGGACTAAGCTTAGAACAATATCTTGGATTTATGGGTAAAGATATTAATCAATTTAAAGATGAATATAGAGTTAATGCTGAAAAGAATATTAAGACAAGATTAATTCTTGAAGAAATATCTAAGACAGAAGAACTTGAAGTAAAAGATGAAGATGTTGATGAAAGAATTAAAGAACTTGCAAAACAATATGGTAGAGATGCTGATGAATTCTTAAAAAATGCAGGTGAACAAACAAGAAACTATGTTAGAGAAGAATTAAAGTATGATGTAGCAGTTAAATTCATTATTGCAAATGCAAAATAATTGTGTGATGTCGCCGTGGCGATTGATAATTGCCAATACGAAAATGAGGAGGATATACAAATGAAAGAAGATAACGAAGTAATAAAAAATGATTTAGTACCTTATGTTGTTGAACAAACATCTAGAGGTGAAAGAAGTTATGATATTTTCTCTAGACTATTAAAAGATAGAATTATCTTTATTGGTGATGAGATTACAGATGCAACTGCAAGCGTAGTTGTTGCTGAACTATTATTTTTAGAATCTGAAGATCCAGATAAAGATATTCATATATATATTAATAGCCCTGGTGGAAGTGTTACTGCTGGTATGGCAATATTTGATACTATGAATTATATTAAACCTGATGTTTCTACAATTTGTGTTGGTATGGCTGCATCTATGGGGGCATTTTTACTAGCTGCTGGAGCTAAAGGTAAGAGATATGCTCTTCCAAATTCAGAAATAATGATTCACCAACCATTAGGTGGTGCCAAAGGACAAGCTTCTGATATTAAGATTCAAGCAGATTTAATTTTAAAAACAAGAGATAGATTAAATAGAATTTTAAGCGAAAGAACTGGAAAACCATTAGAACAAATTGAAAAAGACACAGATAGAGATAACTTCATGACTGCTGATGAAGCAAAAGAATATGGACTAGTTGATGAAGTAATGACACGTAAATAAGATTTTTAAAGTGAGATATCAAAACGATGTCTCACTTTTTTATGTTAATCTATAGCATCAATATTTTATGTTTTAATATATCGATACTATATATAAACTTTAATATTATTAGTGTTTTGATATTAAATATAATATGATATAATTATAAAGACGTTAAATTGGTAGATAATTTTACGATTTAATATTTAAAAAGGAGAAAATTAATGGCAAATTTTGATGAGAAAAAACCTATTAGATGTTCTTTTTGTGGAAAATCACAAGAAACTGTTAAAAGAATTATTGCAGGACCAGGTGTATATATTTGTAATGAATGTATAGAGCTTTGTTCTTCAATCATAGAAGATGATTTTGAAGATGACCAAGGTGAAATTTCTCAAGGACTTTTAGAGAAGGTACCTAGTCCTAAAGAAATTAAAGAATTTTTGGATCAATATGTAATTGGTCAAGAAGAAGCTAAAAAGTCACTTTCAGTTGCAGTATATAATCATTATAAAAGAATTAATAATGATTTAATTATCGAAAGTGAAGAAGATGATGTTGAAATCCAAAAGAGTAATATTTTATTACTTGGTCCAACAGGATGTGGTAAGACTTATTTAGCGCAAACTCTTGCAAAGTTTTTAAATGTTCCTTTTGCAATCTCTGATGCAACTGCTTTAACAGAAGCTGGTTATGTTGGCGAAGATGTTGAAAACATTCTTCTAAAATTAATTCAAGCAGCTGATTATGATATTGAAAGAGCCCAAAGAGGAATTATTTATATAGATGAAATAGATAAGATTTCTCGTAAATCTGAAAATGTTTCTATTACAAGAGATGTTAGCGGTGAAGGCGTACAACAAGCATTACTTAAAATAATTGAAGGTACTGTTGCATCTGTACCTCCACAAGGTGGCAGAAAACATCCACATCAAGAATTTATTCAAATAAATACAAGTAATATTTTATTTATTTGTGGTGGTGCTTTTGAAGGCTTAGATAAAATTATTAGTGAAAGAACTGGTAAAAAGGTAATTGGTTTTGGTAGTGAAGTTATAACCGAAAAAGAAAAGCAATCTTCAAATCTTTTAAAAGATATTCTTCCACAAGATTTGGTTAAATTTGGATTAATTCCAGAATTTATTGGAAGATTGCCTGTTATTACAACATTAGAACCATTATCTAAAGAAGCATATATTGATATTATGACAAAACCAAAGAATGCTTTAATTAAACAATATAAAAAATTATTTGAAATGGACAATGTTGAACTTACATTTGATGAAGATGCTATTGAAGCAATTGTTGATAAGGCTATCGAAAGAAAAACTGGTGCTAGAGGGTTAAGAGCAATTATTGAAGAAACAATGAGAGATATCATGTTTGAAATTCCAACAAATAATGAAATTTCTGAATGTTTGATTACAGCTGATACAGTAATTAATAATGCTCCTCCTAAATTAGTATTTAATGAAGTGAAGAAAACACAAAATGCACAAGCAAAGAAAAATGCTAAGAAAAATACTTCTCACAAGGTTAAAGAAGAATCGGCTTCTTAACTTTAAGAAAGGTTATACAAATGAAAGATAAAGTCGTTGATTTTGAAACTGAATATTTTTTGAAAAAACAAAAAGAAGCTCATGCTGCATTTGACAAGAATGATTTTAATAGTACTTTAAATATTATAGCTGAGCCTATTAAAAAGATTGAAGAGTTAAATGAAGCAGAAATTTATTGCCCACAAAATGTTTTCGACGCAGCAGTATTTCTAAATTATTTAGGAAAACCTGTTAAGCAAACCAGCTTTTCAAAGATTAATTATTATGATTTTTATATGATGGAAGGTTCTTCGCTTTTTAATTTAGATTATAAAAAAGAGGCAAGAGAACATTTTAGAAAAGCAATTAAATTTAATCCTTGTGGAATATCTGCTAGGATTCTTGATCTTTTGATTAGCATAGAAATCAACGATTATGAAAATTTTATAGAGAATGTTCAAGATGCTTTGTTCTTTGTATATGATAGAGAGAATATGAGCTTGATTTATAAATTAACAGGTGATTATTTATTACATATTGGCGATCATGAATTAGGTATAGTTGCGTATCACTTAAGCTTATTGTATAAGCTTGATGATACAGTATCTAATTTAATTAAAACAGTTGGAACAGAATTAAATATTGATCTTGATTCACAAGATTGGTTATCTGAAACTTATCTTAAAAAATTTCATAATACTTATAAAATTCCAATTATGCCAAACGAAAAATTAATAACTCTTGCTAAAGCAATGGGAAAAGAAGCTCAAATAAAAAAATCATATAAAGTATCTTTATTTACTTATAAGATAGCATATGAACTTACTTATGATGAAAATATATTGAAAACTATTGAATATATTGAAAATTTGATTAAGCAATAAGGAAGTGTATTTATTTGGCATATATTGATTCTCGTTCAGAGGAGTTAAGAGAAATTCATAGTGTATATAGTCATGACATTTCTGATTTTATTTGCAACATGGCAGACTTACCTGATTTGCAAAGAATAAGTAATATTAGTAAGTGCGGTGGAGTTGAATTATCTAATTTTAATTTATTTCAATATAGGTATTCTAGACTCGATCATTCATTCGGCGTTGCTATTATATTAGAAAATTTTAAACAAGGCGAAAAGCATATTTTAGAAGGCTTAATGCATGAAATGGCAGAACCTAGTTTTGCATGGAGTGTAGATTACTTAATTGATTATTTTAAACTAAAAGATTATAGAAAGACTACTTTGTTTGATAAAATTGTCGGCTCGACAACTTCGTATAGAGATGTTATAAATGGCAATTATTCAATTGAAGAAATATCTTATTATAAGGATTATGATTTAGGGTTTGCTGATTTTCCTAAATTATCTGCTGAAAACTTAGAGATTGTTTTATCTAATAGTTATTTTTCAAAACTTTATGATTTAAGAGATATTGAAGCTTTTTATAATAATTTAACTATTTGCAAAAATGAAGATAATAAAGAAGAGTTTTGTTTTACAGATATTAATTTAGCATATGACTTTTTTAGACTAAGTATTGAAATTGGAAAAAGAAATAGAAGCTACGAAGCTAAAATTACTAGACAATTAATTAGTGATGTTTTGATGCTTATGATAAGAAGAGAAGAGATTAAGTTAGATGATTTATTTAATTTTACAGATAAAGCAATAGTAGGAATAGGAAAGTCGTGTTCTGATAAGCGTATTAAAGAAGGTTGGGCAGAAATAGAAGGCTTAGATAAAGTATTTTTAAAATTTAATGATACTAATGATAAGACCAAGTATTGCGTTAAAGTTGAAAGCGAATCATTCTATATAGATCCACTTATAAAAACAAAAGCAGGGGTTTATAGATTATCAAATTTGTCTGAAAGGGTAGAAAAAGAGATAGAAGCTTATCTATCTACTGACACAGATATGTATATGTGTATTGATTATGAGCTATAAATGCTTATTTCAAGCCTTTTTATTTGTAACATAAAAGATATATATTTTTTTAGCACTTGTTGTTGACAAGTGCTAATTTTATGTTTAAAATGATTTATGAAGTTAGCAGTATGCATAAGCAAGTGCTAATTATGTAACTCTTTAATTTATGAGTAAAGAGGTGATTTTTTGAAATTAGATGATAGAAAAAAGAAGATTCTTGAAGTAGTTATTGAAGAATATACTGCAACAGCTGAGCCGGTTGGTTCGTTGAAACTTTCTAAAGATTTGGGATTAAGTAGTGCTACAATTCGTAATGAAATGGCTGCACTTGAAAAGCTTGGATTCTTAGAACAGCCTCATACATCTGCTGGTCGTATACCGACAACTGAAGGTTATAGATGGTATGTTGATCATATAATTAATGAAAAGACTTTACTTCCAAAAGAAAAAGCTTCTATTGATAAAATGTTAAGCGATGATGTTTTAAGGTTTGAAAGCTTAATTAAAGAAGCTACTCAAATACTTTCAAGATTAACTAATTATGCATCTTATGCTGTTAGTCCAGAAATTGATGATTGTACAGTTGAAGAAATTAAATTAGTTAAACTAGGTAAGAATAAATTAATGATAATTCTTTTGGCAGATAATGGTTTAGTTAAAGAAACTGTCATTAATAACGAAAATGTTTTGCCTGATGAAAATGTTGAAGCTTTTAATAATTACTTAAACTATAAATTAAAAGGAATGAATTTTAGAGATATTTATGATAATATTACTCCTTTTATAGAAAATGAGCTTAATAATATAAATGATAATATTGTTCCTTTAATTCTTGAATTAAATAATCTATTAACTACAAATTCAGAAGTATATGTTGATGGTGCATCAAATATGCTCGCTTTGCCAGAACTTAAAAAGTCAGAGACGTTAAAGAAGTTTTTAAATGTTATTGAAACAAAAGATGCATTAAAAGAACTTGTTAAAACCGGCTATGATGGAAACATTAATGTATATATTGGTCAAGAAACATCATTTGATGATTTGAAAGATTTTACGATTATTACCTATAAGCAAAAAATAAATGAAAAAGAAGTAGGTACTATTGGAATAATAGGTCCTAAGAGAATGGATTATAAAAAAGTTATTCCTACTATTAAATATATAGGTGATATGCTACAAGAAAAAATGGAGAAAAAACGAGGAGGTAAAAAGGAAAATGATCGAAAACGAAAACGAGAATGAAAATAGCAATCTTGAGGACAACAAAATACCTGATGAAAATGAAAATGCACAAAATGATGAAGTTAAAGAAGAAACTTCAAATGAAGAAAATGTTTTAAGTGAAGAAGACAAAGAAGATGAAGATGTATCTGATTTGTCTAGAGTTGAATTAGAATCAGAGGTTGATGAATTAAAAAAAGAAAACGATAAGTATTATAAACATCTTCAACGTACAGCAGCAGAGTTTGAAAATTATAAAAAGAGAGTACAAAAAGAAAAAGATGCTATATACAATTTAGCTGTTGGTGATACAGTAGTTAAATTTGTAAATGTTCTAGATAATATCGATAGAGCATTAGCAGTCGAAACTGCAGATGATAAAATGAAAGAAGGTATTTCATTAATTAGAAAACAAATGCTTGATATAATGACTGAATTAGGTTGCAGTGAAATTCCTACTGTTGGAGAAACATTTAATCCAGAAATTCATGATGCGGTAATGCATATTGAATCTGAAGAATATGGTGAACAACAAATTGTAGAAGAACTTCGTAAGGGATACAAATGTGGCGATAGAGTTATTCGTCATGCTATGGTTAAAGTTGCAAATTAATGTAGCGGCGACTAACAGTCGCCATGGACACCAATGGTGTCTAATATTTAAATTTATAAGTTTTAAAAAAGAAAGAGGTAATTAATATGTCAAAAGTAATAGGTATCGATTTAGGTACAACAAATTCATGTGTAGCAGTTATGGAAGGTGGACAACCAGTTGTTATTCCAAATGCAGAAGGAAATAGAACTACTCCATCTATCGTAGGTTTTGCAAAAAATGGTGAAAGACTAGTTGGTCAAATCGCTAAAAGACAAATGGTTACAAACCATGATAAAACAGTTATTTCTATTAAAAGAGATATGGGTACAGATAGAAAAGTAACTATTGATGGTACATCATATACTCCACAAGAAATATCAGCTATGATTCTTCAAAAATTAAAGACAGATGCTGAAAATTATTTAGGCTCAAAGGTTACTCAAGCTGTTATTACAGTTCCAGCTTACTTTAGTGATAGCCAAAGACAAGCTACAAAAGATGCTGGTAGAATTGCTGGTCTTGAAGTATTAAGAATTATTAACGAACCAACAGCTGCAGCACTTGCTTATGGTCTAGAAAAAGATATAGATCAAAAAATTATGATTTATGACTTAGGTGGTGGTACATTTGATGTATCTATCCTAGATATTGGTGATGGTGTATTTGAAGTTTTAGCTACATCTGGTAACAACAGACTAGGTGGTGATGACTTCGATGATAGAATTATTAAATACTTAGTTGAAGAATTCAAAAAACAAGAAGGCGTTGATCTATCAGGAGATAGTATGGCAATGCAAAGACTTAAAGAAGCTGCTGAAAAAGCTAAAATTGAACTTTCTGCAGTTACAACTACAAATATCAACTTACCATTCATTGCAACAACAGATGATGGTCCAAAGAACATGGATATCAACTTAACAAGAGCAAAATTCGAAGAATTAATTGGTGATTTAGTTGAATCTACAACTGGACCAATGAACCAAGCTATGAAAGATGCTGGTCTAACACCAGATCAAATTGGTAAAGTATTATTAGTTGGTGGTTCTTCAAGAATCCCACTAGTTCAAGAAACAGTTAAGAAAATTACTGGTAAAGAACCTCACAAAGGAATTAACCCAGATGAATGTGTTGCAATTGGTGCAGCTATTCAAGGTGGTGTATTATCTGGTGATGTTAAAGACTTAGTATTACTAGATGTTACTCCATTATCACTTGGTATTGAAACATTTGGTGGTGTATTTACTAAGATTATAGATAGAAATACAACTATTCCTACAAAGAAATCACAAGTATTCTCTACAGCTGCTGATGGACAAACTTCAGTTGAAGTTCATGTTCTTCAAGGAGAGAGAGATATGGCAGCTTATAATAAGACATTAGGAAGATTCACATTAACTGATATTCCAGCTGCTCCACGTGGAGTTCCACAAATCGAAGTTACATTCGATATTGATGCTAATGGTATTGTTCACGTTAGTGCAAAAGATATGGGAACAGGTAAAGAAAATAAAGTTGTTATTACTGCTTCTTCAAATCTTTCTGAATCAGAAATTGAAAAAGCTGTTAAAGATGCAGAAGCACATGCAGAAGAAGATAGAAAAATTAAAGAAAAAGTTGAAGTTAGAAATGAAGCTGACTCACTTATCTACAATACAGAAAAGACAATGCGTGATTTAGGTGATAAATTGACTGCTGATGATAAAGCTGGTGCTGAAAAAGAAATTGAAAATCTTAAGAAGGTTATGGAAGGCGACGATATTGAAGCCATCAAGACTGGTATTGAGAATTTAAAACAAGCATCTTATAAGATTGCTGAAAAAGTATATGCTGCTCAAGGTGCAGCTGGAGCTGGTTCACAAGATGCTGGTGCAGCACAAGATCAAGGTGCTACAACAAATGATGATGGCACAGTAAATGGAACAGACTATAAAGTTGAGTAAAAATACGCTTAAATATAAGAATAATATATATTTAGCAAAGCGCTAAGATATTGATGGAGCTTTTAGGAATTTTGAAAGCATGGCTTTCAAAATTCTCACCCTAGGCTCCGGCGACGTGCTTTGCGTATATATATTATTCTTTATCTAATAAGCATTATTTGTTATTCAATACGAAAAATGGAAAGGGATTAAAATGGCTGAGACAAAGAGAGACTACTACGAAGTATTGGGTGTTGATAAATCAGTTAATGATGATGAATTAAAAAAAGCTTATAGAAAACTTGCTAAAAAGTATCATCCAGATGCTAACCCAGATAATAAAGCTGAAGCTGAAAAGAAGTTTAAAGAAGTTAATGAAGCATATGAAGTATTGTCTGACCCACAAAAACGTAAGATGTACGACCAATTTGGCCATTCTGGTCCAAATGGCTACGAAAGTGGATTTAATGGATTTAGCGGATTTGATGGATTTAGCAGCGGTTTTGGCGGTTTTGGTGGTCAAGGATTTGATGTTGACTTTGGAGATATCTTCTCTAGTATTTTTGGTGGAGGCCGTACTTCTCAAAGAAGAAGTAATGGACCTCAAAGAGGTAATGATTTAAAAGTATCTGTTAGCATTACTTTTAAAGAAGCAGCATTTGGTGTAAGAAAACAAATTAAAGTAACTAGAAAAGAACAATGTTCTACATGTAATGGTACAGGTGCAAGACCTGGTACTTCTGCAGAAACATGTAAAGCATGTAATGGTACAGGACAAATCAAAACAGTTAGAAATACAATTTTAGGTTCAATGCAATCTATTAGACCATGTGACAATTGTGCAGGTACAGGTAAAGTTATTTCAAATCCATGTTCAACATGTAGGGGAACTGGTTTTGAAAAGAAAACTCGTACTGTTACTATAAATATTCCACAAGGAATAGATAATGGTAATGTAATTAAAGTTGCTGGAGAAGGAGAACCAGGTACTAGAGGTGGACAACCTGGTGATTTATATATTTCTGTAAGTGTTGCACAAGATCCTGTATTTTCACGTAAAGGTGATAATTTATATGAAAATGTACATATTTCTTTTGCAAAGGCAACTTTAGGTGGCAAAGTTTCGGTACCTACTTTAGAAGGTTTTGAAGATTATGATTTGCCATCTGGAACTCAAAGTGGAACAGTATTTACTTTAAGAAATAAAGGAATTAAAAACTTAAATGGTAAAACTGCTGGTAATTTGAACTTTACCGTTATAGTAGATATTCCTAAGAGACTCAATGATGAACAAAGAAGACTCATCGAAAGACTTGCAGAAATTTCTGGTGAACCAGTAAATACAGGTAAGAAAAAGGGATTCTTTGAATTTTAATTATTTTTTTGGGAGGAATAATGGCAACATTTTATATAAAAAAATCTCAAATTGATAATAATAAAATTATAATATCTGATGATGACTTGCACCACATTAAAGATGTTTTAAGACTAAAATGCGGTGAAGAAATAGAGTTTTATGACGAAGATGAAGTTAGATATACATGCAAATTAGCAGAATACAGAGATAAAACGGCATTGTTTAATATAGAAGATATTCAAAAGGTATCAATAGAATTACCGGTTAACATAACACTATATCAAGGTTTACCTAAATCAGATAAAATGGAATTTATAATTCAAAAAGGTACTGAATTAGGCTTAAATACAGTAGTTCCAGTAGTTATGGACCGATCAATCACTAAGCTTGATAATAAGAATTTTGAGTCTAAAAAAGTAAGATGGGAAAAGATAGCAAAAGAAGCTGCATCTCAAAGCAGAAGACAACATATACCGCAAATTTATCATTATATTAATTTTGAAAATATCATTGAAAATGTTCAAAAATATGATATAGTATTATTACCTTATGAGAATGAAAATAATGTCTCTTTAAAGGATGCTATTAAGACATATAAAGACAATGGTAACATAATCAAAAACATTGCTATAATTATTGGTCCAGAGGGTGGTTTCTCACAAGAAGAGATTAATAAAATAAGTAATATAGAAAATGTGAAAATTGTTACTTTGGGTAAACGTATTTTACGCACAGAAACTGCAGGAATATCTGCAATTTCTATGTTAGTATATGAATTTGAATTATAAATTCATTTTTAGTAATTGTAAGTTAGGAAGGTAAGATTTAAATGAATTATACTGAAAGAAATAAATTGTTGGATAAAATCTCAGTTATTGGACTTATGGCTGTTTTTGTTGAATTATTTTTGTATGCTGTTGATTATTGTTATACAAAGAGATTTGATACTGTTGCTAATATGCCAACGGCTATGAATATATTTGGTCTTATTTTTCTAGCAGTTTCTATAGTATTATTTGTTTTTGCTTTTAAGAAAGATAAAAAGAATTTTAAGATATATGCAATTGAATTTTTAGTATTAGCACTTTTATGTCCTTTTATTACATATTGGTATTATTGTGCATATTATGGATTATCTACAACATGGATTCATTCAGTTAATCATCATGTGCTTTGGATTATTGTGCTTGCTTATTATGTTATTAGAATTATATATTCAATTGTAAACGCTTATTTAAATTCTAATTCAAGAAAGTTAAAAAAGAAGAAAGCTTTATAATTATATGTCGATCAATGATTGACGTTACGAGGAAGGTTTAACATGATTAGGAGTATGACAGGTTTTGGAAGAAGTATTCTTCCACTTGATGATAGAAGATATACAATAGAGATTAAAACAGTTAATCATAGATATAACGATATTTCTATTAGATTACCTCGTTATTTAATTTGTTTAGAAGATCCTCTTAGACAGTTAATAGCAAAGAGTGTTTCAAGAGGAAAGATAGATGTTTTTGTTAATGTAGAGAACTTATCTGAAAATAGCAAAAATATCAAAGTTGATGAGGCTTTAGCAGGTAGTTATGTTGAAGAAATGAGAAAGCTAATTGATACTTATGGTTTAAAAGATGATATTAGTGCTACATCACTTCTAAGACTACCAGATGTTATAGTTGCATCAAATGAGATTGATGAAGAACAATATTGGAATGAATTATCTAATTGTGCAGGAGAAGCACTAGAAAGCTTAAATAGAGCTAGAGAAAAAGAAGGCAATAACTTAAAGAATGATTTACTTTCTAGATTAAATGAAATTTCAAACAAGATTCCAGAGATTGAAGAAAAATCAGCTGGATTAGTTGATGAATATAGAAAAAAATTAGAAGCTAGACTTGATGAATTAAATGCACGTGGTATTGTTGATGAGGCAAGAATCGGTGCAGAACTTGTTTTGTTTGCAGATAAATCTAGCGTATGTGAAGAAATTACAAGACTTAAGAGTCACATAGTTTCATTTACAAATTATTTAAATGCTGAAGATGATGTTCCTTGTGGTAAGAAGTTAGACTTTTTACTTCAAGAAATGAATAGAGAGATTAATACTATCGGTTCAAAAGCTAATTGTCTTGATATTACAAATGCAGTTGTATTTGTTAAGAATGAAATAGAAAATATTAGAGAACAAGTTCAAAATATTGAATAATGTATCGGCGACCACTGGTCGCTATAGATTTGATTTGGTTGTAATTAATATTATATATAAAGGAGATTAAAAAATGATTATTAAACCAAGTATGACCAGTTTACTAAAAAAGGCTCCAAACAAGTATTCTTTAGTTGTTGGAACTGCAAAAAGAGCTAGACAAATTGCTTTAGGTAGTCCAAAATTAACAGATGAAAAAGTTGAGTCAGAAGTAACTACAGCTGCTATAGAAGTAGACGAAGGAAAAATTAGTTTTAAAAAATAGCATTTAATATGGCTGTCGACTTATTGTTTTGACAGTCATTTTTCTTATGTGCATATTTTAAAAAAGGAGAAAAAATGGATAAAAAACATATTATATCTATTACAGGTGATTTAGCTTCTGGTAAAACAACAGTTACTAAATATTTGATTAATGAATTAGGCTATTCTATCTATAAAAATGGTGAAAAATTTAGAGCTATGGCAAAAGAAATGAATATGAGTGTTTCTGAATTTGGTGACTATGTTGCTGCTCATCCTGAGATAGATATTGAACTAGATAATTATGCTAGAAAATATGGCGAAGAAAATGATTATTTTATTATTGATGCTAGACTTGGTTTCTATACAGTGCCAAATTCTTTTAAAGTATATCTAAAAGTTGATCAAGATGAAGGTGCAAGACGTGCTTTTAATGATCCAGATAGAAAATCAACAGAGAATTTTGCAACAGTTGAAGAATATAAAGAAGATATGATTAAAAGATATAATGGCGAAAACGAAAGATATATTAATCTTTATGGTGTTAATAGAGCCGATATGTCTAACTATGATTTAGTAGTTGATACTACAAATATGACAAGAGAAGAAGTTAAAGATAAGATTTTAGAAGAATATAAAAATTGGATTGGAGAAGTATAATGGGAATTTTTGGCAAACTATTTGGAGATTATAGTTCACGTGAAGTTAAAAAAATTCAACATTACGTTGATGATATTAATAAACTAGAACCAGAAATGGAAGCATTATCTGATACTGAATTAAAAGGTAAAACAGATGAATTTAAATCTCGTTTAGCGAATGGAGAGACTTTAGATGATTTATTAGTTGAAGCATTTGCTGTTGTAAGAGAAGCTTCTAAGAGAGTATTTGGTAAAAGACCTTTCGATGTACAATTAATTGGTGGTATCATTCTACATCAGGGTAGAATTGCAGAAATGAAAACTGGTGAAGGTAAAACATTAACTGCAACGCTTCCGGTATATTTAAATGCTCTTACTGGCCATGGAGTTCATCTTGTTACTGTAAATGACTTCCTTGCAAAAACTCAAGGTGAAGAAATGGGTAAATTATATAATTTCTTAGGTTTATCTATTGGTGTTATAGTTCACGACTTAACTCCAATGCAAAGAAAAGAAGCTTATGCTGCAGATATTACTTATGGAACTAATAATGAATTTGGATTTGATTATCTAAGAGATAATATGGCAGTTGAAAAATCTCAAATAGTTCAAAGAGAATTAAACTATGCTATAGTCGATGAGATAGATAGTATCTTAATTGATGAGGCTCGTACACCACTTATTATTTCTGGACAAGCAGATAAAGCTAACGACTTATACAAAAAAGCTGATTCATTTGTAAAATCATTAAGAGCAAAAGTAATTGCTAAAACAGATAGTAAAGAAGAAGAAACAGAAGATGACAATCAATATGATTATATAGTAGATGAAAAAGCACGTACTGCAACATTAACTCAAAAAGGTGTTAAAAAAGCAGAACAAGAATTTCATGTTGATAACTTATCTGATATTGAAAACACAACTTTATACCATCATATAAATGCTGCTTTAAAAGCAAATGGTACAATGCATGAAGGAATAGATTATATCGTAGAGGATGGACAAGTATTAATCGTAGATGAACATACTGGACGTATAATGTATGGAAGAAGATATAATGAAGGTCTTCATCAAGCAATAGAAGCAAAAGAAGGCGTTAAGATAGCAAATGAAAGTAAAACACTTGCTACTATTACTTTCCAAAACTATTTTAGAATGTTTAAAAAGCTTTGTGGTATGACTGGTACTGCTATGACTGAAGAGCAAGAATTTAGAGAAATATACAAACTAGATGTTGTTGCAATTCCAACAAATAAACCTATGATAAGAATTGATCATAATGATGTTGTATATTTAACTGAAAGAGCAAAATTAAGAGCTATAATTGATGATATTAAAGAAAGCTACGATAAAGGTCAACCAGTTTTGGTAGGTACTGTATCTGTTGAAAAGTCTGAAATGCTAAGTGCTTTATTAAACAAAGAAGGTATTCCTCATACAGTATTAAATGCTAAATATCACGCTAAAGAAGCAGATATTGTTGCACAAGCAGGTCAATTTAAAGCTATTACAGTTTCTACAAACATGGCTGGACGTGGAACAGATATTATGCTAGGTGGTAATACAGAAGCACTTGCAAAGAGAGAGTTAAGAAAACAAGGTTATGATGAAGATACAATTTTAAATGCTGTTTCATTAAATGAAACCGATGATCCGGAAGTTTTAGAAGTTAGAAAGTTATATCATCAAATATATGATGAATTAGATAAAGAAGTTCAAGCAGATAGAGAAAAAGTTATTGCTGCTGGTGGTTTAAAAATAATAGGTACAGAAAGACACTCGGCTCGTCGTATAGACAATCAGCTACGTGGACGTAGTGGTCGTCAAGGAGATATTGGTGAATCTAGATTCTATATATCTTTAGATGATGATTTAATGAGACTATTTGGTTCTGACAGAATGAAGATGATGGTTGGTTCATTAAATGTGCCAGAAGATCAACCTCTTACAGTAAATTTCTTAACAAAGGCTATTGAAAGAGCTCAAAAGAATATTGAATCAATGCACTATAGTGCTCGTAAACATGTTTTACAATTTGACGATGTAATGAATAAACAAAGGGAAAATATTTATTCACAAAGATTAAGAGTTCTTGAAGGCGAAGACATGCATGAAACAGTTGAAAAGATGATTAAAGAAACTGTTGAAAGTGCTGTATATTCGTACTTGCATGCTGATTCTTCTGATGATGCAAAAGAAGCTTTAGAAAATTATATTTATCAAACATTTGATATTGAGTACAAAGTTGAAGATAAAGATGCCAATCTAGTAAATGATGAGGTATCTGCGTTAGCATTAGACAAGTTAGCATTAAAAGAAAAAGAATTTGGAGAAGAACAATTTAGAAAATTTGAAAGATATGTTATTCTTCGTACAGTTGATGATAAGTGGATGGATCACTTAGAAACAATGGAACAATTAAAAGATAGTGCTAATTTACAAGCTTATGGTCAAAAAGATCCAATACTTCAATATAGAAATGAAAGTTATGGAATATTTAATGATATGACAGATTCTATTAAAGAAAATGTTGCAAGAGTTTGCTTACATCAATCAAAAGTAAGTGAAGAACAAACAAATACTGCAAATTTAGCAAAAGCTACCGATTTAATTAAAAAGATCATAGCTCAAAGACAAGCAGAAGCTCAAAGTAATGGATCATCTGATACTAAGAAACAACCTGTAAGAGTCGATAAGTCTCAAAAAGTAGGAAGAAATGATCCTTGTCCATGTGGCAGTGGAAAGAAGTATAAGAACTGTTGTGGTAAAAACGCGTAAATGTATAGGAGTTGTTATATTTAACAACTAATTATACTTGATAATAAATAAAGGAGTATTTGATGAAATCATTAATTCTAAGTTTTAGTAATAATTTAGTTAATGAAGATAGTTTTATACCAAATAAAATTGGGCTTACTTTTTCATGCGTGGATGTTTGCGAAAAATTATTAAAAGAACTAGATTACGAAGTTGAACACATTTGTATGAATAAGAAGAATATTAAAAAATGTAATGCCTGTGGAAAAAGAGGCTGGGGAATTTGCGGCGATGAACATATTTGTGTTCAAAATGATGACTTTAATGTTATATATAAATACATGGATAACTTTGATTTGTACATATTTATTACACCAGTCTATTTTCATGAAATGAGTGAATCCGCAAAAACATTTTTTGATAGATTAAAGAGATGCGATGCTTTTAATAATAATTCATATATTAAAGGAAAGAATATAGTTTGCATTGCTTGTGCTGGCGGTAGTGGCAGCGGAACAGAAGAAACACTAAAATCTTTTGATACTTTAAATTATTTTTTAAAAACAAAAATGGCTGGAAGAATACCAATGACTAAATTTAATTTTGAAGAACAAAAAGAAGTTATTAAAGATTGTCTTAGTAAAATAGTTAATTAAAAGGAGACCAACATGTTACTGATTAATTGTTCTAATCAAGAGAAAAATTGTTTTAATATTTTAAAAAATATTCAAAATGATGATGATAAACTTATTTCTTTATCAAATAAAAAGATTAGTTTTTGTTTAGGCTGTGAAAAATGTCAAGGTGATTTAGAAAAGCATTGTGTTTTAGATGACTTTATTACAAATAATGTTTATGAAGAAGTTTTAAAAGAAGATACTATTATTTTTGCTAGTCCTATGTATATGAGTAATATTAATGGTATATTAAAAAATCTTTTAGATAGATTTAATACTTTTTATAATCATCAATTGCTAAAAGGAAAGAAAATTTATTTAATAATGACTGGATATGCTTCTAAAGAAGAAAATGAATCAGAAATTAATGCAATTATTGATTATTTTAATGGAATAAGTGAGTATTTCTATTTTGATTTTGAGTTCTTAGATTATTTTGTTGATTCTGAAGATCAAAATGTAAAAGTAGAAAATTTTAACAGATTGAATGCAATCAAGTCAAAATTGAAGAGATAGGTATATACATAGTTTAATATAGAGTAAAGACAATCTTAATCATAAGATTGTCTTTTTTGTTTATGATTTATAAAAAAATTCTTACGGAAGTAAGTGTTTGAAATAAACATAATGTAAAGTTATTGTAAACCGTGCTGCAATATATTATAATTATATATATGATTAAGGAATATTCATTTTACAAAAGAGGAGGAATTGTTATGAGTAAAAAAGATGAACTTTTGACACCTGAACAAAGAGCTAAAAAACATGGAAATGGGATAATGGGTGTAGGTATAATTTATTTAGTATTATATATTATTATATGTGCTTTTTCTTTTAGGTATTCGATGTTTGATTTAACTAGTCTAATAATAGTTGCTGCACAAATTGCGTTACTAGTCTTTATGATTATTGGAGGAAAGAAAAGAAATCAAATGGGAGTAACTGCTGCTATAGTTTTTGAAGTATATATGATTGTGGCATCAGTTTTATCTTTATTACTATTTCGTAGGGGACCAGATTTGGTTGGATTGATTGTAATGATTTTCCTCCCTTCTGATATAAAAGGTCTTGATAAAGCATTAAAAGAAATTGAAAATAATAAAAATCATCCAATTGAAAATAATGATGTTTTCCCTAATAATGATGATAATATTATTATTTAATATGGTATACATAATTTGCCTGTAGCTTTTAAGCTATAGGCATTTTTATGCATTTTTTTATATCTATAATCATAGAATTATAGTATTTACTTGCGATTTATGTAAATACATGTTATTATGTCTACGAAATTGAATTTTTGAAAAAACCTTTTACTTTATTTATTGAAAGGGAGGCTATTTATGCCAAGTGCAAAGTATACAAGTCAGGTTGAACAAGATAAACTAATTATTCGTGTTTTGCGGTTTATAAGAAATTATTTACATGTTTCTACGAGTGATTTATCTAAAATCATGGGTGGAGAGTTTCATTCAAGAAGTTTAATAGCAGGTATAGAAAATGATACTAGAATGCCAAATCCTAATTTTATTTCCGAATATGCAAAAGCAATTCAGATAGTTTCAGAATTAGAGGGAAATATTTTATATATTGTTCAAGAATGCATTAAGGATGAAGATTTTGTAAAAAAATTAGAATTAGTTGAAAGTGGCAAGTATAGTTTTATTACTATTTATGATTTGACTACTAAAATATGGGAATTAAATTTGAAAGCATCAAGCAAGAATTAATAGCATATTTTTATAAAGGAGGTTATATCATGAAAATAAATAGTAGCCAGTTAGACTATATTTGCGAAAAGATTATCGAAAAGATCTCAAATAAGCAAACTATTTCTGAAAAAATGATTTTGGATTTAAGTATTTTTATAGCATATATGATAAACAATAAATTTTCTTTTGAATTGCCAGACTCTTATCAGAGAATGGAAGATGTTGTTGAAGACTATTGGTTTTATTCATCTTCTAAAGACGATAATAAGGAAGCATGCTTATCATATATTCGTGTTTATCAGACAATAAATTTGTATAAAGTCTATATAGCTAATAATAAATATCAAAAGCGTATTCAAGAAGATTCGGTTAGATTTAAGAGACAGTTTAACTTGATAAAGAAAATATATGATAATCCAGGTATAAGACAACAAGATTTTCATAAACTTTTGAAAATTTCTGCTACAAGTCTTAAAACTAGAATTAATGATTTGATTGAACAAGGGTATGTTTATATTAGCAAAATTGGTAATAACTCATTTTATTCTCTTTCGAATTCTGGTTTAGATTTATATAGGCTCTTATCTGGTGAAGATAATGAATAATTTTTTATAGGAGGGACATCTTATGAACCAGGAGTTTCTTTGTAGGCAACAATTATCTCTTCTTCCAGAACGGATCTGGAAAGCAGTAATGACTGAAGCAAGTAGAGAAGTGTATCGCTACTTGTGGGATCTTTTTAAAGCAAAAAACTTTGATGCTTTAAGAATCATGGTAGTTGGAGCCGGAGGATCTTATCCTGCAGCTATTTCTGTTTCGCATTCTTTACGTGATGAGATGAGGACTCCCTATGTGGAAGCGGTTACTCCTCAAACAGCTTTACGGATTTTAACTCAAACTGATAGAATTATTAATGCTGAGCATAGACCTAAATATGATGTCGTAATAGGCATTTCGTACTCTGGCACTTCTCCTGATATTAAAGCTGTGTATGAAGATTGTAGGGAAAGAGAATTTCCTTTTGTTCTTTTTACTGGTGCAGATAAAGAGACTTTAAAAGATGAATACAATGGATTTAAAGATTCATATTTGAAAGTTGTTTCATACTATAATCCTGAAGATAAAACTGGGAAAGAGCACAGTATGATTTCTATGTTTTCTACTCTTGCTCCGGCATTAATCTTTGATAATTATAGTATCCAAATTAATGAAAGAGAAAGAATGAATCGCATTTACAAGGAAGACTTAGAAGAAGGAGAAAAATTTGTATCTAGCCTTAATATTGCTAGAATAGCTCGTGTTTTGAAAAGCAGACCGGTTATTCATGTACTTTATGAATGGCGTACATTTGGTTTAGCTGCTGATATTGCTAGTAAGTTTATGGAGTCTGGTATTGCAAATGTAGTTTTACATGAGAAAAAGAATTTTTCTCATGGAGAATATACTCTTTTGTATAAACAAAAATTTGGTATGGTAATTAATCTTACAAAATTTTCTGTTGGCGTTAATGTTGTAAGTGGAGCTGTTAGTTTTCATCATACAAATGAATTTGATGAAAAGCTAAATGATTTTTTGAAAGATTTATGTAAGAAAAAGTCTGCCGTTTATATTGAAACGGGTAATGGTATGTTTGAAACAGGCGAAATGCTTACAAAAGAACTTAGCAAATACCCATATTTGATTACTGCTATTGGTGAGGAAATGGGAATAGATATCTCTAAGCCTTTTGATCCTGAACCTTTTCCACCTGAATCCAAAGCCTTATATAGGTATAAAGGAGAATTCTAATTTTTTAAGGAGCAAATATAGTATATTTGCTCCTTTTATTGTATAATTTTTTAAAATTAAGGAGGTAATTATGAAGTATCTCCATTTGGTGCGACAAAACTAAAAGCAGCAATTGTTGTAACTACAGATAGAGTAGAAGAATTTAAATAATCTTGGAGGATTTAATATGAATAAAGTTGCTTTAATTACTGGCGGTTCTAAAGGAATTGGCAGAGCAATCTCTGAAAGGTTTGCTAAAGAGGGTTATAATTTAATAATTAATTATAAAGAAAAAGTAGATATCGCAGAAAAATTAAAAAATGAACTAGAAGAAAAATTTAGTATAAATGTTATGCTGATAAGAGCAGATTTATCTAATGAAGAATCAATTAATCAATTAGTAGAAGAAGTAATAAAAGCTTATGGCAGTATTGATGTGTTGGTAAATAATGCTGGAATTGCTATAGATAAAGAATTCGAATATAGAAATGTTGAAGATTGGGAAAATACTTTAAAAGTTAATTTAATTGCTCCATTTTTACTTTCTAAGTTAATTGGGCAAAATATGTTTGATAATAAAAAAGGAACAATAATTAATATATCAAGTACTAATGGTATAAACACATATTACCCAACTAGTATCGATTATGATGCCTCAAAAGCGGGACTAATCAATTTAACACATAATTTAGCTATTCAGTTTGCACCTTATGTTAGAGTTAATTGCGTAGCTCCAGGATGGGTTAATACGGAGATGAATAAAGAATTACCAAAAGACTTTATAAATGATGAAACACAAAAAATATTACTTAAACGTTTTGCTGAGCCTTCTGAAATAGCTAACGTAGTCTATTTTCTAGCTAGTGAAGATGCAAGTTTTATTAATTCGGAAGTTGTAAAAGTAGATGGCGGATGGAATTAATTTAAAAAAATATGAAAAAGAGCTCAATTTGGGCTCTTTTTTTATGTAAACACTTGAAAAAACGGCCAAAACCTTGTATAATCTAGCAGAATTAATAGTTTTACGATGGTATATATTAATTTATATATATAATTTTATGGAAGGGAGTCCAACTTTATGGTAACTAACACACATAAAAGAGTTTTGGCACGTTTCTTTCTCGTTATATTTTTCTCATCAATATTTATTGGTCTTTTTTCTGGTTTTGCTTTTTCAGAAGGTATAGTTGTTCCTCAAGTTAAAGATAAAGTCTTTGTTTACGATATGGAAAATGTCATTGATTCTAAAACTGAGGATAATCTTAATTCTTTAATTCGGTATTTGGAGGAAAAGACAACTATAGAATTTGCGGTTATTACTACATCTACTTTCAACAACAAGACTATTGAAGATTATGCTCATGATTTATTTAACAAATTAGGAATAGGAAAATCCGGTAAAGATAATGGCATACTTTATCTAGTTTCTGCTAATGAAGGACATGCAAGGCTAGAAATTGGCTATGGACTAGAAAGCATATTAACAGATGGGATATGTGGCCAAATACTTGATAAGTATTATGTGCCAAATAGAGATAACAAAAAAGTAATAGAATCTATTACAGAAACTGTTAATAGTGTTCTTGCCATATTGGGAAATGAATATAAAGTAGATCTTGTTAAAAATCAAGAATCTATTGTCAAATCTGTTAAGGAAAAAAAGTCCATTAGTATCTGGGTAATTATTCTTATTCTTGTGATTTGTGTAATAGTATATGCTCTTGAAGATGGATCAGGAAGTTCAAGTTCGAGTTCTAGTGGAGGATTCTTTAGTAGTTCTTCATCTGGTGGTGGCTTCGGCGGTGGTTCTTCCGGTGGCGGAGGAGCCAGTAGATAAATAGGGTTTCCAAATTACAATTTTTATATAGGAGGAATTTTTTATGGAATCCAGACAGGTTCGGTTACTCATCATCGTGGTTATCATCCTTGCAATCGGTCTATTCATCATCGCACCTTATAACTCAATGATTCAGCTTAGGAATAATGTGTATGAACAGAAAGCACAGATTGAAAATGTGCTTCAAGCTCGTGTTGAAAAAATTCCTGACCTAGTTGCTACGGTTAAAGAATATACTAAACACGAAGAAGAAGTATTTACCCAAGTTGCTAAGGCAAGAGCGGGCCTTGCAGAGGCAATCCAAACAGGTGATATTGAAAAGATGGAAACTGCAAATGGTGAACTTTCAACAGCTCTAAAACAACTTGATGTTGTTGTTGAAGCTTATCCTGAGCTTAAAGCAAGTGAACTCTATAGAGGACTTATGGATGAGATTTCTGGAAGTGTAAATCGCATTTCTCAGGAACGTCGGACTTACAACAAGGTTGTAACTGAATACAACAATAAACTCCAAACATTCCCGACAGTAATGTATGCTGGAATGCTTGGCTTCACACCTGAAAAATATTTTGAAGCATCAGAGGAAGCCCACAAGACAAATGTGGTCGACTTTGGTGATTAAGAAAGGTTGTGAAGAAAATGAATGAACGTATCATAAAGAAATCTAAAAGAATATCTTTTCTTATACTTGCTTTAGTTTTTACTTTTATTTTTGTTGAATCTATTGGAGAAACAAGTATTCCTGAGCATACCAAAAATTTCTATGTTAATGACTTTGGAAATGTTTTTAGTCCAAACCAGATTGATGAAATGATGGATCGTGCAGTTAAGCTTGCTTATAAAGATAATGGCATTCAGGTCGTCGTTTCTACTGTTGAGACTTTAAATGGACTTACAATTGAAGACTATGCCAATCTTATGTATGAAAAGTATGGTATAGGAAAAGACGATAAAGGAATACTAATTCTTCTTTCTAAAAAAGAAAGAAAGATTCGTGTTGAAGTTGGTTACGGACTTGAAAGTTACATTACAGACTCAAAAGCAGGAAAGTTTATACAAGACTATGCAATTTCATATCTTAAGAATAATCAGTTTGATTTAGGATTAATGAATTTGCAAAAAGCTTTTGTAAATGATCTTGATAAAAAGTTTGAGTCTCCTAAAGCTACAGAAGTACCAGTTAGATCAGCATCTAATACTATTGAACAAGCACCAGAACCTGTTGTTACATCTGTACCAGTTACTCGGTCTAGTACCAATACAGCAAATGAGACTAAACCAGTTACTGGTTCTATAGATGCACCAACTAATAAAAATAATGATTTTTCTCTTGTTTTTATTATTGCTACTATTGGTTTTGCTGTGCTGTTTATAGTTGAGGCTTTCATTATTAGTAAGCAAAAAAAGAAATACAATTCTGATTGTGAAGATTATGAAAGAAGAATTCATAATGAGAAAGCTAATAATGAAGAACTTATAGCTGAAAATAGAAAGCTTAATAGTTCTTTAGAGTCTCAAGAAAACTCTTATAATAAACTTAGCAAAAAGTATGATACTCTTAAAGATAGATTCAATAGGGCATCTAAACTTCACGAAGGCTTGGATTTAGAAATTGATCGAATGATTCAAAAAGAGATTGATGATAGAAATAGGGAGATAGCAGCAAAGTTTGATTCTTCCTATGGAAGTCTTTCTACTCTTGAACATCTAAACTCTTATCAAGCATTCGGAAGTGGTGCATTTAGTGCTTTTGATGAACAATATAAAAATGGTTTTAATGCATACGATGCTTTGTCTTCTGAACAAAGAAAGTATGTTAAAACTGATATGAGAGAAGCACGTAGAATTTATAACGAAGGTCTTCTTAGAAAAAGTAAAGAAGATGCTGAAGAGTATAATAATTCACTTAAAGAGTGTACTTCTACTTGTAGTGCTACAGAATCAAATCTTAGAAGATTTTTACGACTTTGGGAGATATATAATACAATGGATAGTCAAACAAAATCTTTTGTTGATTCTTCGCTTATAAGTTCGCTTAATGATCTTACTGATCGTGCTGAAGCCAAAAAACAAGCACGACTTGAAAGAGAAGCTGAAGAACGTAGAAGACGAGAAGAAGAGGAAGAAGAGCGTAGACGTCGCAGAAGAGAAGAAGAGGAAGAAGAAAGAAGACGTCAACAAGATTCTTGGTCTTCATCTTTTAGTGATTCTAGTAGCTTTGGAGGCTTTGGCGGTGACTCTGGCGGAGGCGGTGCATCTGCTAGTTTTTAATTACTATTCTTTATAAAAAGAGCTCAATTTGAGCTCTTTTTTTGTTATATTTTTTTGCTTATTAATAGTAATTGAAGGCATTTTATGATATTATAATCGTAGTGTTTTAGAAATTTTTTATACTTGAAAATGAGGTTTTATTTATGATCAAATTTAAAGATCTTAAGAAAAAATCTAAATATAGCTTAAAAAAGAATTATATTATAACTATTCTTGCATGTTTAATAGGACTTGTGTTTCTTTCTTTATATGGAAGTACAAGTGGTGTAATTATAAATGGATTAGAGTGTATTCAAAACTTTTTTAATAATGGTCATTTTTTGACTAATGATATGTTAGAATATGTTACTTTAAATGAACTGTTTACTGATATTGATTACCAAAAAATAATTAAACTTACTGATGAGCAATTAAGAGAGCAACTAAATGATCTTAAATTAGATGAAAATACAATAGAATATATTGTAAAATTACGTTTAAATGATGATGACAATACCCCTCTTACAGAGAGACTTAAAGTTAAAGATGGATTTATAAAATATATTTTAAGTTTTTCTAGTAATGATCTAAAAATATTTTTTGACAATATAGAAGATGTTACACTTGATTTTATTGCAGATGGCTTTGCAGGTAATACTAGTTATATAGCATTATTGTCAATAATTGCTTTAATTATATATAGACTATTTTTTATAAATGTATTGAGAGTAGGCTATTGTAGATACTTCTTAGAAAATAGTATGTATCACAAAACTCGATTAGGAAGATTATTTGCTTATTTTAAAGATGGTTATTTCAAAGTAATTAGAATAATGGCAAGAAAGACTTTATACCAGTTTTTATGGAATTTTACAATAATAGGAGGAATTATTAAGAACTACTCATATAGATTAGTTCCTTACCTTGTAGCAGAAGATGCTTCAATGTCTTCAAAAGATGTTATAGATTTATCTAGAAAATTAATGAATGGCTATAAATGGAGAGCGTTTTTACTAGATTTATCTTTTGTTGGTTGGCATATATTATGCAATATTACTTTTGGATTTGCAGGCATATTTTTTGTAAATCCTTACATAGAAGGAACTAATGCAGAGTTTTATAAAGCTATAATTAAAGAAAAGAAAGATGAAGAATATCTAAAGAAATTTACTTTAGGAAGAGAATATTTAGATAAAGATTTATATGTTGATATTGAAGGAACATTTTATCCTGGCACAAAGCCAAATAAAAACTATTTTGCGAAGATAAAATATAAACCATTAAATTTATATGCATTATTTTTTGTTTTTGCTTTTATTGGATGGTGCGTAGAAGTAGCATTATTTTTATTACTAACTCATTCTTTTGTTAATAGAGGAACATTGTGGGGGCCATGGCTTCCTATATATGGATTTGGATGTATTTTAATTTTATTATTCTTTACAAAAACAAAAATGAGATTATATATAGATAATCCTATAATATTATTTTTCTATATTGTTTTTATTTGTGGTGCTTTAGAGTATTTTGGCTCTTGGCTACTAGAGGTTACTATCGGATTAAAATACTGGGATTATTCAGGACATTTTTTAAATATCAATGGAAGAATTTGTTTAGAAAGCCTTTGTGAATTCGGCATAGGCGGATTGCTATGTATATATGTTGTAGGTCCGCAAATAAATAAGTTGTTAGATAAAATGAAAAAGAAAATTCTTATTGCTATAGTAGTTATTTTAACTGGTTTGTTTTTGTGTGACTTTTTATATGTTAGACTAAATCCTAGAACTGGTTATGGTATTACAGATTCAATTATGGATGAAGAAGGAAATATTATAGATGAAAATGGTAATATTATTGAGCCATTTGATTTATCTATAGAAAGGATTGTGCCTTTTGAAGAACAAAGTAAAAGAAACGATTGAAAAATTTAATTTAATAAAAGATTACGATAAAGTTGTTGTTGGAGTTTCTGGTGGACCAGATTCGTTAAGTCTTTTGTATATACTTCATGACTTAGGCTATAACTTGATTGTGTGTCACATTAATCATGGATTAAGAAAAAATGCTATTAAAGATGAAGAATTCGTTAAAAAGACATGTGAAAAGCTGAATGTTCCATTTTTTGTTAAGAAGATAGATCTAAAAGATAAAAATAATCTAAAAGGTTTATCTACAGAAGAAGCTGGCAGGAAAGCAAGATATGACTTCTTTAATGAAATTCTTAAGAAGAAAAAAGCAACTAAAATTGCAACTGCTCATAATTTAAATGATAATGTTGAAACAGTTCTTTTAAATATGTTTAGAGGTAGTGGTGTTACTGGACTTAAAGGTATTGAACCTAAAACATCAAATATAGTTAGGCCACTAATTGAGTGCTCAAGAGATGAAATCGAAGAGTATTGCATTGAAAATAAATTAAAACCAAGACATGATGAAACCAATAGTAAAACAATTTATACTAGAAATAAAATTCGATTAGAATTATTACCATATATTAAAGAAAATATTAATTCTAATGTTATCAACAATATTAATAGAATGTCTAAAATAGTTACAGAAGAAGAAAATTATGTTAACGGCAAAATTGATGAATCATTTAACAGTTTGATTATTGAAAATTCAAATAATAAAGTCGTATTAAAATTAAGAGGTTTTAATGAACAGGATATATTGATTAAAAAAAGACTTGTTTTAAAATGCATTTATTTGGTTCTTGGAAACACAAAGGATATAGGTAAAGTCCATGTTGACGATATTGTTAAAATGTGTGAAAATAATGTAGGAGGCAAATTTTTAACTCCTAATAAACATGTTAAAGTTAGTGTTATAAATAAAAAGGTAATATTTGAAAAAGTATAGATTATTAGTGCAATTCTAAGGAGGAGCAAATGAGAAAAGGAAGAGGAATTCCATCATTTATTATTATTGTTTTAATTGTATTTTTCCTTGCAAGTGTTGTTATGCAAGCTAATACCGTCAAAGAAATAAAATATTCTGAATTAATGAAGAGTATTTCTAGTGGTGATGTTTTGGAAGTTACATTATCTTCTGATGGTAATCAAGGAATAGTTTCATATAAAGATAAAAAAGAAGATAAAGTTTTAGTTAATATTCCAAGTTTAGCTGCATTTATGACTGCTGTTGAAGATGAAATTAGTGAAGGCAAGATAGATGTTAAAGAAGAATCACCTTCACCTATGATTACACTTCTTGATTATATTACACCAATTTCACTAGTTATCATATTTATCTTATTCTGGGTATTTATGATGCAATCAATGAATGGTGGAAAAGGTGCTATGAGCTTTACAAAGAATAGAGCTCGTTTATCTGATCCAGATAGTAAAGACAAAATATTATTTAAGGATGTTGCTGGTCTTCCAGAAGAAATGGAAGAATTAGAAGAAATTGTTGAATTCTTAAAATATCCAAAGAAATTTACAGATATGGGTGCAAGAATTCCTAAAGGTGTTTTGTTAGTTGGACAACCAGGTACTGGTAAAACTTTACTTGCAAAAGCTGTTGCTGGTGAAGCAGGAGTTCCATTCTATTCAATTTCTGGTTCTGACTTTGTTGAAATGTATGTTGGTGTTGGTGCATCAAGAGTTAGAGATTTATTCCAGACAGCAAAAGAAAAAGCACCTTGTATAGTATTTATAGATGAAATTGATGCAGTTGGTCGTCAAAGAGGTGCTGGTCTTGGTGGTGGACATGACGAAAGAGAACAAACATTAAACCAATTATTAGTTGAAATGGACGGTTTTGGAACTAACTCTGGAGTAATTGTTTTAGCTGCTACAAATAGACCAGATATCTTAGATAAAGCTTTACTTCGTGCAGGTCGTTTTGATAGACAAATAGTAGTACCTAGTCCAGATGTTAGAGGAAGAGAAGAGATTCTTGCTCTTTATGCAAAGAAAAAGAAATTAGAAGGCGATATTGATTTAGGTATTCTAGCTAAAAATACAGCAGGATTTGTTGGTGCTGACTTAGAAAATATGATGAATGAAGCTGCACTTCTTGCAGCTAGAGCTGATAGAAAAGCAATCACTATGGAAGATCTTGAAAATGCCATGGTAAAAGTATTAATGGGACCTGAAAAGAAATCTAGAATTATTTCAGATAAAGAAAAGAAGCTTACAGCGTATCACGAAGGTGGACATGCTGTTGTATCTAGATTCTTAGAATTTAGTGAACCAGTTCATCAAATATCTATTATTCCACGTGGTATGGCTGGTGGTTATACGATGTATAAAAACACAGAAGATAAATCATTTATGTCTAAACTAGAAATGGAAGATAGAATTTGCTCACTTTTAGGTGGACGTGTTGCTGAAGCTTTGATACTTCATGATGTTTCAACTGGAGCCTCTAATGATATTGAAAGAGCTTCAAAAATGGCAAGAGCTATGGTTATGCGTTATGGTATGAGTGAAAAACTAGGAACAATACAATTTGGTAATGATCAAGAAGAAGTATTCTTAGGAAGAGATATCAATAATGTTAAAAACTACTCTGATGAAATAGCAGCAGTTATTGATGTTGAAGTTAAGAATATAATAGATAAAGCATATAAGAGAGCTGAAAATATTTTAAGAGAGCATGAAAATAAACTTCATGCTGTTGCACATGTTTTATTAGAAAAAGAAAAGATTGAAGATGCTGAATTTGAAGCTATCATGCAAGGATAATTATTTAAATAATAAAAGAGACTTGGAATTTCCAAGTCTCTTATTTTGTTAATAAGCCTTGCCCAAAATAGCACCCTTGGTGCGAGCAATCTCATATTCACAATACTTACGCTCAAAAGTAACTTCACGAACAACGCGGAAAGAATCCTTAAACTTTTCGATGTGCTTCTTCGCAGTAGCATTATCAACATCAAAGAAAACCTTAAGATAAGCATACTTGCGGTTGCACTCGAAAATACTAAGTTCACAATAGAACTCATTCACATAGAAAGTATGGACTTCCTTATCAAGACAGGGAACGTGAGAGTCAAGAAGAAGCAGCTTTTTGACAACATCTTCTTCTGAGATAGGATAGATGCTATCATGAGTAGGAATCTCACTGTTCTTTTCAGTTTCTTCATCAAAGACACGATCCCAATGCTGAACAGAGAAGTTATAGGTAGTAGAACCCTGACCAGAACGAATACGAATCGCAGAATAAGTGTCCTTTTCGTTAGAATTCTGACGAAGGAACAATGTCTTATCCCAGAAGATTTCTTCGTTCGTGACAAAATTATGAAGCATAAAGTTGTCAGGAGTCAGGATGATAAAGCGACTGCATGCATAAGGCGGAATCTGGATGTTAGCAGTAGCAAAGATATGGCTAATTGCAACATCAAGCTTTTCGTTAAAGCGGAAAGAGTTATCAATCGTTACGATATTGGGATGACCTTTCCACGCTTCATAAATCTTTGCATCGAGTGCCGCAGCCTGCTGAGGAGTTTCTTCACGCTTAGTACCATCAGATGTAGTATATGCATGAATGGCACCAACAGCAGCAGACTTAAGATAAACAACCTTATCTACACGATCATAAGCAGCCTGCGTACTAAGATCAAAAGAAGAAAGAATAAATTCAAAGTGTTCTGCATCATCAAAGTAAGCCTGACCATCCATAATGCTACGATCAAACAAACAGATGACATTATCCTTAAGATGATTCATCTTATACTTGATTGCAGCAATAACCGCATTACGTTCTTCAGTAAGCTGGTCGTTTACAATGAGACGCTGGAAAGTATCATCATGGCCTGCATTATCATAGGTAATATTTCCAGTCTTAAGAGAATTTGCAGCTTCACGAGCAACAAAAATCTGGCAATTGGAAATACCTACAGCAGTCCGTACAGCCTTGTTAACAGTAGTAGTCTTACCAGCACAAGGGCCACCAGTAAGGACAACAATAAAGATTTCTTCTTCACACTTTTCAACTTCAATTTCCTTGAAAATCTCATCAAAAGAAGGGTCCTCGTACAGCTTATAGCGTACATATACATCTTTAATCTTCATCTTTAAGCTCCTTTCTTATTGTTGCTTAAATTTATACGAATTTACCAAGAAGTAGTAAAAAGATAATTAAAGTATATATTAAGCCCGAAAATTCGGACGTATACTAGATAAAATATTTAGTTTGGATGTATTATATTATGGAAACTAAAATATGTCAACAAGTTTGAAAATAAAGGCTTTTAAAAGAAATACTTGAAAATTATGTAAACATATAGTAAAATACGTCTGTAAATATATTTTTTAAAAGGAGTGTTTATATGGGTAATATAAACTGGTTTATTCCTCAAAAGATTCACGTTGGTTTTAGAAAACGGGAAGACACTTTTACTGGTAAATTAGGTTATGTCATTTATTTTGATGAAAAAGGTAAGCTTCGGAAAGAAAATTCTTGGAATAGTTGGCGAGACATTTTAATTCCTCCAGTTACTTATGATAATGTTCCTTCGGATGGATTTATTATTAATAAAAATGTAGGAGGTTATAAGTCTTACTATTGGTATGGATTTAGAAAGTCATATATTCGTATTTTTGATCCGAGAGGCTTTGAATTTGAAATTACTCTTGATAATCTTATCTATATTTTGAAGTGTAGTAATTGTATTGATAGTACACTTCAGGGCAAATTTGTATATGCATGGGATGGTACAGAATTGGTTTTAATGCCTTTAAACTCTGGTGACTATGAAGATCTTAATAAGCTTAATCATTCTCGTTTTAATAAAACTAAGATTACAAGCAAAAACATTGTAGTAGGTGGAACATATCTTGATAGATCAGGCAAAAAGCTTGTTTATCTTGGAAAATTTGACTATTATCCTTTTGGTAATGTTTGTGATGGACAGTTTTATGAGTATACTTATAGTGGTAATAACAAGCTAAATGAGTATATTGAATCTATTCGTCCTGCTGGAACAAATCCTTTTGATAGGTCGTTTTATACTATTCAATATTCACAAGGTCTTTGTGGTCAACATTATTACTTTTCAAATCTAAATGAAAAAGAATCTATTATATCTATGAAATCTTTGCCTAATTTGATTGAAATCCTTTCTGAAGAGATGGTACCTGACTTTGATGAAAGAATGGCAGTTCTTAGAAAACAACCACAGTATTCACCCGTTGATAAAACAAAGGATGAGTATGTCACTTATTCACGTAAAGAATTTGAAAAAGAATTTCCTTTGATGCCTGGTCTTTTTTGTAAATTTGCTTTAGTTGGTGATGATTCTATCACTATGATTAGAATTTCTCGTGCTGATAATGGAAAATATACTTTAAGCAGAGGTGATTATTATAAAGATGAAAGGCTAGAATTAGGAAAAAAGTTTGTACCTTTTGAAGACTATACTAGGACACCAATTACCGCAAAAGAAATATTTGATAAGTATAAGTTTGTTCGTGTAAATAAGTATTTACAAAATGGCGAACTTTATGCGCAAGACTATAGGTAACTTTAGGTTTTACGGATAGAGATTTTTCTCTATCCGTTTTTTATTATTATTTTACTTAAAATTGACTATATTTTTGTATTAAGGTATATTTAGTTTATAAATAGCTAAAATAGAGAGGTTATTAATGGTTGATTTAAAAGAGAATATTCAATTTATTAAAGGCGTTGGTCCTGCAAGAGTTAAACTCTTAAATAAACTAAATATTTTTACTCTTGAAGATATTATTACATATTTTCCAAGAGATTACGAAGATAGAGGAATATATAAAAAGATAAATGAGTTAAATGTTGGAGATATAGCTTGTTTTAAAGCAGTTGCTATTAGTAAGCCAACAGTTGCTCGTATCAAAAAGAATATGACTATTACTAAAGTAATTGTAAGAGATGAAACTGGTAGTGCACTTCTTACTTGGTTTAATCAAGACTACGTTAAAAATCAAATATATGGAGCAGAAGAATACACATTCTACGGCAAAGTTCAAAAAAAGATTGGCGATAGAGTCGAAATATCAGCTCCAATATTCGATAAAGAAGGAGAAAATAAAAATACAGGTAAAATAATTCCTTTATATCCACTAACAAATGGAATGACTCAAAATGTAATTAGAGGGATAATAGAAAACGCTCTAAAGTTATGTGATAATTCTTTTGAGGATTTTTTACCTGATTGGATATTAAAAGAATATGACATTTGCAATTTAAGTTTTGCAATTAATAATATTCATTTTCCAGAAGAATCAAAAGATTTCTTAAAAGCTAGAAAAAGAGTTGCTTTTCAAGAATTATTAATTTTGCAATTAGGACTTTTGAATTTAAAAGAAAGAGGAAAAATAGAAGATATTGGTATCTCATTTGATAAAAATGAAAATATTGAAGAATTTTTAAATACACTTCCTTTTAAACTTACAAATGCTCAAATGAGAGCTTGGAATGAAATAAAAAAAGATATGGAATCTAATAAAGCTATGAATAGATTAGTTCAAGGTGATGTTGGTTCCGGTAAAACAATAGTTGCTTGTATGGCTATGTATAAAGCTGTAAAAAATGGTTATCAAGCTTCTATGATGGCACCAACAGCAATCTTAGCTACACAACATTATGAGAATATATCTAAACTATTAGAACCTTTTGGAATTAAATGTGCTTTGTTTACTTCTGCACTTACTAAAAAACAAAAAGAACAATTATTGCAACAATTAAAAAATGGAGAAATAGATATTGCTATAGGTACTCATGCTTTGATTGAAGAAAATATTGAATTTAAAAACGTAGGTCTAGTAATAACTGATGAGCAGCATAGATTTGGCGTTCGTCAAAGATCTAAGCTTTCTTCTAAAGGAGAAAAAGTAGATACATTGGTTATGACTGCAACTCCAATCCCTAGAACACTCGCATTAATCTTATACGGAGACTTGGATATTTCGATTATAGATGAGTTACCACCAGGAAGACAAAAGATAGATACATATGCTGTTAAGAAAAATATGGAAAATAGAATTAATGACTTTATAAGAAAAGAAATCAAATCAGGAAGACAAGCATACATAGTATGTCCGTTAGTAGAAGAATCTGATCTATCTGATTTAAAGTCTGTTGAAGCTATGTTTGAACATTATAAAAATGTTTTCCCAGATTTGAAAGTCGAGTTTTTACATGGAAAGATGAAGAATAAAGAAAAAGATGAAATAATGTCTACATTTAAAGATGGAAAGATAGATATATTAATTTCTACAACAGTAATTGAAGTTGGAGTAGATGTTCCAAATGCAACTTTAATGATAGTAGAAAATGCAGAGCGATTTGGTCTTGCTCAATTGCATCAGCTTCGCGGCCGTGTCGGAAGAGGAAAGTATAAATCATATTGTATTTTAAAATATGATTCTAATTCAGATATTGTTAAACAAAGAATGAATATAATGCAAGAAACAAATGACGGATTTGTAATTTCTGAAGAAGATCTTAAACTAAGAGGACCAGGTGACTTTTTTGGTACTATGCAACATGGTGTTCCAGAATTTAAGGTAGCAAATTTATTTACAGACATGGATATATTAAAAGAAGCTCAAGAATGTAGCAAAAAGCTGCTTGCAAATGACCCGCTTCTAAAAATGCCAGAAAATGCTGGAATCAAAGCAAAAATAGCAGACTTATTTAGTGAAAAATTAGAATTATAATTGTTTTGCACACGATATTATGTTGACTAAACCTCTAAATGTAATTATAATATGCCTATATTACATAAGGAGGTTTTTTCATGCACATTTCTTGTATTGAACGGTGCAGATTCAAGTATTTGATATCATTTCTTGCCATAATCATTCTAATTACTAGTACTTTTTATACATCTGCGGTAGCTGATGAGGAACAAGTTCTTTATGGTAAAATAACTACCAATCTTAAGATCAGAGAAATGCCAACTACTGATTCAACTCAAGTAGGTCTTCTTTTTAAAGATGAGATTGTAGAGATTTTAGGCGTTGTAGATGACTGGTATAGAGTTAAAGGTGGTTTTGTTTATAGTAGCTATGTTACTATTATTGATAATTCTGCTTTAAAGTTTATGGAAGCGGAAAGTACGTATTCTATCTTAGATATGACTCAAGATAATATGCCATATTTAAGAAATAAATATATTGGCACTTTATCTAAGAAAACCAAAGGCGAAGGAGTTACTAACAATAAGAAACTAAACTTTGTAGGAGATATTCCCATAATTGATATAATTGATGGATATGCGTATTTTGCAAGTGGCAAGGACATTTACAAAGCAAAAGTATCTAGTTTTGAAACAATCGTCGAAATAGGAGATGATTGTGAAATTATAGATGCATATAGAACAGTATTTTTTAGTTCTACAAAGAATAGAAAATATAATATAGCTCTTGTCGCTTCAATAATTGATGGGAAAGTAATCAAATCCGGGTATAGTTTCTCGTATAATAAAACTACTGGCCCACGAGGTGAAGCTGAAGGATATAAATTAGCAACTGTTATATTAAATGGTGAATATACCGAAGACTTTGGAGGTGGCATTTGCCAGGTTTCTTCAACAATTTATGCTGCTGTTAAAAATGATAGAGCAATTCAGATATTAAGTAAACATGCTCATGCTTTGGAAGTATCTTATTTGCCCATTGGAATGGATGCAACAGTTAGCTATGGAGGAACAGACTTTAAGTTCAGGAATAATCATCCTTTTTCAATTGTTATCAATGCAAAAGTAGAAAATGATGCTATATTAATAACTATTAGTAAGAAAAAATAACAAAAAAGAGGCTTTATGCCTCTTTTTTTTGTTATTTTAAAGGGATTTTGGTCAATTTTTGTTGAAAAAAATGTCATTTTATGTTAACATAATTAAGCAATTATTTAAACTAGGAGCTAAATATGTCAGAGGTTAAATTATTTTCTCATAATGAAGAAGGATATGAAAATTTATGTGACACACTAAAAAATAATAAGTGTGCCACTATTAATCGTGCAACTGGAACAGGTAAATCTTTTATTGCTCTTAAGTATTTAAATAATAATACAGATAAAAGGTATTTATATTTAGCTCCTACTTATCAAATATTGGATCAATTAGATAGTGCTGCAAGAAGCATTGGAATTGATACTAAAGACTTGAATTTTGATAGAATGATTTATAATACTCTTTTAGGATTAGATATGAAGGAGTTATTTGAAAAATATGATGGATTTATTTTTGACGAATATCATAGATGTGGAGCTCAAGAAACTTTTTATAAAATTAGAGAATTAAAAGCTCTTCTTAATGAATCAAAAGAAGATAAAAAATTTATTGGCTTAACAGCAACTCCTATAAGATATTTAGATGATGAAAGAAATATGACTAATGAAATATTTGATGGAGTTGTAGCTTCAACATTAACACTTCCAGAAGCTTTGAGTGAAGGACTATTACCAATTCCTAGTTATTATATTTCTGGTTCTAACGTTTTAACTGAATATGAAAAAGCAAAAAGAAAAGTTGCTAGACTGTATGAAAGCTCTTTAAAAGGAAGATTAGAAAGACAATTAGATGAATTACATATTGATGAAAAATTTTCAAATGAAGCAAATTCTGAATTATTTAGTAAATATCTAAAACAAGATAGTGGAAAGCATATTATATTTTGTAAGGATATTGAAACTGCTGAATTAGTTGCTTCACACCTTAATGTATGGTTTAAAAAAGCAAAAGACATTAAACCTTATGTAGTTCATTCTGATATAGGGAAAGAAAAATCTGCACAAATTCTAGATGCTTTTAATAAAGAAAAAGATGGTTTCAATGTTTTAGTATGTGTTGACTTATTAAATGAAGGCTTTCATCCAGAATGTGGAATTGATAGTGTTACACTATATAGAAGAACAGCTTCACCAATTATTTATTTCCAACAAATAGGAAGAGCACTTTCGTTTTCTGCTCGTAAAAATGAAGTTGCTATATTTGATTTAGTATGTAATTTTGAAAATCATAAAGCTATTCTTGAAGTATATGATGAATTCCAAAAAGAAATGCAAAGAAAAATCGAGGAAGATCCTGATAATAAAAAGAAATATGAATCTATGCTTAAAAAGTTTAGAATAATGGATGAATCAAAAAAATATTCTAATAAAATTAAGAAAATTGTGGATCAAATAGATGATAAAGCTTTTATAATATCTAGAATTGAGTATGCAATTAGAATTCTTGATAGATATGTGAAAGCAAATCATTTAAATGATGATTTTTATGCTGAAGATTCAAATGATCCAGAAGTCATTGATGCATATTATACTATTGAAAAGTATTATAGATATGTTAAGGATGAGCATCTAGCAAAACTTAGCAAAATAAAATTTGTACTTCCACCTATACTAGATATTCCATTTGAGGAAAGAAGAGCTTTTCTAGGTGACTATGATTGTATTTATGAAAAAGAAAAAAATGAGAGTATAGATAGTATACAAAATATTATAAGTTTTATTAATAAAAATAAAAGAACACCAAATGGAGATAGTGAAGATTTATTCGAAAGACAGTTATATGATGTGTACTTAAAAACTATGCTAAGATTAGGTGACGCTCAGCGAAACAATTTAAAAGATGCAATTATAAATGCAGGTTTAAAAATTGAACCTTGGGAAAAATCGCTTCTTCATATTAAACCAACAGGTGAAGAAATAATTGATCTTACAAAAGAAGCATATTCATATGTAAAAGAAAAGAAAGTTATTCCAAAACATATTTTTAGAGCCTTAAGCGGTTTAACAATTAGATATAGTATTTCTGGCGAGCAAAAGATATTAGAGATATTAAAGGCCTCAGATAGAATTGAAAAAGAACAAAAGATTAAACATGATTTAGAGCAAAAAGAAATCATTAATCAAGTATATAATATTTGCTTTTATAGTAAGGAACCTCCTTCAGATAATGTATTTGATAGAATTCAAAAATTACTTTCAAAATTAGATGAACCTAATATACCAAGATTTAAAAAAGCATATCTAAAAGAAAAGAAACTATTTATTAAAAGAAATATAAATATAAGAGAAACAACTGACATGTCTTCTTATTGTAAGAATATAAAAAATGTCGAAGTAGAAAGTTTTCCAAAATTAATTTCTATGCTTGAAGAAGATTCTAGACTTTTTGAGAATCTTGAAGTTGTAAAAGAATATTTAAAAACGCATCAAGATAAACTTCCATCTTCTAAAAGCGAAAATGAAGAAGATAGAAGAGTAAGTAATATAATTAATGATGCAATTAGTAGAGGATTGTTTAATTCTTCTTTATTTGGAGCAGGACTTTTTAGAGTAAATACAGAAGAACCTTCTAGCACACATGTGTTATTAGATCAAGTAATAAAAACAGATGGTCTTAATGCTAAACTTAAACTAATGATTGCAAGAGAAGTCTTTTTTGTTAAAAAGAATAATAGAAGACCATCATTATATAGTCCAAATGACGAAGAAAAGAAAATTGCTAGTGATTATTGGAATTTTGTATTAAATAATTTGTCGCCACATAACCAATTGATGCTAAGCGATTACATATCTTCTTATAGATTCTTAAAAAATAGTATAGAAGCGGAAAAAGCTTTTAAAGAAGGTAAACATAATTTAGAGATTACATAATTACAAATATTTAGATGTAATATATGATAATCTCTTTATTTTTTGCCAATTTGGTTTGATTTTAAGTACTTGTATGATATAATTATTTGAAATCGTTTTTTAGGTGGTGGAGATGGCTTTTTATTCAGAAGAATTTATCGATGAAGTAAAATCTGCAAATGATATTGTAGATGTTATTTCTGGTTATGTGAATTTAAAACGTCAAGGTACTACTTTTTTTGGCAATTGTCCATTTCATAGGGAAAAAACGGCCTCTTTTGCCGTTACACCTGATAAACAGATTTTTCATTGCTTTGGTTGTGGCGTTGGAGGAAATGTAATTAGTTTTATTATGAAAGCAGAAAATTTAGGTTTTAAAGAGTCTGTTGAATTTCTTGCTGAAAGAGCCAAACTAGATATTCCTCAAAATAGCGATGACAAAGAAAAAGACGAAGAACTCAAAATTAGAGAGTATCATAAAACTCAAATGTATGAGATAAATAAAGAAGCAGGTAGGTTTTTCTTTAAGAATATTTATTCTTCAAAGTTAGCACAAGATTATATTTCTAAAAGAAATTTAGATATGGCAACTATTACAAAATTTGGAATAGGCTTTGCTAAAGAAGATAATGGATTATATAAACATCTTAAAGAAAAAGGGTTTAAAGAAACTGATATGCTTGCTACAGGTCTTGTAGGAAAGACTGACAGGAATACTTTCTATGATAAATTTAAAAACAGATTAATGTTTCCTATATTTGATATTAGAGGTAGAGTTGTTGCTTTCGGTGGAAGAGCTTTAGGATCACATGAAGAACTTAAAGAAAAGCATATTCCAAAGTATGTTAATTCACCTGAAAATTTAATCTACACAAAAGGTAAACATTTATATGGTTTAAACCTTGCAAAAAAAACATCCGAAAAATTAAAAAGAATTTTAGTTGTTGAAGGATATATGGATGTTGTTTCTCCTGTTGCTAAAGGAGTAACAAATGTTGTTGCATCACTTGGAACGGCACTTACCGAAAACCAAGGAAAACTTTTAAGACAATACGCAGATGAAGTTGTATTATCTTATGATTCAGATGCCGCTGGCCAAAATGCTATAATGCGTGGAATAGATATTATGCAATCTCTTGGTGTTACATGCAAAGTGCTTCAAATGAAAGATGCAAAAGATCCAGATGAATTTGTTATTAAATTTGGTGCTGATAGATTTAATGCTTTAATTGATAATAGTTTAACTGCTGTTGAATACAAGATTCAAATTTTAAAATCAAAATTCAATTTAAATGATACTAGTGAAAAAATTAGATTTCTAAACAAGATGGCCGAGGTTTTATCTAAAGTTCCCAACAATATTGAAAGAGATATTTATATTGAGAAATTGTCAAAGGAATTAGGAGTTGGAAAAGAAGCTTTAGTTGCCGAAGTTGAGAAAATCTTGTTTAAAGATAAAGAAAGTAAACCTAAGACATTTGAATTACCTAAAGTCGAAGATAATAATTTAATTAATAATGAATCTTCTGAAGAAGAGGAAACAATTTTGTTCTTACTTCTGTCTAAAAATTTAGATGTGTATAAAATGATAAAAGAAGATGTCGAAACTAAGGACTTTAATTCGGTAACAAATAAGAGTTTACTTTCAAAATTATATCAATCGTATGAGAATAATTCTTATAATCAGGTTGATTTTACAACACTTTGTAGTTCGGAAGAAGAATTAAGTCAGATCACAAAACTTTTGATTAAAACTAATACTTCTAATGACTATATGAAAATGACAAATGAAGTTTTAAGATTATTTAGGCTAAACAAGCTTCAAAAGAGAAAAAATGAGCTTGTTGAACTAATGAAACAAACAAAAGATCAAGAACTATTAAACAATTATCAAGCAGAGTTAAGGATGTTAATTCAAAATTCAGCAAAGAAATAATTTTAAGGAGGATGTTTCAAATTGAAGAAAACAGAATCAAAAAAGATAGCTAAAAAACCAACTAAAGCAAAAGTTACAGCAAAGAAGAGCAGCAAACCAGCTGTTAAAAAACAAGTAAAAAATACTAAATCTTTAAAAACGGTTAAGACAAATAAAAAAGCTACTAAGAATACTAAAGCTCCTAAAAAAGCCAAAGTATCTTCTTCTAATGCAAAAAAGCCAGTAAAGAAGGCTAAAGTTGTTAAAACTACAAAAAAACAACCAGTAAAAAAAGTTGCTACTAAATCAAAAGCAGTTAAAACAAATAAAAGCTCAAAACAAATAAAAAATAATAAAGTAAATAAAAATACTGTTAAGAAGAAGGACATTAAAAAAGTTATGACTAAAGAACAATTAATGAAGCAAAGAGAAAGAGAAAGACTTCAAAAACAAAAAGAAAGAGAAAAACTTCAAAAATTAAAAGAAAAAGAAAAGCTTCAAAAACAAAAAGAAAGAGAAAAACTTCAAAAACAAAAAGAGAAAGAAAGACTTCTAAAATTAAAAGAAGCTGAAAAATTAAAAAAACAAAAAGAAGCTGAGAAGCTTAGATTACAAAAACAAAAAGAAAAAGAAAGACTTCAAAAGTTAAAAGAAGCAGAAAAGATTAAGAAGCAAAAAGAAAAAGAAAGACTACAAAAACAAAAAGAGGCTGAAGCAGAAAGATTAAGAAAGCAAAAAGAAAAAGAAGAAGAAAAACTAAGAAAACAAAAAGAAAAAGAAGCTGAAAAAGCTGCTTTAGCTGAAAGTAAAGCATTAGATAAAAAGAATAAAAAAACAGATAAAGAGACAAAGGAATTTATTGAAAGCTTAGAAGGCAAATCTGTCGATGAACAAGTTGCTGCTATCGTTGGTAAATTCCAAAAGAAGGGAACAATCACTTTTAAAGAAATGGTTGAAACCCTTGAAAAGATGCACTTAGATGCAGAAACTATAGAAAAAGTATATGAAGCTTTAGAGCAAGCTAACGTTGATGTTATCGAAGATATCGATGATATAGATGATGACGGATTAGAACCTGATGAAGAAGAATTAGAAAAACTAGAAGAAGAAATAAAAATCGATGAAGAAATGAATAGTGCTGATGTACTAGATCAAGTAAACATCGAAGATCCTGTTAGACTATATCTTAAAGAAATTGGTAAGATTCCACTTTTAACTGCAGAAGAAGAAGTTGAATATGCCAAGAGAATGTTAGATGGCGATGTTAAAGCTAGACAAAAATTATCTGAAGCAAACCTAAGATTAGTTGTTTCAATTGCTAAAAAATATGTTGGTCGTGGAATGCTATTTTTAGATTTAATTCAAGAAGGAAATTTAGGCTTAATTAAAGCAGTTGAAAAATTCGATTATAGAAAAGGTTTTAAGTTTTCAACTTATGCTACATGGTGGATTAGACAAGCTATTACTCGTGCTATTGCAGACCAAGCTCGTACTATTCGTATTCCAGTTCATATGGTTGAGACAATTAATAAACTAATTCGTACTCAAAGACATTTACTTCAAACTTTAGGTAGAGAACCTACCATCGAAGAAGTTGCTGAAGAGATGGAAATGCCTGTTGAAAGAGTAAAAGAAATTAAGAAAGTATCTCAAGAACCAGTTTCATTAGAAACACCTATTGGTGAGGAAGAAGATAGCCACTTAGGAGATTTTATTCCTGATGAAGATGCACCTTCACCTTCTGAACTTGCAGCATATGCTCTTTTAAAAGAACAACTAGATGAAATAATTCAAACACTTACTCCAAGAGAAGCAAAAGTATTAAGACTTCGTTTTGGATTAGATGATGGAAAAGCTAGAACTCTTGAAGAAGTTGGTAAAGAATTCAATGTTACAAGAGAACGTATCCGTCAGATAGAAGCTAAAGCTTTAAGAAAATTACGTCATCCTAGTCGTAGCAAAAAATTAAAGGACTATATGTAAAATTTGCATATAGAATATTAAAGATATATAATATTTTTAATATTTTAAGGAGGAAGATGATTAATGAAAAATCCAAAAGGTATTATTTTTACACTTATTATAGTTGCTTTGCCAATTATTTGGCTTGTTATCCAACTAAATACAATAGATAAAAATTATGGCGTTTCTGGAGATGCTATAAAAGATGCTGAAGATCAAATAAATAGCATAATTGATAACGAATTAAACAATGCACAACAAGTTGCAGAAACTACTACAAGTGGTGAAACTGTAGCAAATATTTCTGGAGATGGTCCTAGTAGTATTTATGGTGATCCAATTAGTAAATTAATTGAAGGAGCTAAAATAAATTCTGCTACGCCTGCTAGCATATATGCTGAACCTGATGAAACAAGCTCACTAGTTAGTGTAGTTTATAAAGATACAATTGTAACTGTTCAAGATTATGCAAATGGTTGGTCAAACATTAAAGTAGGTGATTCTTCTGGTTGGATAAAGACAGAATTAGTTACTAAACCAAACGAAAATACAAGTTCAGGACTTACTTCTGCAGTTGGTCATAAAGCAAAGATTTTAGTTGATACTCTTAATGTAAGAGCTTCTGCAAATGGTGAAGTAATTGATCAATTAGGAAAAGATGAGACAGTAAATATTATTGGGGCAAACGATAATGAATCTTGGTTCCAAATTCAATATGGTACTAAATCTGGTTGGATTTCTGGCAACAAGAATTACGTTCAAGTACAAAACTAACAATATGAGGTAACATATGCTATATATATCTTTCATTTGTATAGCATACATATTGGGTATATTATGGGGGTTAAACTTAAATATTTTAAGTTTAGCTCCTATTTTTTTATTTATAATAATATGTATGCTTTTCAAAATAATAACTAATTACTACAATAATAATTTAATAACTAATAATAATACTAAATATTTTAATTATAAAATAATCTTAGTTTTTTTAATTTCAATACTATTAGGATTAACAAATACTTACTATAAAGAAAGTACTTTTAAAAATAAATATAATGAAGGCTTAATCGAAGATATCGGTGAAATTATAGAAATAAAGAGTAAAGCTGATTATTATAATAAGTATCTCATTAAATTAAAAAATGGCGATAAAATGCTTTTTTATTATCATGGCGATGAAGATATTAAACTAAATAGTATTATTAGTTTTAAAGGAAAATATAAAGCTCCATTAGGTATAAGAAATAAAGGAGGATATGATTATTCTAGGTATCTTTATTCACAAAATATATATGGCAGCATCTATTCAATTGGAAATATAGAAATAATTGAAAGAAGATTTAACTTAATTAGCACTATAAGGGATAGTATTATAAATACTTATAAAAGTATGTTACCAAAAAAAGAATTTTCTATTTTATTAGGAATGATAATAGGAGATACAGATTATATAGATGAGGATATCGAAAATTCATTTAAAGTGGCTGGAATTACTCATTTATTGGCTGTTTCACGGTACAAATATTACATATGTTTTTTTAGCTACAACATTTATATTTGATAGACTATTTGGTAAGAAAGTGTCTAAGATTGTTTCAATAATTACTATTATTATGTTTGTTTTAATTGCAGGAGCTAGTCCATCTGTAGTACGCGCAGGAATAATGGCAATAATACTAGTTTTCTCTAAACTACTATCTAAGAATCCAAATACTTTAAGCACTATATCATTTACTGCTCTTATAATGTTAATAATTAATCCTTTTATTTTGTGCGATATAGGTTTTATTCTTTCTTTTGGAGGCACAATAGGCATTGTTTTATTATCAAAAAGGATTAATTTCAAAATATCAGAAAGATATGTATTATTTAATAACAATAATATTTTTAAAATTATATTAGAAACATTTTCAGTTACTTTATCTGCGCAATTAATTTTATTTCCAATAATGTGTTATTATTTTAATACTGTTTCTTTAATATCTATATTAACCAATTTGTTGGTATGTCCTTTTGTAGAATTTATTACAATATTAGGTCTTATATTATATATTCTAAGCCTTATATTTTTCCCACTTGCTAAATTAATTGCTTATGTTTTAATAACTTTAATATCTTTCCTTATATCTATTTCATCTTTTTGCAGTAGTCTTCCATTTGCAAATATTTTAATAACAACACCAAAATTTTTTCATATAGTTTTATATTACATTATATTAATGAAAATTTTTAACAGAAAAAGTGTTCTTAAAAGTGATAGAATTTCAAGGAATATATTAAATTTAATTAGTTTGCTAATTATATTAAATATTATTCTTTCTGCATATATTCCAAAAAATTATATTGAAGTAAACTTTATTGATGTTGGTCAAGGTGATTCTATTCATATAAAAACACCACACGGAAAAAATATTTTAATTGATGGAGGAGGAAGTGAAGGAAGTGACTATGATATTGGCGAGAAAGTACTGATTCCATACATATTAGATAATACTAATGGTATTATAGATGTCATTTTTATATCTCATTTTCACGAAGACCATGTAGAAGGTATAATTAGTCTTCTTAAAAAGATTAAAGTAAATAAAATTATAATAGGAATCCAAAATGAATTAAATAATCTGTATTTTGAAGTATTAGATATAGCAGCTAAAAAGAATATTCCAATTATTACTCTAAAAGCAAATGAAGAAATAATTATTGATGAAGCTAAATTTAAGATATTATATCCTAAAGCAAAGGTTGAGGATAATAATTTAAATAATAGCTCATTAATTATAAAAGGAAATTTTTATAACACTTCAATATTATTTACAGGAGATAGTGAACTAGAAGAAGAAATCAATTTAATTAAAATGTACAAGAATAATCCTAATATTCTAAAATGCGATTTATTAAAAGTTGGACATCATGGATCTAAAACATCTTCATCAAATAATTTTTTATCTATAATTAAGCCATCTATTTCTATTATTAGTTGTGGAATAGATAATAAATTTGGCCATCCTAATGAAACCACATTATGTAATCTAAATAATATTAAGAGTAAAATATATCGTACTGATATAAATGGAGAAATTATGCTTAAAATCTACAAAGATAAAGTAAAAATTAATACTATGGTTAATGACTAAAACCGCTACTTTGTAACATTTTTGTGAAAAACTTGCATTTTATAATAATATATTGTATAGTTAATTAGCAGATTAGTTATTAGAGTGCTAATTTTGATTTACAAAAGATGCTTTAAAGGAGGGCAACGATATGGCATTATGTGCAGAATGTAAAAAGAATACAGCAGTTGTATTTATAAATAAAGTTGTAGATGGCAAACCAAGTGTTGAAGGCCTTTGTTTGGCATGTGCTAAAAAAAGAGGAATTAATCCACTTTCTTCTCTTATGAAGCAATATGGTGCTTCTGATGAAGAAATTGAAAATATGAATAATCAATTTGATAATATCATCAATTCTATGGATGGTATGGATGGTATGAATTTAGGAGATATGATGGGCGGAATGGGACCAGATGGATTACCTATAGATGATGAAGACAAGCCTAAGGAAGATACTCCAGTTGATGCTTTTACAAAAATGTTTGATAATCTAATTTCTAACATGGGTAATGGTCCAGTAAATGGAACTTATTCAGATAATCCAGAACAAACTACTAAAACAGAGGAAAGATCTTCTACAAAACATAAAGATAAGAAGAAAAAGTATCTAGATACTTTTGGTACAAACTTAACTAAAAAAGCAAGAGAAGGAAAAATAGATAAATTAATTGGAAGAGAAAAAGAATTAGAAAGACTTACTCAAATATTAAATAGAAGATCTAAAAACAATCCTTGCTTAATTGGTGAACCTGGTGTAGGTAAAACTGCTATTGCAAATGGTTTAGCTCTTAAAATTGCAGAAGGAGATGTTCCAGAAAAACTTATAGATTATGAAGTTTATTTACTAGATATGACTGCTATGGTTGCTGGAACTCAATTTAGAGGTCAATTCGAAGCTCGTATGAAAGGCTTAATTGATGAATGTAAGAAATTTGGAAATATCATTTTAGTAATAGATGAAATTCATAGCATAGTTGGTGCTGGTGAAACAGATCATAGTATGAATGCTGCTAATATTTTAAAGCCTGCTTTATCTAATGGAGATGTTCAAATAATAGGTACAACAACTCTTAAAGAATATAGAAAATATATTGAAAAAGATAGTGCATTAGAAAGAAGATTCCAGCCAATTATAGTTGATGAACCATCAGTAGCAGATACTATCGAAATAATAAAAGGTATTAAAGGCTACTATGAAGATTATCATAAAGTACATGTTTCAGATGATATGGTTAGAAAAATTGTAATTATGTCTGAAAAATATATTCATGATAGATTTTTACCAGATAAAGCGATAGACATATTAGATGAAGCATGTTCTAAACTAAACTTAGCAAATAAAGTTTTAGCAGAACTTGCTAAAATGCAAAAAGAATTAGATGAAATTAAAGAAGAAAAAGAAGAATTAGAAATTATTGATAAAGAGCATCAAGAACCAGACTTTGAGAAAATTGCAAATTTAAAAAGTAGAGAAACAGCTCTTACAAAACAAATTGCAGATATGTCTCAAGGTAACCTAGTTGTTAATTTAGATGTTGAAGATATAGCAAGAGTTATAGAAACTTGGACAAAAATTCCTGCATCTAAGATTACCGAAACAGAAAGTCAAAAGTTACTTCACTTAGAAGAAAACATTCATAAAAAACTAGTTGGCCAAGATGATGCTGTAACTGCAGTATGTAATGCAATTAGAAGAAATAGAGCAGGTCTTAAATTAAGAAAAGCGCCACCATCATTTATATTTGTTGGTCCTACAGGTGTTGGTAAGACAATGCTTGCTAAAGCTCTTTCTTATGAATTATTTGGTACTGAAGAGTCGATTGTTAGAGTAGATATGTCTGAATATATGGAAAGTCATAGTGTTTCTAAATTGATTGGTTCACCTCCAGGATATGTTGGCTATGATGATGCTGGACAATTAACAGAAAAAATAAGAAGAAATCCTTATTCGTTGATCTTATTTGATGAAATTGAAAAAGCTCATCCAGATGTATTTAATTTATTACTTCAAGTATTAGATGAAGGAAGACTTACAGACTCTCAAGGAAGAGTTGTTAATTTTGAAAACACAATTATAATCATGACTTCAAATGCTGGTTCAAATTTAAATAGTAATGGAATAGGATTTAATAGAAAAGATTCTATTGAAGTTGAAAATAGAGTTAAAGCTGCTCTTAAAGATACTTTTAGACCAGAGTTTTTAAATAGAGTAGATGAGATTGCTATATTCCATGAGCTTACAAAAGATGAGTTATTAAATATTGTTGAACTTAACTTAAAGAAACTAGCTGAAGATTTAAGAGAAAGAAATATTTATGTATCATTCTCTAAAGAAGTAAAAGAGTATATTTTGGAAAAAGGTTATGATCCAAAATATGGAGCAAGACCAATTAATAGAGCTATTGAAAAATACATTGAAAATGTGCTTGCAGATAGTATCTTAAAAGATGAAATCATACCAAATGAAGAGATTATGCTAATCCTTACACCAGATAATAAAGTTGGAGTAAGATAATAAGCGAAGAAATAAAAAAGATTGTTAACATAATGTTCAAATTTTGTTGACAATCTTTTTATTTTGTAATAATATAATATAGTTCGTAAATACTTCAAAATACTCACAAGGAGGTCATGGCATGCGGTTCGTTAAAGACTTTGTAGGAAGAGACATTTCTTTCGACTGCCTCGAGTGTGACATTTCTAACAAGAGAATTCTTTCTCCTGGTGGTCTTATCTATGAAGACCAGTACATCGTTGTACATCCTCATACTACTGCAAGAATGGTTGGGTTCATCGTGGTTGCTCCTAAAAGACATGTTTCTACTCTGGATGAGCTCACAAGTGAAGAGCATGAAAGCATTTATTCTGCTGTACATTTCGTATCTGAGAAATTGATTGAAAAAGGATATGCTGAAGAGTATGTGATTCACAGCAAGACTGACCGCGAAGGACATTTCCAGTTCTGGGTTGTGGGAAAATATGCTCCCGTCCTGGAACAGCCCTTTGATATTGCAATCTTTGATTCTGATGGATCTATGAGTCGAAGAGGCCTTAAACGTGTGATGGGCAAAGATATTCTTTTTATGACCCAGGTATTTAAGTCCGAATTTCGGAAAAATTACAAAAAAGAGGCTGTAGCCGTTTAAAAAACTTATGTTTCAGCGTGTAGATAATTAATCTACACGCTGTTTTTTATTTATTGATAATTGTAAATCAAAATAATATAATACTTTTAAACTATTAATTATTAAAAGGAGGAGCAATGAAAACGAAGAAATTTCTTGTATTAGCTTTAATTATATTAGCTATACTTTTAGGAATAGTTTTAATATTATTAACTCAAAATAAAGATATAAAGTATATGCCATATAGGAATTTTTCGAATAGATTAGCAAGTGGAGACGTTGAAAGTGCTCAAATTGAGTCAAAAAAGGTGTTATTTTGGCTTAAATCACAATCTGGTGATTACTTTACGGATAATCCTAAAAATGACAATTTTCGCGAAAATTTGCTTATAAATGATGTTCAAATAAAAGAATCATTTGACGATGAAGATATGGCTTTTGCTTTTGACATTATCTTTTATGCAATATTCTTTTTTGTAATGGGCTTTGCCTTATATAAGTTTTCAAGCTTATTTGGAGCTACTAAATTTAAAGTAATTCATAAAAATAATACAAAATTTACAGATATTTGCGGTATGGAAGAAATTAAAAAAGACATGACTAAAACAGTAGATTTACTAAAAAATCCTGATAAATATAAAGAAAAAGGAATTAGACCTCCTAAAGGAATTATATTAGAAGGACCTCCAGGAAATGGCAAAACTCTATTTGCTAAAGCTTTAGCCGGCGAAGCCAATATTAATTTTATTCCTACAAAAGGAGCAGATTTTCAAAGTGCTATGATGAGTATTGGTCCTCATAAAATTAAGTCTGTATTTAAAAAAGCTAAAAGACACAAGCCTTGCATTATATTTATAGATGAGTTTGATGGTATAGGAGAAAGAAGAAACTATACTGGAACAGGAATAGATAAAGAAAATAATAGAATCATAACTGCTATGCTAAATGAAATGGATGGCTTTGAAAACGAAGATGGTGTTCTTGTAATAGGAGCTACAAATTCGTATGGATCATTAGATGCAGCTTTAATTAGACCTGGAAGATTCGACAAAAAATATAATATTGTGAACCCTGATAAAGAGACAATAATCGAACTTATAAAAATGTATACAAAAGGCAAAAAGCTTGCCTCTAACATAAATATAGATAGTTTAGCTAAGTGTTTTAATGGTTTAAGCTGTTCTGCAGTTGAAACTTTATTAAATGAGTCTGCTATGGAAGCTCAAATAGCTGGTAGAGAAGAAATTGTGCTAGAAGATGTTATTAAGGCTGGCAGAAAGACAAATATTATAAAAATTAATAGAATTTAGCTTAAAAAGCCGGTATTATTACCGGTTTTTTTAATATTTAAAATTTTGCCAAACTGTTGACATAATGTATTTGAAAGTGGTAGAATAATCGAGCTCAATAAAAAATTTAATAAAAAATATCTACAAATGGAGGTATCAATTGATGGAATCAGCTATTGCTCAAAAGGCTACTGTAATTGTATCTGACGTTGCTTCTGAAACAGAATTATCTTCTTCTGAATTTAATCCTATTATTGAGATTATAAACAGAACTCGGAATTCTATCAAAAACCAGGTTTTAACATATTTGATGACCATTTATTCCGAACAGCTTACAGAAATAAGTGTTTTTTCTAGTTCAAGAGAGTGTTTTGAAAAGAGAAAAAAGTGTTTGGATAATGATCTTGCATCAAAAATTGAACGCATTAATCGTGTTTTTGGAGAGTTTCAAATCGTTTCGCCTTTGGTTGTAATTTATGGTTCAAAAGACTATGCCAACTATGCAATTTGCACATATGGCAAGGCTGACTGGTATAAAAATGCATTCTGGATTCATGAAAATTCCATCAAGGAACTTATGCAGAATCTGCCGCAGATTTTACCTGTACATGATGATGTGAAAGAGTATTTTGAAATGCTCAAAAACATCAAAAGACTGGCAAGTATGTCCGATGAAAAAAGGACCGTGTGATAAACACGGCCCTTTTTTTATGCCTTTTTCTTGTAAATTTAAAAGCTAGTATGGTACAATTATAAAGCGTTACAAAGGAGAGATAATAATGACTGATGAAGAATTAGTATCATGTTTGGAAGCATTACTATTTGCAAGTGGTAGACCAGTTGATACAAGAACCTTAGAAAACTTGTTAGAAGTAGATTCAAAAAGAATTCCTGAACTTGCAAACATGCTAAAAGAAAAACTAGAAAATAATAATAGTGGAATAAAATTAATAGAGATAAATAATGGTTATCAATTATCTACTGATGAAAAGTACTATGAACAAGTATGCAAATTATTAGATAATAGACCTAAGCCATCGCTTTCTCAAGCTGCTATGGAAGTACTAGCTATCATGGCATATAACCCAAAAATTACTAGAGCAGAAATTGAGAAGATAAGAGGCGTTTCTTCAGATAGTGCAATTAATAAGCTATTAGAATATGGTCTGATTGAAGAAGCAGGAAGAATAGATGCTCCAGGACGTCCAATGACATTTAAGACTTCAGAAGAATTCTTAAGATTATTTGGATATAAATCTCTAAGTGATATGCCAGAATTACCAAAGCTTGCTGAAGAAGATCCACAAATAATGCTAGAAGGAATGGACGAAGAAGAAAACGAAGAAATTAGTGGAGATAGCGTTGAAGACAAACAAGAAGATGTCGAAGATAATAAAGATTTAGTTGATAATGATACTGACTCTACTGAAGAAACAATAGCTGATTCTACTGATATCAGCAACTAAAAATAGGCTAAATTTCTCACTAAAAATCGTTATTTTTTATTTGACAAATGGTAGTAAAAGTTATATAATTCTCTCGTTGACTAAAAAAATAGGTCAAGTTCGCTATTTTTAGCTATTTTAGAGGATTTTTATAAAAATAGCCAATTTTATACAGTTTATTAAAAAAATATATATAGATACCTTAAAGGAGGGAATTAATATGGCACAACCAAAAAGAAGATGGTCAAAAGCTAGAACAGGTTTAAGAAGATCTACTTGGAAAGTTGACGCTCCTGGATATGTTGAATGTCCACATTGTCACGAACCAGTATTACCACATAGAGTTTGCAAAAACTGTGGATATTATGATGGTAAAGAAGTTATTAAACAAGAAGAAAAAGCAGCTAAATAATTGGCTGCCTTTTTTTATATCAATATGCCTACCTATAAGTATATATTTTAAAAAGTAGGGTGTCCCGAAGGGACGGTTAGGTTGGCTTTTTAAAATATATACTTATACGGCGTAAATAATATAATAAAAAGGGGGTGTTGCAATGAAGAAACATTTAATTAAAGAAGTTAAACAGGGTAGTATCGCTGAGGAACTTGATATTAAACCTGGATGGTATTTAATATCAGTAAATGATACCGAGATAAAAGATGTCTTAGATTATAAATATCAAATGTTTGATGAATATGTTGTTATTACAATCGAAGATAATAATGGCGAAGAATGGGACTATGAAATAGAAAAAGATGAAAACGAAGACATCGGTTTAGTATTTGAACAAGAATTAATGGATAATGCTAGATCTTGTGCAAATAAATGTATCTTTTGCTTTATGGATCAACTTCCACCAAATGTAAGAGATACTTTAGTATTTAAAGATGATGATTTTAGACTATCATTTATGACTGGTAACTATGTTACATTAACTAATAGTGGCTATAGAGATTTAGATAGAATAATAGAATATCATTTAAGTCCTATTAATATAAGTGTTCATGCAACAAATCCTGCAATTAGATGCATGATGTTAAATAATAAGAATGCAGGAAAGATTTTAGATTATATAAAATATTTGACAGATAATGGTATCTATGTAAATGCTCAAATTGTACTTTGTCCTGGAATAAATGATGGAAAAATACTAGATCAAACTATAGAAGACCTAAGCTCTTTTTATCCTTATTTACAATGTATTGCAATTGTTCCAGTTGGAATTTCTAGTCATAGAGAAGGCTTATATAAATTAAAGTCTTTTGATAAAATAACCGCTTCTAAAGCAATTGACCAAGTTGAAAGTTGGCAGAAAAAACTTAAAAAGAAATATGGATCAAATATTGTATTTATTGCAGATGAAGTATATATACTTGCAAAAAGAGAGTTTCCTTCATATGAATCTTATGAAGACTTTCCACAGCTAGAAGATGGCATTGGAATGGTAGCAAAAATGAGGAGAGAATTTGATAAAAAATACCTAAGATTAAAAGAAAGAGAGATAAATAAAACTGTATCAATTGCAACAGGAAAAGCAGCATATGATTTTTTAAAAATACTAACTACAAAGCTTGAAAAGAAATTTAAAGGATTAAAAGTACATGTTTATGCTATAGAGAATAACTTCTTTGGACCAAAAATAACTGTTTCTGGCTTAATTACTGGAAGAGATATTATAGATCAGTTAAAAGATAAAGAGATAGGAAAATATTTGCTAATTAACTATAGTACTATTAAAAGTGATTCTCCAACATTTCTAGATGATACCACAATAGAAGACGTTGAGAAGGCCTTAAATACCAAAATTAAGGTCGTTGATGGTACAGGTGAGGACTTTATAGATAAAATAATAAAATAGGCTAAAATGCCAAATTTAACCAAATATTACTACTTATTGCCAATTTATGTTAATCTGTTGACTAAATTGGCATTTTTTTATATAATTAAGGCGAAAAATGAAGCTAAATGGAGGAGATATGAATATGTCACCTGCAACCTGTATCCTTGCTATTATTTTGATTGAAATTCTTTATGTATGCTATGTTAAGCGTTGGGAAGATAAAAGAAAGTCTGATCGGATAAGTAAACTTTGTTATCATACTATGCTAGATTGTGAAAACTGTGTTTCCTACAAAGACTGCAAATACAAAAATGACCCAGAAGCTATCATCAATGTAAAGGAGGAGGATTAGAGTGTTTCTGGAAAATATACTATGTGCATACATAGTTCATAGAGTCATGAAAGACTCTGAACACTACTTTGACAATCAAGATGATGATACTACTACTTTAAAAGAATCTACTTCTCAAAGGTTTATTCCTAAAATCCCTGAACAGCCTGCTAATACAATCAAAATGGTACTTGGATCAAAGAAGAGAGTTATTTATATTTCGCCATAAAAAGTTACAGTTAATGTTTCTTTTTATGGCTTTTTTATGGTATTTTAGCTTGTTTTTTTATGTAGCCTAATATATAATTATTATGTTTGTTAAATACAAACAATGCTTTACGAACATTATACTTAAAGGAGATATATATGAAAAATTTCTTAAGTAAAAACTGGAAAAAGATAGTATATGTGCTTTGTGGAATAGCCATACTAATTAATTTCATTATAGTTGTAACAAGACCAGCAAATATGGTTGAAGAATATTACAAGTATGGACCACAAATAAAATCAAATATAATTAGTATTAGTGGTGAAAATATCAAAGATTCTGCCGAAGAAGGAGTAAATAGTTTAACGGATTATGTTGCAGAAGAAGGTGGAATGAGCGATTCTACAGCTAGAGTTGTTGTAATTGTTGCATTATTAATTTGTGGTGTGTTGATTTTATCAAATCTAATTGATGATGGTGGATCATCAGGAGATAAAAAGAAAAAATAATAAATATACAAAAGGAGAAAGTATTATGAGCTTTATTGATGATATTAAACAAAAAGCAAGAAATAATATTAAGACAATTGTACTTCCAGAAGCGACTGATATAAGAGTTTTGGAAGCTGCAAGAAAAGTTACAGATGAGGGATTTGCAAAAGTAGTATTACTTGGAAATAGAGAAGAATTAAAAAATATCGCTTCAAATTTTTCAATCGAAGATATTGAAGTTATCAATCCTCAAGAATCAGATAAATTAGAAACATACATTCAAACATTATTTGAGCTAAGACAAGCAAAAGGAATGACACTTGAAAAAGCTCGTGAAACACTAAAAAATAATATATATTTTGGAACAATGATGATAAAAATGGGAGATGCTGATGGTTTAGTTTCTGGAAGTATTTGCTCTACATCAGATACTTTAAGACCAGCATTACAAATAGTAAAAACTGCTCCTAATACAAAGCTTGTTTCTTCATTTTTTGTTATGCAAGTACCAAATTGTGAGTATGGAGATAATGGATTATTTTTATTTGCAGATTGCGGACTAAATGTAAATCCAAATGCAGATGAGCTTTCAGAGATTGCTATTTCTACAGCAACAACATGGCTTAATTTGTTCGGTACCGAACCAAGAGTTGCAATGCTTTCTTATTCTACTTTAGGAAGTGCTCCAGATGTTGAAGGCATGAACTTAAAAGTAAGAGAAGCTACAAATCTAGTTAGAGAAAAAGTTCCAAATCTACCTATTGAAGGAGAAATTCAATTAGATGCTGCAATTGTTCCTCAAGTGGCTAGCAAAAAAGCTCCTGATAGCAATGTTGCAGGTAAAGCAAATATACTTATTTTCCCAGACTTAAATGCTGGTAATATAGGTTATAAACTAGTTCAAAGATTTGCTCATGCAGAGGCATATGGACCAGTTACACAAGGAATCGCTAAACCAGTTAATGATTTATCTAGGGGTTGTTCATCTGACGACATTGTCGGTGTAGTTGCAATAACAGCTGTACAAGCTCAATAAAATAAAAAAAGTTACTTACGGATGCTTTAAATAGCGTCCGTTTTTGCGTTTTGGGATACTTTTTAGTATACATAAGGCTATAATTATGTTATAATATATAAGTGAGAGGAGTGATTTTTATGAATAGAGAAAAGTTACTTGATATTTATAAGAGAATGGAAAAAATTCACTTTGTAGGAACTGATTTATATAATAAAGAAAACAGTGTAGTATATCGTGTTATGAAGACTGAAACCATGTTCCATCCTGGATTTGATAGAGAAGCTTTTGATAGCATGGAAGATCCTGCTGATAAAATGGATATGGTTTTAAAAGAAGTAGAACCAATGATTGAGAGAAATAAAGATGGATATGCAATCGCAAGAGGAGAATCTTTTACAGATTTCGACATTTATCTTTTATTAAGTGGTTGTTTACCAAAAGGGTTAGAACCAACCGAAAAAAAGAATCAAATGCTTGAAAGAATCGGAGTGGATAGTTTATCAATTTATGGAAGAATATTTAAAGAATCTGGAAAAGATTTAGATAGTATTCCTGATGAATTATTATTAGATAGATTTTTTATGGAAGCATTTTTAAATAATGAATCTTTAGATATAGACATTAATTCAAAAACACTTCGTGATTCTGGTTTTAGAATAGCAGATGATAATAAAAATCCAACATATGCTGATGCAATTAAAGCAATTGAAGAAGTTTATGGACCAGAAAAGAAGCCTGCATTTAATCTAAATGATATTTCAAGAAATGCTAAAGAATTAAACCAAGATTTGTAATTTTAAAGTAATTAATATATGATGAGCATGGATTAGTCCTTGCTCATTTTTTTGACTTAATTTATTGTATTTTAAATAGCTTTATGATAGTATTTAGAAGATTTAGTTAAATTTCTAAATAGGAGGAAAAATAATGAAAGTATTAGTTGTTAACTGTGGTAGTTCGTCACTTAAATATCAATTAATTGATATGGACACAGAGAAAGTTCTATGCAAAGGTAAATGCGATAGAATTGGTGAAACTGGTGAAGGAGCTATCGGAAAACCATTTATAGAATATAAAGGAAAATCTGGTAAAAAGATTATCGAAGAAATTCCGCTTCCAGATCATGTAGCTGCATTTAGAGCAGTTGTAAAATATATGACAGATCCAGATGAAGGAGTAGTTTCTGAACTTTCAGAAATTAGTGCTATAGGACATAGAATAGTCAACGCTGGACCATTCTTCTTTAAATCAACACTTGTAAATGATGAAGTAATGAAGAAGTTTAAAGAAAGCTCTATTCCATATGCACCATTACACAACCCAGCTGCTTTACAAGGTATTAATGCATGTTATGAAACAATGGAAGGTATTCCACAAGTACTTGTATTTGATACAACATTCCATCAAACAATGCCGGAAGAAGCATTTATGTATGGAGTTCCATATGATTGGTATGCTAAATATGGTGTTAGAAGATATGGTGCTCATGGTATGTCACATCAATTCGTTACAGAAGAAGCTGCTAAATTAATGGGTATACCACAAGATAAATTAAATATGATTTCTTGTCATTTAGGTAACGGTTCATCTATTACAGCTGTTAAAAATGGTAAGTGCGTAGATACATCTATGGGATTTACTCCACTTGAAGGTTTAGTAATGGGTACTAGAAGCGGTGATATTGATCCTGCTGTTCTTGAATTTGTTATGGATAGAGAAGGCATGGATATTCACGAAATGCTTAAGACATTAAATAAAAAATCTGGTCTTCTTGCTTTATCTGGTAAAACAGGTGATGTTAGAGATTTAAGAATGCTTCGTGATCAAGGCGATGAAAGAGCTGCTATGGCACTTAAAGTATTATCTTATAGAATTAGAAAATATATTGGTGCATATATGGCAGTACTTGGTCATATTGATTGTATTACATTTGAAGGTGGAATAGGAGAACACAATCCAGATGTAGTTAAAGCTGCAGTTGAAGGATTAGAAGAATTTGGAATAAAATATGATGATTCTCATATTGATGATGAAATGTATGAAGGAATTATTAGTACTCCAGATTCAAAAATTAAAATGTTTGTAATTGCTACAAATGAAGAAATAGTAATTGCAAAAGAAACATTAAAAGGAATTTCAGAACCACCAATATTTGGAAAAGAAGAACACTAAAATATAAACCCCCAAGCTATTAAAGTTTGGGGGTTATCTTATTCGATATAAGTCATTCATATTTTGTTCAGCTCCTTACAAGTAACAATGAAAATACAAGAACCTGGCTTAAACTCTAAATTAAAAGGTAAGTCATCTTCATGCGGTTCCGTAAATCCATTATTTACAAAGTGAGAAACTAGTCTTGTGCTATGATTATTCCGATACACTCTTCTAATAGAAGCTTTTTCAAAACTCTCATATGCAAAAAGCTTAATAAAATGATTTTCAATAACAACAATTACTTTATTAAGGGGATTGGATTCTATAATTTTTTTAATAGACTTTCTAAATTTAGTTAAAAACTTTTCAAATCCAACATCAATCACATTTTCTTCCATATTAAATACCTCCCATGTGGTAGTTCAAATTAGTAGCAGTATTTATAAAAGTAGAAAAATGCACAAGTAATTCTTTTATAGTATTACACTAAAAAGTATAAAAAATATCTTATATATAAGACGCCTTAATTATACTATATTTTTTTAATATTTCAACTAAAATTAACATAATGTATCGCAATTATACTTTTAGTATGATATAATTCCTTTGTGGAAAAATTAAAAAACACAAATTCTAAGTCTAAAGGAGCAAATAATGATTATTTCAAAAGAATGGAAAGACTATGAAATACTAGATATGGCAAATGGCGAAAAACTTGAAAGATGGGGAAATATTATTCTTATAAGACCAGATCCTCAAATAATTTGGAAAAATAAATCTCATCCTGAACTTTGGAAAAAAGCTAATGCACATTATCATAGAAGTAATAAAGGTGGCGGCGAATGGGAATTTATAAAAAAAGTTCCTGAAAGCTGGCAAATTAATTATAAAGAATTAACTTTTAATCTAAAACCAATGGGATTTAAACATACAGGATTATTTCCAGAGCAAGCAGTTAATTGGGACTTTATGATGAAGAAGATTAAAGAATCAAAAAGAGATATTAAAGTATTAAACTTATTTGCTTATACAGGTGGAGCAACTTGTGCATGTTTAAAAGCTGGCGCTTCAGTATGTCATGTAGATTCTTCAAAAGGTATGACTGCTTGGGCAAAAGAAAATGTTGAAAGCTGTGGTTTAAAAGATGCACCTGTTAGATTTTTAATTGATGACGTTATAAAATTTGTACAAAGAGAAATTAGACGCGGAAACAAATATGATGCTATTATAATGGATCCTCCTTCATATGGAAGAGGAGCAAATGGTGAAGTTTGGAATATAGAAGAATCACTATATATGTTAGTAGAGCTATGTACCAAAGTATTATCTGATGATCCATTATTCTTTTTAATTAATTCATATACAACAGGTCTTTCTCCTACAATACTTGCAAATGTTTTATCAATGACAATTAAGAAAAAAGGAAAAGTAAGTTGTGGAGAAGTTGGACTTCCTATGAAAGATTCAGATTTAGTTTTACCATGTGGTATATATGGTAGATGGGAAAAATAATTATAATAAATAAAATGGAAGTGGATATCGTTTGAATATAATTTATGAAGATAATCACATATTAGTAGTTGAAAAACCATGTAATATTGCTTCACAAGGTGATGATACTGGTGATAAAGATCTACTTACTATGTGTAAAGAATATTTAAAAGAAAAATATAATAAACCAGGTAATGTATATTGTGGTTTAGTTCATAGATTAGATAGACCTGTAGGTGGTATTATGGTTTTTGCAAAGACTTCTAAAGCCGCTTCTAGACTATCTGAATCTATAAGAACAAATAACTTTCACAAGACATACTTAGCAGTTGTTGTAGATAATAATGACAATTTAAAGAATAAATCTACATTACAAGATTATATGATTAAAAATGAAGCTTTAAATAAAAGTATGGTTTGTGATAAAAATAAAAAAGGATCTAAAGAAGCTATACTAGATTATGAAGTTATAGAAAAAGCTAGTTTAGATAAACCAAGTATAAAGAATATTAAATTAGTTAAAATCAATCTTAAAACTGGAAGACATCATCAAATAAGAGTACAGTTTTCTTCAAGAGGCTACCCATTATATGGAGATCAAAAGTATGGAAGCGGTCCAAAAGGTGAGCAAATTGCACTTTGGGCATACAAAATAACATTTAAGCATCCTACTAAAGATGAAGAAATGACTTTTGAATGTAAACCAAAAAATTATGGTATATGGTCTAACTTTAGTATAGAAAGTATATAATTTATTAATTAAATATTACAATTTAATTACTCATACCATTTAGGTATGAGTTTTTTATATAATATAGTTGGTATTTTATATAATAAGGAGAAATTATATATGGATGAGATACGAAGAAGACAAATTAAACTTGGAATAAAACTAATTGCAATGTTTGTAGGTTTTGTATTTTTAAGCGTAGCAGTTTGTACGAACTGGTTCCAATTTGAAGAAAAAGTAGAAGAAATAGATGAAGACATAGATCCAATAATATCAATAGATGAAATCGATGATTATATAAAAATGGAATTAGAAAATAATCCTGATGCAGATGTGGATAAAATACGTGAAGAATTGATGTCATTTTATGAAAAAGAACAAGTAGAAGAAGATACAGATGTTACTTCTCAATATGATGTTAATAAAATACAAGAGTATTTAAAAAGAATCACTGGCAATAATGAAGATTCTACTATCGATGAAGAAACAATAGAAAAACCTGAAGAAGCACAAAATCAAGGCCAGGAAGAAATAATGGAAGCGGAAAAAACAGAAGAAACAAATAACTCTGGATATAATCCTGACAAAATAAAAGAGTTTTTAGAAAAACAAAATGTGGAAGAACAAATTGAAGTTGAAGATAAGATTACAGAGTGAAGATTGTAACATAAATTTAATATTACATATAAGCCTTAGATATTTAAAAATCTAGGGCTTTTTTGTATAATATTATGGAATATGTATATATACTAAGGAGGAAGTGTAAGATGTCATTAAGATTTATTTTAAATGAAACAGCTTATTTTGGAAAAAACGCAAGAGAAGTTTTACCAGAAGAAATTGTAAAAAGAGGTTTTGAAAAAGTTTTTGTAGTATCAGATAAATCTTTAGTAGAAGCTGGTGTTACAAAGAAAGTTACAGATTTATTAGATAGAGCAGATATTAAATATACTGTATATGACAATATTAAACCAAACCCTACAATAGGAAATGTACTTGCAGGCGTTGAAAGATGCACACTAGATAAAGCAGATGTAATTGTCGCAGTTGGTGGAGGTTCATCAATAGATACTGCAAAAGGTATTTCTATATTAATGACAAATCCTGATAGAACATTAGAAAGCTTAAATGGTTTATCTAATACTATAAATAAAGGTATGCCAATAATTGCACTTCCAACTACTCACGGAACAGCAGCTGAAGTTACAATTAACTATGTAATTACAAATGAAGATAAAAAAATAAAAATGGTATGTGTTGATCCTAATAGTATTCCATGTCTTTCAATTGTAGATTCAGATTTAATGTCTACAATGCCAAAAAGCTTGGCCGCTGCTACAGGAATGGATGCTTTAACACACGCTGTTGAAGGATATATTACTAAAGCTCACAATACAATGAGTGATATGTTCCATATGGAAGCTATCAAACTAATATTTAAATATTTACCTGCAGCAGTAAACGAAAAAAATGAAGAAGCATTAGAAAACATGGCGCTTGCACAATATATTGCTGGAATGGGATTTTCAAATGTTGGATTAGGAATAGTTCACTCAATGGCTCACCAATTAGGTGCTGTATATGATACTCCTCACGGAATTGCTAATGCAATTTTACTTCCAACTGTTATGAGATTTAATGGCACAGTTTGTGCTCAAAGATTTAGAGAAATCTTGTGCGAAATTGGAAGACCAGATGCTGCTAACTTAAATGATCAAGATGTTATTAATACATTCTGTTGGATGATTTCCGAACTTTCAAAAGCAGTTGGAATTACTACAACAGTTAAAGATACAGGAGCTACTGAAGAAGATTTAGAAATGCTTGCTGAAAAAGCAATGGAAGATCCTTGTAGACCAGGTAATCCTAGAGAAACAACTAAAGAAGACTTTATTAATCTATATAGAGAAGCTATGTAAATGGCTTAAAATCAACAATTTTGGCACTATTACGAACAATAATAGTGCCCTTTTTTCTTGACTTTTTAGTCTGAATTATGTAAAATGATACTTGATTTTTAAGAATAAATAGCCGTGCGAGTATATATTTTAAAAAGTAGGATGGCTTTAGCCTGGGTAGGAGGGCTTTTTAAAATTTATACTTGCAGGTAGGCTATGATAAAAGAAGAAAGGAAGTGAATTAGTATGTCAAATCCAATAGTGGCAATAATCGGTCGTCCAAATGTTGGCAAATCTACATTTTTTAATTATATAATTGGCGAAAGAAAATCTATTGTAAAAGATACTCCAGGTGTAACAAGAGATAGAATCTATGGTGATTCTGAATGGAGAGGCAGAAGATTCACTTTAATAGATACAGGTGGTATTGAACCTAAATCAGAAGATGATATTTTAATTCAAATGAGAACTCAAGCTCAAATTGCAATGGATACTGCTGATGTAATTATATTTGTAACAGATATTCAACAAGGAGTAACTGCTGATGATTATGAAGTTGCTTCAATGTTAAGACGTACTAAAAAGCCCGTTATATTAGTATGTAATAAAGCAGATAGAATTGGCGAAGTACCTTCTGAACTTTACGAGTTTTATAATCTAGGTTTAGGAGATCCATATGCTGTTTCATCACTTAATAAATTAGGAACAGGTGAAGTATTAGATGCTGTTTATGAGCATTTTCCTGAAGATGATGATGAAGATAAAGATCATGAGTATATTAGTGTTGCAGTAATTGGAAAGCCAAATGCAGGAAAGTCTTCTTTAATAAATAGAATTCTAGGTGAAAAAAGATTAATAGTTTCTAATGTTGCTGGAACTACTAGAGACGCTATAGATTCTAAATTTGAAAATAAATATGGTAAGTATATATTTATAGACACAGCAGGTATTAGAAGAAAAAGCAAGATTGAAGAAGATATTGAAAGATATAGTATTATAAGAGCAAAGACATCAATTGAAAAAGCAGATGTTTGTATATTAGTAATTGATGCTTTAGAAGGCGTTACAGATCAAGATGCTAAGATTGCTGGTGAAGCACATGAAAGCGGTAAAGGTGTAATTATCTTAGTTAATAAATGGGATGCGGTTGAGAAAGAAACTGGTTCATTAGAAAAATATAAACAAGATGTATATACTAAGCTTGCATATTTAGATTATGCTCCAATACTTTTTGTTTCTGCATTAACTGGTCAAAGAGTAGATAAACTATTTGATATGATAAATAGTGTAAATGCAGAAAATAGTAAAAGAGTAACAACAGGTCTTTTGAATGAAGTTATTAATGAAGCTATAACTTTAGTTCAACCTCCTTCAGACAAAGGAAGAAGATTAAAACTATATTATGCTACTCAAGTATCTACTAGACCACCAACATTTGTAGTTTTTTGTAATAGCGTTAAATTATTCCATTTTTCTTATCAAAGATATATAGAAAATCAATTAAGAAAACATTTTGGTTTTGAAGGAACTCCTGTAAAAGTTATACCAAGAGAAAAATCAAATAAAGAGATGGAGAAGAAATAATGAGACTAGATGAGATTAGGCTATATAAATTGAAAGTAATTAAGGATGAAAAGGTACTTTTTGAAGGAATGGCTGAAGAGCTTCCAGAAGAGCTAAAAGCCGAAAATTCCAAGGAAATAGTGCTAGAAAACGGAGAAGCGGTAATAACTTTATAGTTATTATCGCTTTTTTGTTGACATAATTAATTTGGTGTGATATAATGTTCCTCGAAGGAACGCCTTCAAATACCCTTTATTTATAAATATAAGGAGGGAAAATAGTTGAAAAGGACTTTATGTCCTAAAGAAAACAACCGTTACAGAACCAAAGGAGGATACAACCGCAACCCTGTTAAAAATCAGAAAGAGCGTCGTAGAAGGGATGAGGAATCTTTGCAGATGATGCATGACTACATTGTGTTGAGTCAAAAACGCTCACCCAAGACAATCTCTGATTTTAATTAATTCCCCAAAGCCGGCACAGTTAATCCAAAGGTACCTGAAAATTGAATAACAAACACCCCCGAGATCTTTCTCGGGGGTCATATTTTTTATCCTTCAAAATCTGCTAATGGATTGTTTTCCATTGCTTGTCTTATTTGATAATTATCTACATGAGTATATATTTCTGTAGTTCCAATATTTTCGTGTCCTAGAATTTCTTGTAATGCTCTTACATCAACTCCATTTTGATACATTAAAGTAGCAGCAGTATGTCTTAATTTATGAGTAGAGTAACCTTTTAATCCAGCCGCTTCTAAATATTCTCCAATAGCTGTTTGAACCATCCTTCTACTAATTCTTCTTTTTCTTTCGCTTAAAAATAACGCATTACTGTCAGGTCCAATAACATTAGGTCTTATTTTTAAATACTCATTTATAGAAGTTATACATGCTTTATTTAAATAAACAGTACGTTGTTTATTTCCTTTACCAATAACAGTCAATATATCTTCATCAAATTTAATATGATCTATGTTGATACCAACTAATTCTGAAAGACGCATGCCACAATTTAAAAATAGTGTAACTATTGCATGGTCTCTAATTCCTAAATTCTTTTGATGATTAGTTAATTCTTTATCTGGATTTTTAAGACGAGATGCTTGATTTTTATTATCTTCTTTTGCTGTCTTAAGTAGTTTTTGACTTTCAGAAATAGATAGATATTTAGGAAGTCTTTTATTAATCTTAGGAGTTTCAATATCTTTTGCAGGATTTTCATCAAACACATGAACTTTAGTAGTTAAGTATTTAAAGAATCCTTTTATTGCCGCTAACTTTCTAGCACGTGTCGCAGGTCCTAAAGATAGAATAGTGGCTAAGTAAGACATATATTCATAAATATCTGAATCATCAATTCTAGCTAAAAACTTAGCATCAACTTTAGCAATATTAATTTTATCAAAATCAATTTTCTCAGGCTTAATACCATTAGATAAAGCCATCATAAATTTTAAAAATCTAGTTAAATCATATTTGTATTCTTTTATAGTGTTAGGGGACTTATTAAGGTTAATATTATAATTTACATAATCTCTTAACAACTTTGGAATAGCATTATTATCTTCATTAATCATATGTCATAAACTCCACTAAAATTAGGCATTTAAGCCATTTTTAATATACATTATTATAGTAACATCTACAAAAACAAGAGTAAATAATATTGCACAAAATGTAACAAATAATTAATAAATATAGAATAAAAAAGAGAATAAAATATATAAAAATATAATATTTAATTGAAATGAATATATTATATTGATAAAATATTTTTATATTAAAGTTAATTAATTAACAACATTTTTAAGGAGGATTTCAAAATGAAAAAAGTTTTATTACTTGCATTAGCAGTTATATTAGTATGTGCATTATTCTTATTATCTGGTTGTGGTGAAACAACTCCTGCAGCTAGCGGAAATGGTATAGTTGGAAGCTGGACATATCCAAATACATCATATACTTATATATTTAAAGAAGATGGCACAGGTTCATATGCTGGATCACCAATCACTTATACAACAAGTGGTGATAAAATAGCTATTTATTATGATGGTTCAACAATTCCATTTGAATCAACATATAGCATTGAAGGAAATAAACTTAATGTTATTGATAGCTTAGGAAACGATACAATCTATATTAAAGACTAATTTTGCTATATAAAGGCCGATTTAATCGGTCTTTTTTTATTACCAAAATGTTACAAATTGGCTATTTTAAGGCATTTTTAAGGCTTTAATGATATAATAATATTAGATTTTTTAGGCTGAAATGCTTTATTTTGGCCTGTTTTGGAGGTTTTTATGGCATCTTTAATTATGCATTTAGTGGTATCTGATATCATCAAAAAGAAGTTTGCATTATCTGATAAATACTTGCTAGGTTCAGTATTACCAGACGTTTTCGATAAGGTTAATATGACTCGCAAAGAAAGTCATTATTTAGATTGTAAAGGTCCTGAAACACCTAATATAACCAAGTTTATTGAAGCAAATAAAAATAGATTAAAAGATGAAGTTACACTTGGATATTTGTCACATTTAATTGAAGACAAAGTTTGGTACAATTCATTTATAACTAGATATATTAAAGAATTAATGATTGATCAACAAGAAGTAATTTATATTAAAGATAATTCAGTTCATCCAATTGAAGATTTTTGGAATACTATGTATAAAGATTATGATCAGATTGATAGATACTTATGTGAAAAATATAAAATTAATATTGAAGAATATCAATTAAGAATTTCAAATTTTTTAGATGATCCAGAATTAAAAAATAAATTAGATGAAATTTTATATTTAAGAGAAATCGATTCAAAACGTGAAATGGAATTTGTTACTCAAAAAGATATTAAACAATATATCGATATGGCAACCATGGAAGTAAATGCAATTTTAAATAAATATATTGATTAATTTATCTTTTTTAAATATTAAATCGCTGTAAGTACTGATTTCAATATAGTTTCAAAGCACGACGCACGAGAATGCCCTAGAATTGATTTTTAGTATTAAACCTATATAGTTATATACCTCAAAATTTACCCAAAAGGAGTTTTTATAAAAATGGACGAAAATTTTGAAGATTTAAATTACAAATTAAGATTAATGTCAGAAGGTGAAGAAAATTTAAAAATTGATTCAGAGATTAAAGAAAAACAAAAAGAATCAATTATTGATGTAAGTCAATGGTGGGGATTTGAATTTGCTGGATATGGTGGTTACTGTATAAACGACAGAAAAGAATTATATTCATATACATATTATCATAGACATCCACAAACAAATATAAATCCAAATTACATTAAGCTAGTAAAAGTATTATCAGATGATGAATATAATCAAATTTTAGATTTTATAGAAAAAACAATTGAAAATGAATATGATCCAAAGATGATAAAAGATGCAGGGTATGAAATAACAATTAATTATAATGGAGTATACAAACAAATAATAAATTATATGGATATACATGATAATATAAAAAATCTAATAAAAAGCTTTATAAACCCAAATAATGAGCAAAAACCCGAGTAAGGCTATTTACTGGGTTTTCTCATATATGTGTTTTTTCACAAAACTTACATTTTGCGCAATATTTTATATCTCAAATTATAAGGGGCTTTTATCCTGCCCCTTTATTTTTTTGCTCAAAATTTTGATTTTAGACTATATTTTTCATTAATCATTTTTAAATTTTATTTAACTATTTTTTATAAATTTTTCTAAATTAAAATCTGACTTAATAATAATTTTTTTATTTAATATTGGATGTATAAATTCTAATTTACATGCATGTAAAATTTGATTAGTATCATCTTTATATTTTTTGTATTTTTCGTTATATAAGCCATCCCCTACTAATGGATGATTAATATACGAAAAGTGGACCCTAATTTGATGTGTACGACCAGTTTCTAATTGTACTAGTACCTGTGATACAGCATCATCTTCAGAATCATATATCTTATTTTTTATATTAAGATCTTTATATTTGTATTTCTTTTTTACTATATAATGTGTAATTGCTTTTTGCCCATTTTTTAAATCCACACATCTTTCAATGATGCTACCTTCTTTTCTTGCAATAGGAGCATCTATAGTTCCTTCTTTATTTTCTAATTTTCCTTCGACGATTGCAATATATTCTTTAGTAACACTTTCTTGATCCAACTCTTTAAATCTCTCTTGTGCATATTCGCACTTAGCAAATAATACAATACCAGAAGTACCTTTATCTAGCCTATTTACTGGTCTTATCTTTTTATTAGATTTTAGATAATACTTCACAAAATTAGCAAGTGTATTGTCTTTATGATAACTACAAGGATGTACAACTATCCCCGATTCTTTTTCTACTGCTATATACCAATCATCTTCATACAATACTTTTATGTTCTTTTTTTGAGGAACAATATCATCTTCTTCATCGTAGTTAAAATCAACAAAAATAACATCACCTTTATGCAAAATATCATTTGCAAAAGCAATGTTATTATTTATAAATATATGATGTTCTAATTTTAGCTTATTAAATAGTCTATTAGAAAGGAGAAGACGTCTTTTAGCTACATCTTTAAGTAACTTACCATTATCTTCTGCTTTTACAGTATATGATAATTCCACAGCATCTTCTCCTCTACAATTTTTATATTATTATTCTTTAAGCTTCTTTTGTAAAAAGAATTGTAGAATAATTTTTTTGTAAATCACACCCGTTAAAAGTGAAAGAAATAATATAATTAACGGATATATATATGCTTCTATACTATTAGGTCTTAAATCTATGAGCTTAACGATTACTTTAGAAAAAGCACAATGAACTATATATATTATTAATGAGTAATTCTTTCCAAATTCATAAAATATCGAAACATTTGGATGACATATAGCATAGCAAAACATTAAAGAAGCTGATAAAACAGAGCTAGTATATAATTCAATTGAACTCCATATATACTTATTTTCAACTATAAAAATAGCTATTATAAATAAGCAAAATATTATAAATAAATAATCTTTATTATTAAAGATTTTTTTAATCTTATCTTCTTTCGAATGAATAAAATGTCCCAGCATAAAGAAAGGAAGACCTAAAAAATACGCATTTCTATAATACATTGGATCAATATTACATTCATTAAAAAGATCATATATTAAAACAAAACAAACAGCTACAATAGCAATTGCCGAATAAACATATGCCATCTTTTGAAGATTAAATCTATTAACGGCCTTAAATAACAAATAAACATATAATATAGCAAATAAATACCAAAGATGTACTACTTCAAGCCAGTTAGTATTATTAAATAAAACAAGTCTATATAAATTTTGCCATGAACAAATAACTTCTAGATACCAATCTATTCTTCCAAAGAATAACTTAAAAATTATATTGAATAGAATATAAAATATACAAGCACATATAGTTATTTTTAATAGCTTAATAATTCTCTTATAAATAACATCATTGCACTCTTGTTTATCTTTAAAGTAAGTATAATATCCACTTATCATAAAAAATAGCGGTACTGCAAATCTAGCAAAGTTTTTAACAGCAATTCCTACTCCACCAGGAAAAGGAATATGAATGAATACAATAAACATGCATGCTATGAACTTAAGACTATATAATGTTTTATTCTCTAATTTTTCCATTTACTCACTGTTCTCTATTTATTATTTTTTCTTTGGTTTTTCTTCTTTACCAACTATTCTTTCGCCATCTATCCATTTCTTACCATCAACAATTCTTGCAACCATCATAGAAGAAACATCATCTCCAACAACATTTAATAGTGTAGCTGGAGCGTCAATAATAGTAGCAATAACTGTCAAAATAGGTAATGCAGCAACAGGGAATCCCATCATAGTAATGATAAGCATCTCTGAAATAGTACCGCCACCTATTGGAACTGCAGTAACTAATAAATTAGCAAGTAATGCAATTCCTAAAGCAGATAAAATAGCTCCTGGAGTATCTAATGCAACCCCAAATAAACATACTAAAAACATTAATTTAAATACACTACCAATAATTGATCCATCTTTATGGAAGCTTGTTCCAAGTGGTACAGTAGTTTCTGCTATATCATCTGGAACACCAATATTTTTACAAGTTTGTATATTTACAGGAATACAAGCGGCACTTGAACAAGTACCAATTGCAGTTGCAGCTGAAGGAAGAACAGACTTCCAGAAGTTTTTAACACCTTTCTTTCCTCCACCTATAAACGCAAATACTGTATACATTACAAAGAAATATAATAATGAAACAACTAGATAAATAATAAATGTTCTTACATATCCACCTACTATTGTTCCACCAAAAGTACCAACAAATGATGCCATGTAACAACCAAGTCCAATAGGTGCATATAGCATAATTATTTTAACTATATTACCCATGACTTCATTTGCAGACAAAATAACCTTCTTAAAGGCTTCTCCTTTTTCACCAGTCATATTGATTGCAATACCAGTAATAATAGAAGCAATTAATAAAGCAATAATATTATCTCTTGAGAATAATTTAGAAAAATCATTTACAGTAATTAAATTAACTGTCTTAGTGCCAATATCCATATCTTGATCTAATTCACCTTCGCCCTCAGCAAGTGAACTTCTAATCATTTCTCCATCTTCTGTATTTACTAAATTAACTATTCTAGTTGAGAAGAATCCAATTAAAACAGCAATTAAAGAAGTAACTAAAAATACACCTATAATTGAAGCAACTATCTTTCCGAGTCTTTTTGGTTTCTCCATCTTACAAATAGCACTAGTCACATTTAAGAAAATAAGCGGAATAATAATTACAAATAACATATTTAAAAATACATCGCCTAATAATCCGCATGTATGAATTATATTATTTATAAATTCTATGCTTCCCTTTGAAGCCTCAATTACTGATAAATCACTATCAGACTCAAGGATAAAATTATGATATTCTAGCCTATTAGAAAAAATAATGCCAGCTACGCAACCAATTATGATTGCAATTAATAAGATAATTGTTGACTTATAATTTTTCCAAAAATTCTTCATAAAAAACCTCCCTAAATAGTTATCTAGACTTGATCTTATCTAGATTAAATATCATATATATTTTATCATAATATGCCTTTACAATATACTAATTATTAATATATAATTAGAAATGGATTTCATAATATTATGTTTACTTCTGTCTACTTTAGAAAGAAAGGAGCGTAAAAGAATGCTGTACCATATTGTATTTCAAGTATCTACTGACAACTCTGGTAAAGCTACTTATTATGCTAAAAGAATCGGTGGTGTCTCCCACCCTTATCAAAAACCTATCGGAAATAATCGTTGCGAACAAGAGTTTTATTATAGTGAAATAGATCAAGTGAATAAATTTATTAAAGATGCCTTTGAAGACTTTGGAACTGACTTTGTAATAATAAGCTTATGCTTAGAAAATAAGGAGGGCGCGTAAATGTATTCTAGACTGAACTGTTTTGTACACAAAACTCGTTATGATGATATTATGCAACTTATTGAAAAGAAAAAGGGCATCATGTCTACTATTCAACCTGAAGAAAATGGAGTAAAACCAAGGTCTGAAGGCGACTTCATGGAATTAGAAATTAACTTCGAAAATCTCAATGATCTTAATGCTTTCATCTATGGCGCTTATCAGTCCTATGGTGTCTACTTCTATGTCGCGACTATCGCGTACGTTACCACTGTTTTTTGATAAAATAAAATCGCAGCTTGTATTAATTACAAGCTGCTTTTTTTATATAAAAAAGACTTGTGGTTTTCCACAAGTCTTTTATTAAAATAAAGGCAAGTCTATAAGCCGAGTTCTGTATTAGATAATCATTTATCTAGGATGCATATTGCTATACACCTCAATCCGCTTCCTTAAAAACCCATAGCGAGCAACTATATAGGTTTTCCCATAGCGTTTCTCCAGGTGGGGCTTGCAAAGCTACTATGTCTCCATAGTACTGGTAGGCTCTTACCCTGCCGTTTCAGCCTTACCACTAAAAGTGGCGGTTTTCTTTTCTGTTGCGCTTTCCTTTAGGTTACCCTAACTAGCCGTTAGCTAGCACCTTGCTCTTTGGAGCTCGGACTTTCCTCATATAGCCATTAATTAGCTATCCGCGATTATCTGGCTTCCCTTCAATACTATTATAAAAGGAAGATTTTGTTATGTCAACAAAAATCTTCCTTAATAATTAATTAGATTTTATTATTTTCCACTCATTTTTTGAACGCCCGCATCATTAGCTAAAACATAAATTCCATAAGACATATTATAACCTCTCATATTGCTAATCTTTTCTATGTCTGCGCCATTATTCATTAATTCATTACCTAATTGAGTAAAAGTATATTCTAAGCCAAAATTTATGTTAGAAGTATCATATTTAAAGAAGATTAAATCATTATTTTCATTATCTTTTACTATCCTAGCAACATCACTTATTGTGCTTGCATATAATCCATTCTTCTTATACCAATCAATATCACTTACTTTTTCTACTGGATAGTTGTATTCAGTAAGTAAACCGTCAACAAATCCATCATCACAAACAAATCCAGATTTGCTAGCTAAGTCTTTACCGATATTTACAAACCAATAAGGAATACTATTTCCATATTTATTATTGTTTGTAGCATCAATTATATACCATTTGCCATTAATTTTACTTGCATTCCATGCATGGCCACCATTATTTAAAGCACCAGTAACCATTATAGATTCAAGTCCACCTTCCATAGCAATTGCATTATATGCATAAGCATATGATTGGCAAACACCTAAGTTTTCACATAGGATACCATATGTATTCCAACTATTTGCATATTTGTAATAAAAATCTTTATTTCCAGCATATGCATAATTTATAGCATCATGATAATATGTTCCATTTTTCTCTAAATATTCATATATAGCAATTGTTTTATCATAATCAGACATAGAAGGTTTTAAAATACTATTTGCAACTTCTTTTGCCTTTTTAGCAACTGCTTCTTGATATCTCTTTGTTGTATTTGCATCAACACCATATTTAATATGAACAACTTGATCTTCGTATGTATAAGTTGAATCATCTAATACCAAAGTCATAATATATGGATTTTGATACCATACATAGTGTAAATCATCTATAAGTTCATTTATATTTTGATACTCTGGAAATGCTTTAAGTGATATATCATCAACATGATTAATAAGGTTAAGAGCTAAATATTTTTGTCCAGCAGTTTGTGCAATAATAGGATAATTAGTAGTACTTACTTTTTCCTTATTTCCTTCTTCTACATCTTTCTTTGTTGATTCCTTTTGAATTTCAACATAGTTATCATTTGTTATTTCTTCAACAGGCTTCTCAACAACAATAGTTTCTGGTTCTTGTGGTTTAGTAGGTTCTGCTGGTTTTGTAGGCTCTTGTGGTTTTACAGGTTCAACGTAAGTTGGCTCTTGAGGTTTAACAGGCTCAACATTAGTTGGCTCTTGAGGCTTAGTTGGTTCTGCTGGTTTAGAAGGTTCAACAGGATCTTCAACATACTCATCTGCTCTAACAACCTGAATCTTTCCATTTCTTCTTACAACTATATATTCAGAATCACTAGATGCTACATATGATTTTATACTATCTAAACTTTGTGTATAAACACCATCATTAATATATCTAGAAGATTCCATATCTGTTCTCTTAAGTAAAGCAGAACTGTCTAATTGTATCTTAGCACTTTCAGGATAATTTACTTTATCTTTTAAGTTAATAGAAGAATTTGCATAATCGCTATCTACGATTTGAGGAACACTAACAGGAGCAATTTCAGGAAGATGATCTTTATAGAAGTCTCCATTATTTGTTTTGCTGCTAGATAAATGTTCCTTAGGGAAAATTCTACTTTCACTCTTATATTCTACATATCCTGTAAGTTTTGTATTTGGAATTTCATATCTATAATAAACATTATTAGAATATTCTTTTTCTTCTCCAACTTTATAGAAGTTAATAGGATAATCTACTTTAACTGTGTTATTTGCCATTCTTAATTTAACAGTATCAGGAAATTCAGTAAGAGCTCCAATAAATGATGAATCTAATGAATATGGAATAACATCTAAATACATCCAATCACAAATTGCTTTACTAAAGAAACTTTCATTTCCTTTACTGTCTACAGCTGTTACATAGTAAGTATAACCTGTAGAATAGTTTTGCATTGAAACATAGCTCATACTATTATAACCACTTGTTTGTGTATAAACATTACCTGGTTTAAGACTTTCATTTACATATGAAGTAACATTAGCTGGAACTGTTTTTAAAAGTCTCATTTTGTTTCCATCAGCACAATAAGCAACTTCTTCACGAGTAAATTCTCTTACTTTGCTACTTGGCATAGAAACAGAATAAATTTTATATTCACTAGCTCCATCTACTTTTAACCAATCAACTGAAAACATACCATCATTTGATATATTAACATATGCAGTAGGAGTAGTTATTTCATTTTTGATTGTGAAAGGAATAATTATAGGTTCATCTAACTTTTTAACAGTAGTTGAATCTAAATCATATCTAACACATAAATAATAAATTGGTGCATAACCCCAAATACCTTTAGAAACATAGTCTTTACGATCTCTTGCACCTAAAACTGGTTCATATGGTTTAACTACAACATCAACTCCATCAGCTGTCTTATAACCATCATTAAATTGAAATACTGTACTATTTTCTAAACATCTAGAATCTGTATGCACAGTAATAGCTTTCATAGGATCAACATTACTTTTAAATCTAAAAGTAAATTCAGTAGTTTGCTCAACATTGTAGAATGGTTTGAAAGCATATTTAGAGCTATCTTCTTCTCCAAATTCTTTCTTTAAATCTTCTACAGAAATCTCTTCTCCACCACCATTTGGTTTAGAAGTAGGAAAATCATTATTAATACCATTATTATTGTTGTTATCTTCATAAGATACAGGAGTAACAACATTATTTGGCTGCTTTTTAAAAACTGTCATTGCAGCTGTAAAAAGTAAAAAACAAGCAATAGCGACGATGATAAAAAATATTTTAATCCCCTTATTCATTTGTACTCTCCTTTTAAATTAAAATTTTATCTTTTGGTACATTAAGAAAAAAATTAAAACTCGTTCTTGCCGCTTCTTTGCATTAAATCGGCAACAGCTTCTTTAGCTGGTTTATCGTTATGAATTACTTCATACATTTCGGTAATTATTGGAGCATATATATCGTATTTTTGAATTAGTTCCATTGCAGCATCAACTGCACTCATTCCTTCTACAACCATTCCTCCAAGCATTTCTTTTGCTTCTTGTGCTTTGTGGCCTTGACCTATCAAAGTACCACATCTTCTATTTCTACTATTTAATGATGCACAAGTAACGAATAAATCACCAAAACCTGTTAATCCATAAAAAGTATCGTGATTTGCTCCCATAGCAACACCAATTCTAGTAATTTCTAATAATCCTCTAGTAATTAAAGCAGCTTGAGAATTATCGCCAAGCTCCATACCAGCACAAATACCAGATGCTAGAGCAATAATATTTTTAAGAGCAGCTCCTAATTCAACGCCTAATAAATCATTATTTATATATACTCTAAAAATATCATTCATAAATAATTCTTGTAGCTCATGTGAAAGATTGTCATCTTTTGAAGAAACAACTACACAAGTAGGAATAAATCTAGATACTTCTTCAGCATGTGATGGTCCAGAAATAGCTCCTATCTTATTATTTGGAAAGATTTCCTCAATAACATCTGTATAAATCTTTTGAGTTCCTGGTTCAATTCCTTTTGAAGCTAATATAATTACTTGATTTTCTTTTACTATATCTTTTATCGCATTCATAGTGCCTCTAATTGCACTAGATGGAGTAACTACTATAATATAATCTGCATCATTAATTACTTCATCATATCCGTTATAACAAGTAATTCCTTCTGGAATTACAGCTTGTGGTAAAAACTTACATTTTCTTTCGTTATTAATAATATTTTTCTCTTCTTCTGTATAAGACCAAAGTTTAACATTATGGCCATTTTTATTAAGAATAAGTGATAGAGCAACGCCCCATCCGCCGCTACCTAAAATTGCAATGTTTTTCATAACTACCTCTCTTTTTTAATACTATTTAGACTTTTTGCTCTTAGATTTTTTTGTTTCTTTCTCACTAACTTCTTCAGTTTCACTATTTTCTTTTATTTGATTTATATTTTCTTCAAGCTTATTATTTAATTCTACAGCTTTTTCTTCAATCTTATTTCCAAGATCTTCCATGCTTTCTTTCATAACATTTGCATTATTTTCTCTAATTTCTTGAGCTTCTGCTTTTCTTTGTTCATCAGCTTCTTGTCTTTCTTTTTCTTCAGCAATCTTTTCTTCAGGAGTTTTTCTAAACTTTAATTTATTTTCTGTTCCATTTTTAATTCTCTCAATATTTGTTCTATGTCTAAATATAACCATTAAAGCAAGAACGAATGAGAATAAAATATATAATGCTCTAATTTTAAAATTACTTAAAAATGCAGTATCAAATTGACCACCAATAATACAAATTAAAATTGGATATTCAATTGCAGCTATTAATGAACCTACAGAAACGAATTGGAATATTGCAATACCAACAACACCAGCTGCTAAACAAATAAGACCAATTCTCCATTCAATAGCAAGAATTACACCAAGTGATGTTGCAACACCTTTACCACCTTTAAATCCAAAGAAAGCTGGATAATTATGTCCTAACACAACTGCAAGTGAAGAAAGCATAATACCAATTGTATAAATATAATTGTGTAAGTCAGCAGGTTGTCCTTCTAAATTAGCACCAATTGCATTTGCACAAACTCTTGCAATAAAAATAGCAATAACACCTTTTAAGATGTCCCAAATAAAAACTAAAAGTGCAGGTCCTTTACCAAGTACTCTAAGTGTATTTGTAGTACCAGCATTTTTACTACCTTGTTCTCTAATATCACCTTTGTTCATTAGCTTAGATAGTATAATAGATAAATTTACACTACCAATTAGGTATGCAATTAATGCAACCAATAAAATTTCAATACATGCAATAGCCATAATTTCATCTCCCTTTATAAATTATTTTGTTTCGCGCTTAATAATATCTTTGATAACATCTTCTGCTTCATCTAACTTGTAATCTGTATTATCACTATCTGTACGCATCTTTAATTCAACTAAACCATCTGTTACTTTTTTACCTACAGTAACTCTAATTGGAATACCAATTAATTCCATATCTGCAAATTTAACACCAGCTCTTTCATCTCTATCATCTAAAATGACATCAATACCAGAAGCGGTTAAATTAGCATAAAGCTTTTCAGCAGCTTGTACTTGAGCCTCGTTCTTTTTATCTATTAATACAATAGCAACTTTATATGGTGCTATATTCATTGGCCATATAATACCTTTTTCATCATTTGATTGATCTACAACTGCGGCCATATTTCTACCAATACCAATTCCATAGCATCCCATATGAACAGGATTTAATTTATTTTCTTTATCTAAATAATTAAGACCTAATTTTTCACTATACTTTGTGCCAAGCATAAAAGTATTACCAACTTCAATACCTTTTTTGAAGTAAACTTTACCTCCACACTTAGGACATACATCGCCTTCTTTGATATTTTTGATATCTTCTATATAAGTTGCAGTAAAGTCTTTAATATTAACATCGATTAAATGATAATCTGATTTATTAGCACCAACTATAAAATTCTTTTTAGATTTAATATCAACATCCATAATTATAGGAATACTTAAACCTACAGGACCAGCGAAACCAACTCTAGCATTAGTTACTTTTGTAACATCTTCTTCAGAAGCTAGTTCAACACTTTCAGCATTTAATAGTTTTTGAAGTTTAACTTCATTTACTTCTCTATCTGCAGGAACCATAACAGCATAAAGTACACTATCTATGTTATAAATCATTGTCTTAACAAATTTATCTACTGGTAACTTTAAGTAGCTTGTAACTTCTTCGATTGTTCCTGAATTTGGAGTATATACTTCGCTATAATTTCTTTCTTCTTCATCTTCAACATTTGAAGTTGGTACACATTTACTAACCTCAATATTAGAAGAATAATCACAGCTATCACATAAAACTAAAATGTCTTCACCTGTATCTGTTACAGCTTGGAATTCTTCAGAAAGTAATCCTCCCATAATACCAGTATCTGCTCTAACTACTTTGTAATTTAAGCCAAGTCTTGTAAATATTCTATGATAAGCATCAAACATCTTTTGATAGCTTTCTTTCATAGAGTCTTCGTTTGCATCAAAAGAATATGCATCTTTCATAATAAATTCACGAACTCTAATTAAGCCAAGTCTAGGTCTTGGTTCATCTCTATATTTATCTCCAATTTGATATAAGTTAAATGGCAAATCCTTATAAGATTTAACCTTACTTTGAGCAGCATAAACAAAGAATTCTTCATGAGTTGGACCTAAAGCATAAGGTTTTCCATATCTATCACTAAATTTAAACATAGAAGGACCAAATCCTGAAGCTCTTCCGCTTCTTTCAAAGTATTCCATAGGTAGCATATGAGGCATAGAAAGCTCATTAGCACCTGCTCTATTCATTTCTTCTCTTACGATATTAATAATATTTTTAGTAACTTTTTCACCTAAGGGCATGTTCATATAGATTCCGTTACTTACTTTTTTGATAAATCCTGCCTTAACTAGTAGATTTCCACTAACTGAATCTTCATCTTTTGCATCTTCTCTTAATGTGTAGAAAAAGTCTTTTGAAAGTCTCATTTTGTTCACCCTTTTTAAATAAATTCAACAGTATTATTTTACCATTACAAATAGCTAAAATCTATATATTTTAGCCATTTTTAACTATATTACAATAAATTTAATATTTGAAAAAAAGGCATAAAAAACCGCTCCCATAATTACTATGGAAGCGGCAAAAGAGTTATTTATTCTTGCCTAATAGATCATCATACTGATGTTGATCCAGTAGTTGCATCCCATTTAGGTAAGAATACTCCTGAACTGGACCTGCATAGATCCAGCCCGAATACGTGGCCATAACCACATATTCTACGCCATCGTACTCATCCAGGCTGTAGTACATCAGCTTTTCAATTCCGGGAAGAGTCTCTCCTTCACTCAAAAAGTGATGTGAACCATTCCTGTACGACGTGAGGAGTCTGTCGAGCATAGCGCGGTCCCTGCTATCTTGCAAAAGCTCTGCATCTCTCAGCTTAGGCTGAATGATGAAGTCATTCACAAGACCTGCAGCCAGCAGAATAATCATAACGATAATAATAGCCCAAAGGACCTTATCGAAGATTTTCTGCCGTCTTGCCTTCTTTAGGTTTCGCGTGTAGCTATAACCTACAGTGTAGTGACGTTCTTCTTTGGCGTTCCTCGGTACGTACCGATACTGACGTGTGGTTTCCATAATCTGGAACCTCCTCTTTTTTTGTAAGCTTTATACAAGCTCCGATATATATTATACCATATTTATGTAAACTTTTCAATAAAAATAGGCATAATAGGCTATATTTCAAACCTATTATGCCTTAATTTATAATCTAAATTATTGAGCCTTAACTTTGTCTATTTTTTCTTTAATTAGATTTAAATTCTTATTTTCTAATTCACTTAAATCTTTAATAGAAACTACTTTGCCATCAACCGGTTTGTACCAAGAATATTGACTGAAGAAATCTTTTAAACTTTTAGTTTTAAAATCATGGCCATGGCGAGCAAAAATAGCATTATATGCTTTATTTAAGAAATCATAATCTAATCCGGTAAGATCAGATTCTTTTATCTCAACTACATTTTCATCAAAAAACTTATCATTTTCAACTTTGTTTGAACTAACAGTTGCTGTATCATTATCTAATTCATCTGGTTTATTATTTTGAGTATCTATCGTAGCATCATCAGTTTTTTCTTTTTCATTATCCTTTTTATTGTCTGTAAAATAAGATGGCTTTTCTTGTGGATACATAGATCTATTATAAGTATGTATGCTAATAACAAGCCAAATAAGCGAAGCGATAATTAGTCCTGAAAGTAATACTACTAAAAATATAAAAAGTTTTTTGTTCATAATTAAGACCCCTTTAGTAAATAATTTTTACATTAATTCATATGCTATATAGAATAGTATAATTGTTACATATAATACAACACACAATGATAATCCAACAATACCACAAATCATACCAGCTTTAGCTGCTTTACTGCCAGTCTTTTTAATACCACTTTTACCAAATATAATAGCTAAAATACCTGTAGGAAGTGAAATATACCAAAGCATATTACATACAATAGCTATAATACCTAATGTAAGTGAAGCAACATTTTTTGGATATTTATTTTTGTCTTCTGGATAAACTTTAGTATCAGCACCATTTGATGACTTACTAGCTTCTAATTCTTTTTTAAGATACTCGGCAACAAATTGTTTTACTTGAGCTTCAAGCTCTTCATTATTTACTTTTTTATTCTCTTCCATTATATTATCCTCCTTCTATTCTTTATCTAAAGAAATCGCATCGATTGCATCTAAAGTTTTTAAATCATTAACATATATTGCTTTTTGAGAAACAGTATATAGGTTATCGTTTATATAAATTCCTCTAATAAGAATTGTTGGTCTGTAATAATATCTATATGAATAATCGTCAATATAATTTGTACTATAATCATAATCAATATAAACTTTGCCATCTGATACTCTTATATCTGTTACATGTTTATAACAATCAGGATGCTCTATAGATCCTTTTAAATTAAATCCTTTATCTAAAGTAATATCATAAACTAGATATCCTTCAGAAACGTAATCTTTCCAATAGTTCATATAAGAACTTGTTGAAGAAGAATAATAATCACTGCTATTTGATTGGAAATCTTTATCATATCTGTTAGCTGGAATAGCAATCAAATTACGTTCTTTAGAAAATAGTAAAGCTTTTGGATTAGATAAAATAGCAGATGTAGTTCTTGAATCTCCAATAACTGTTTTAGCAATCTCTTTTGGATTTGTTACATCAGTTACATCAAATAATGCCATCTTCATACCAACAGTATAAGTAGAAGTAGATGAAACTCTTCCATAAGAATCTCTATTAACAACTTCTTTTGTTTCCATACCAAAACCAATTAAATGATTTTCATCATAAGGATGTAGATATGAACTATATCCTGGAATCTTTAATTCACCTAAAAGTTTTGGATTTTTAACATCAGATAAGTCTATTACAAAGAATGGATCAGTATTTCTATAAGTAACAACATATGCTCTATCTCCTACAAATCTAGAAGAATATAATTGTTCATTCTTACCAAACATATTAGTTTGTCCAACTAAGTTTAGTTTATCATCGAATACTAGAACCTTCGCACCATCATTCCATCCTAAGTTTACAGCAACTCTTAAGTATCCATCTTTTTCATCAATAGAATATTGATTTAAAGTTTGTCCTTCAAATCTATTAGAACTTGCATAACTTAAAGAACCATTATTATTAAAATCAAATTTAATAATCTTTGAATTTCTACCTGAGTCTCTGCCACTTTCAAAGTCTGCAAGACCAAAAATTCCTTTTAATGAGAAAATAGATTTTAAAAGTTCTCCTAAATCTAAATCATCATAATATGAATAGTCATCTTGCAAAATATACATTGCATTTCTAGAAACATATGCGTTATTAACATCAAACAAATAATCTGTAATTTGAACATCTTTCGAAATATTATCTAAATCGCAGAAAGAAATAATTGTTTGTCTATTTGAATTAATACCATCAATATATTTGATATCTTTTAAATCAATTTCTTTCAAAGTAGAATCATCATAGTATGAGTGAAATGCTTTTTTATCTGAATTGTTATATTGAATATATCCTGAACTTATAACATAAAGTCTGTTATCTATACATCTTGAAGTATTGTAGTCACAATCAAATTCATATGATTTAACTTTTTTAGGATTATATCTATCAGAAATATCATAGATTCTAACTAAAGTACTCTTGTCATAATAATATCTCCAAGAATAAGTGTCATCTACATCATTAATTCCTTGCCCTTCATAAATAACAACAAGCTTATCTTTGTACAAAATCAAATCAACTGGAACTTCGTAGTCAGTAGATGAAATCCTAGAAGCTATTTTAATATTGTTTATATCATTAACATCTGTAATTATGACATCTGAATTTGATAATGAATAAATATAATATCCATCTGTCTTAGTAACATCAGCTTCATCAACATTTTCAACTTGAATATTGGTTTTAGAATAATCTCTGCTAGAACTTTGTACAGAAGATGCTGACTTAGAACTATCTAACTCAAATGCACCTGCTTCTTCTACCATATCAAAAGAACTGCTTGCATTCATTGCAGCAGTATTCATCATAAAAGATCTGCCACCTGTCAAAATAGCAAATGGAACTAAAGGACCAGAAATAAAAATCTTAAGAATATCTGGTATGTCATCATGATAGTATCCATAAGAAGAAGCTAATTCATAAAGCTCTTTTTCGGATTTAACATTATTAATAGTTACACTGCCCTTAGGCATGACTAATGCTATCAATAGTACTAATACGATGACGATAGCTATAATAGCAATACTTTTTTTCTTCATTTAATCTCCCCCTAAAATAAGACTTATAGTTATTAGACTAACCAAAAATTATAAAGTTCCATTAATTATTTCCAAGAAGCACTCTTCCTAGCTCAGGAACCTCTATTACAGCATTTCCATACATATCAAGTACTTTTACTATCTTAAACTTAGTATCTTTATTAATCTTTTGCTCGCCTACACCTCTAGTAAAGCAATATTTGATAAGATTATCACCTGAAATATACTCTCCAGATATTTGTTCGCCTGATACATTTTCATTATATTTTCCATCAATAGGATAAGAAGTTATCTCATAATCATTGTTAAGAGTTAATTCCATATTTACTATATCTTTATTATTATCTATATTTGAACCATCTAATAATGCATATACTTGAATAAAGCCATTTTCATCTTCTTTATCAAAAACAAAATATGAAAAAGGAATATTTTCTTTAGAAATCTCATTTATAGAATAATAAGGGCTTTTGCTATTATCGTAGTAAACATTATCTTTTATACATTTACCTAAATAAGCAGGTGCTTTATAAGGCTTATTTTGATCTTTAGTAATAAAGAATCTCTTCAAAGATAAATTGTCATCTTGATTATCAAAAAGACAAATAGAAATCTCTTTAGTATTTTCATTATTATCTAAGTTTGTTCTATAAGCTTTATATTCTTCTTCGTTTTCGTTTGTGCAATAATAGCAACTAAATAATTGCTCAGCATCTTCTTTAGGAATGTTTCTTGTTGGAGTTTCGGCTCCAAAAGAAATATAGTCATTAGTATCTTTATAGATAACTAATTCGTAATCTCCAAAAACAATTCTTTCATCACCGCTTTTACATTTTTCAATTGGAAAGCTTTGAGCAACTCCATTTTCATCATGATAAAATGCAGTTAAAGAATCATCAACTAGGAATAATTGAGTTGGATAAATTGGTTCAGAAGTTTCAAATGCAGTACTTTCATCATCCAAAACAAAACTATCAAAAACAGCAATAGCTCTATCGCTATTTGAACTTGGAGTATTTGTTTTTGTATAACTAGGTTGACTTGGAGTATTTACCACTTGTTGATCCTTTAATATAACTATTAAAGAAACAATTGTTGCCACAATTACTAGTGCAATAATCATTGCAGGAATTTTGTCTTTCATTTGTACACTCTCCTTAAATTTAGGATTTATCTTTTAGTTATTATCATCTTGTTTATCTATAATCTCAACAATTTGCTTTTCTAATTCTTTTATCTTTTCTGTTAGTTCACTAACCTTTTTATCTGAATTTTCACGTTTTAAATCATCATTAATCATAATAGACATATCTTCGATTTCTTCACGCAAAGTAGAAAGTCTTTCAAGAAGCTCAAGACGAGCATATTTATACTCATTATTAGATTTAATTTCTCCAACTTTAGAGTAACGATTAGGAGTTAGTTCATACACATCTCCTCTATATGGAATCTCTACTTTTAATTTAAACATATCATAAAGTAAATCAGAAAAAGAAAGTTGTGCTTCTTCTTCACCATGAACTAAAAATACTTGTTTTGGTTTTGTTCTAAAGTTATCAACAAAAGCTAACAAATCACTTCTATCAGCATGTCCAGAAAAAGATTCAATATATTTGATATTAGCATTTACACTAATTTCTTCACCAAATATTTTTACCATTTTAGCTCCATCTACTATCTTTCTACCTAAAGTACCAACAGCTTGGTAGCCAACAAATAAAATCGTACTATCATGACGCCATAAGTTATGTTTTAGATGGTGCTTTATTCTACCAACTTCGCACATACCAGATGCACTTATTATAATTGATTGATTAGCATGTTCATTTAGCGCTCTTGATTCTTCAACAGAAGTAGTAAATCTTAAATCTGGAAAATCTAGAGGTTTTTTACCATCTTTAATATCTTGTTGAACTTCTTCATCTAATACATTTAAATTTCGAAGGAAAACTTCTGTTGCAGAAGTCGCAAGCGGACTATCTACATAAACAGGGGCTTCCATAACCTCATCAAATTCTCTTCTAAATTCAGGATCTTCACTTTGTTTGCTCTTTTGAAGTTCATATAAAATTTCTTGAGTTCTACCAACAGCAAATGATGGAATAACTACATTACCACCTTGCTCTAAAGTTTTTGAAACAATTTGTAAAAACTCTCCAGCTTTATCATCTTTGTTTATATGATCTCTATCACCATATGTTGTTTCCATTACTAAGATATCTGCTTCTTCAATTCTAGAAGGATGTCTTAGAAGCGGAATATGATCATTACCTAAGTCACCAGAAAAAACTATTTTTTGTTCTTCACCATCTTCGGTAACCCAAACTTCAATAATAGCACTACCTAACATATGGCCGGCTTCATTAAATCTAACTCTAATAAAAGGAGTAAGCTGAATTTCTTCATCATATTCTACTGGTTCAAATAGAACTTGAGAATCTATAGCATCTTGTGCAGTATATAAAGCATCAACTGGATGTTTTCCCTCTCTCATCCTTTTTCTATTTAACCAATCAACTTCGGATTCTTGTATATAACCACTATCAGGAAGCATTATTGAACAAAGGTCAACAGTAGCTTTTGTAGCATAAATAGGTCCTCTATAACCATCTTTATATAATTTTGGTATACGACCAGAATGGTCGATGTGTGCGTGAGTTAAAAGCATAAAATCAATATCAGAAGGAGTGAACATGAAATCTTCCGAATTCAAAAGAATTTCTTTATCTTGTCCTTGATATAATCCACAATCAACTAAAAACTTTTTATCATTGGTTTCAATCAAAAAGTTTGAACCAGTAACAGTTCTTGTTGCACCCAAAAATGTTATTTTCAATTTGCTTCCTCCTCTTTAGTAAATTAAATAATTATCTATTTTTATCATCGTCATCTTCGTCTTCATCAGACTCTTCTTCATCCTCATCAGATTCTTCTTCATCTTCATCAGATTCCTCTTCGTCTTCATCTGATTCCTCTTCATCCTCATCAGACTCTTCTTCATCTTCTTCAGATTCTTTTTCCTCATCAGATTCTTCGTCGCTATCTACTTCTTCATCTTCTTCAGAATACTCTTCGTCGTTATCTACTTCTTCATCTTCGTATTCTTCTTCGTATTCATCTTCATCAACTTCTTCAAACTTAACTGAATCTACGCCTGCTTCTTTCATTTCTTCCCATTCTTCTTCAGAAATTAAAGTTTGACGAGGTTTAGAACCATCATAACCAGATACAATTCCTCTTTCTTCCATTTGGTCTATAATTCTTCCTGCTCTGGCATAACCAACTTTAAATTTACGTTGAATCATAGAAGCAGAAGCATTACCCATTTGAACAGCAAGCTCTATTGCATCTGCAAGTAATGGATCAGAATCAGATTGTTGTTCTTGCACAGCCTGAGGTGGTTTTGTTTGTTGTTCGAAAGATTCAATAACACTTTGATCATAAGATGCTTCAAAATGAGATTTAACAAAACCAACAATAGACTCAATCTCTTTATCTGAAACAAAAGTACCTTGTACTCTTATAGGTTTTGATTCGCCTATTGGATAATAAAGCATATCACCTTTACCAAGAAGCTTTTCAGCACCAGCCATATCTAAGATTGTACGTGAGTCAATCTGAGATGAAACTGTAAAAGCAATTCTTGAAGGAATATTTGCTTTGATAATACCTGTAACAACATCAACAGAAGGTCTTTGTGTTGCAATAATTAAGTGCATACCAGCAGCTCTTGCCATTTGAGCAAGTCTACAAATTGCATCTTCAACTTCTGAAGGAGCAACCATCATCAAATCTGCAAGCTCATCTACAATAATAACAATTTGTGGAAGAACTCCATCTTCGCCTTCTTGATTTAATAATTCATTATAACCACGAATGTCTCTAACGCCTTTAGCAGCAAATAAATTATAACGATTAACCATTTCTTGAACAGCCCAGTTTAAAGCACCTGCAGCTTTTTTAGCATCAGTAACAACTGGAATTAATAGATGTGGAATATCATTATAAACACCAAGTTCAACTTTCTTTGGGTCAATCAAAATAAGTTTTACTTCGTTAGGTTTAGCTTTGTATAACAAGCTAACTAAAATTGAATTTATACAAACAGATTTACCAGAACCTGTAGCACCAGCAATAAGCATATGTGGCATCTTAGCAATATCACTTACACAAGGTTCACCATCGATACTCTTACCTAATGCAAAACTTACTTTAGAAGTTGCATCTTGGAAAGTATCTGATTCAATTACTTCTCTTAAATAAACAGTTTCTTTTGTCTTATTTGGAACTTCAATTCCAACAGCAGATTTGCCAGGAATTGGAGCTTCGATTCTTATAGATTTAGCAGCTAAGTTTAGAGCAATATCATCTGCTAATCCTAAAATCTTACTTACTTTAACACCACTATTTGGTTGTACTTCGTACTGAGTAACTGTTGGACCACGAGTAACGTTTACAACTTTTGCATCAACATTAAATGATGTAAGAGTCTTTTGAAGTTTAGTAGCAACTTCTCTTAATTCTTTAACAGATCCTTCATCGCTTATTTGTTCGCCTTCATTTAAAAGTGATAAAGGTGGATAAATATAATCATCATAATTTTCTAAAGAACTATGTTCTAGATTTAAAACTTCTGCTTTATTATCTTCTTTAGGCTCATTCTTAGGAGCTTCGCTATATAACTCTTTTAATACTTTTTTCTTCTTTGGTTTTTGGTTTATATTTAATTCTTCAACTGGTTCTTCAACAACTTCTGGTGTTTCTTCTTCATCAGAGATAAATCCTTCATCAGTTTCTTCTTCATCATCTAAACCAGATAAATCAAGTTCATGTATAGTAAGCTGTTTTCCTTTTCCAACAACAGCTGTTTGTTCCATAATCTCATTAAACTTTTTGTTTTTAGATTTCTTAGTTTGCTTTGTAATAACAGGTATTTCTTCTTCAATTCCCAAAGCTTTTTGCTTTTCTTTTTTAAGTGCTCTTTCTTTTTCTCTTTCTATTGCTTCTAATTCTTTTCTTGCTTTTCTAGCAGAAAGTTCATCTTTAACTTTTTCACTACCTTTCTCTATTGAAGTAGCAAAAGCATCTTTAATTCCAATAACAATAGATGAAAAAGCAATTCCAGTAATTAAAAATGTAAGAATAACTAAAACTAAAATTATAATAACCTTTGCAACCAAAAGACTAAATACGCCTTCTAAAGGTGCACACAAAATACCACCAAAAAGTCCACCACCAGCATTTGGGTTTGATGCAAATTCAGTACCTACACTACATAGTTTAGCAACAGTAACAAAAATATTAGACTCGGTACCATCAACTAAATGATTATAATCAAATGCAGTTAATAGTGCGCAAACATTCATTATAAGTAATATAAATTGAAATGCTTTAATTTTAATTCTAGAAAAGTCTTTAAATATAACATAAATTCCCATCAAAATAAAAGCAAATGGTAAAGCATAGGCAAATTTACCAAAAAGACCTCCAATAAGGAAGTTCTTAAAGATACCCCCAATAGCTCCATTTTGCTCTGTATATATAATAAAGGCAAATATTATGCCGAAAGCAATCAAAAGAAGTGACTGTAAATCAACATTTCTTTCTGGCTTTTGTTTCTTTTTCTTTTTATTAGCCATTTTTTCCTCCTAAGTACAGAAAATCTCCACATTTAATGATATACTAACCGCCTTACATTTACAAGTTTAGAAAGGTTTTTTAACTTAATTGTAACACTTGTAAAATAGCTAATTTTAAGCAAAAAATAGCACAAAAAAAGATGCATATTTTTAATGCATCTTTTTTATAAACAAAAATCAAATTATTTTAATTCTTTTCTATTTCTTCTAACCATATCTAAGTTCTCTTTTAAAAGAGTTTCTAAGTTTTCTAAGATATTGTCAGCATGTTCTCTTGTAGCATTTATCATATCTTTTTTATACTTCTCAGCAGCATCCAAAATCTCAGTTCTTTGTTCAATTGCCTTTTTAGTAATCTCATGATCATCAATCATATAGATAATCTTATTTTCTGCTTCTTTGATGATATCATTAGCCTCTTTTTGAGCATCTTGTAAAATACGTTGACGTTCCTCTTTAACCCACTTAGCTTGTTTAAGTTCATCAGGAGTTTTATTTTTAATTTCGGTAATTAATTCAGTTAAGCGTTCCTTATCTACCATAACTTTTTTAGAAAATGGCATAGAACTAGAATCATCAACTAATTGTTGTAATTCTTCTAATAAAGATAACACATCCATCCTTTATCTTTACTCCTTTCGCCTATAGAAATTTAAGATATTTCTGCCATATTTCTTAATCTTAAATTTCTCTAAATTCTCGATTGTATCAGGTGAAATTTCAACTTCATCAGTTTCATAAACCAGTACGCCATTTCTCTTTAGTAAATCAAGTGAAGTGATCTTCTCGATTGATTTAATTCCTAACCCTATGTTATATGGTGGATCAATGTAGATTAAATCAAACTGAATATTTTTAAATTTATCTAATGCTTTTTCATAATCTAAATTATAAACTTCGCTAAATTCTTCAAACTTAGCTTTTTTGATATTTTCATTAATGACTTTAACACAATCTTTATTAACATCTACAAAATATGCTTTTTGTGCTCCTCTTGAGATAGCTTCTATACCAATAGCACCACTTCCAGCAAATAAATCTAAAAAGATACTATCTTGCACATAATCTTGTAACATGCTAAACAAAGCCTCTTTAACCATATCTTTAGTAGGCCTTGTAGAATATTGTTCTATAGTATTTAGCTTTAATCCTCTAGCTTTGCCAGCAACAACTCTCATATAAAAAACCTCAACAAACGCTAAAAATAAGCTTTTTGGCTACTATACGCATTAATTTTACAAAATAATTACAAAAAGTCAATATTTGTAATATAACTGTAACATAAGTCTATTCCTAATCTAATGATACCATATCCTCTAGAAATGTCTTTATACTTAATCATATTGTAATGAAAATGAAAAGAGTAGCCTTATGTTAACCAAGGCTACTCTTATAAAGAGGATGATAATTATGAAATATAACCGATTTGCTCCTCATTGCTTGCTTTATTTTCAGTGTTTTCATCTGCTTTATTTTCGTTTGATTCCATTTCCATCTTAGAAACAGATACTTCATAAGCTCTTCTGATCTCTGATGTACCATCATCAAGCTTCTTTTCATATTGTCTGCTTTGAATTCTTCCAAAAACTTTAACATTTTGGCCTACTTCAATGCTTTGACAAAATCTTGCATTTCTGCCCCATGCAATACATGGAATGTAATCAGATTTGTTGTAAGCTCTATTTACTGCAAGTAAAATATCTGCAATTTCTCTACCAAAAGGTGTTGTTCTGTAAATAGGCTTTTTGCAAATGAAACCATTTAATATAATCTCATTTGAATTAATGTTTTGATCTTCTTCAGTTTGTGGTCTTATTTCTTTAACGAAACAAGTTAAAACTAATTTGTTTTTTACTGTGTCCATGTTGTTGTATGAACGATATTGTCCATCAACTACAACTTTTGCTCCAACATGGAAGTCAAAATCAGCAAGTAGTCTTTCTGAAATCATTACTGGAATAATATCACTTGTATCGCTTAATCTTGGAACTTCAAGATCAAAAGCATAGAATCCTTCGCCGTATACTTCGTGACTAAATGATTTGTCAGAAACTATTGTACCGATAAGTTTGATTTGATTGTTATCTAGGTAATTTATCACTTTTTATCCCCCTAACGCAATTTTTCGGCTTTAAAACCGCTTTTTCATTGTATTTTATATTTAGTCACAGAATTATCCCTAACCACGGCTATAATTCTATCATAAAATTTAGCCTTTGTCTACATAATGTAGTAAATTTGTTTACATTTTATAAAATTAAGTAAACCAATAAGTCATTCATAATGGCGACCGATGGTCGCCTGTACGTTTTCATTCGTAATGGCGGCCATTGGCCGCCACGAATTATTTAAGAATCAAGCTGTTCTTTCTTGCATGATTTGGCTTTAAATCAATACCGTTTAGTTGTAATGCAATTCTTATATCATTTACTTGGCTGTTTGGAATGCCTTTTTCATTTAATTCCATACGAGAGAAATTACAAAGCTCTCCAACATTAGAAATACCAATTTCATCTAAAGTACCTAAAATCTTTTTATCTCTGATAACTTCGTTTACGCTTTTACATAATATCTCTTTCATTATTGCCTCCTACGAATGTATTTCTAAACTGAGTGCATTATATCACATATTTATGTAAAATGTAAGACTTTTTTAATATTTTTGTAATATTTCTGTCATTATATCCTGATTTTCTGGATTTTGGTCACTTTATTAGTAGTGTCATCTAGCGTAAACACAACAGCATTAAGCATTCCAGCGCCTTCAGCCACTTGATATCTCTCTGGAATTTGAGTCAAAAAGCGCTTTAAAGCAGCCGCTCTATCCATGCCTATTATTGACTCTTTTGGACCCGTCATACCTATATCTGTAATATAGCCCATTCCAGTGTCATAAATCATATCATCGTTGGTTTGAACGTGAGTGTGTGTACCAAATACAATATTGGCTTTTTCTCTTAAATAATAGCCTAAAGCCACTTTTTCGGCCGAAGCTTCGGCATGAAAGTCTATAACTACGATATCTACGCCATTTTCTTTAAGCTTATCTATCAAATTTTCGGCCTTTTTAAAAGGACAATCAAAGCTTCCACCCATATCTATCCTTCCAATTAGATTTATAACTGCAATCTTCTTATTAAAATCATTCAAGCTAAATACTGCAAAACCCTTTCCAACAAGATCTTCAGCATAGTTTGCAGGTCTTATTAATCTTGGTTCATCATCTATAAAAGAGAAAATATCCTTTTTGCCCCATGTATGATTTCCCATAGTAACAACGTTTGCTCCATGAGAAATCAAAGAATCAAATATTTGCTTATTGATTCCACTTCCTCTTTCGCTATTTTCACCATTTACTATAGTAAAATCAATTTTGTACTCTTCTTTTAATTTAGCAATGTTTTTATTAAAAGTATCAACTCCAACTTGACCTACTATGTCTCCAACGCAAAGAATATTCATATTATCCCCCTACTTATCATTTATTTGTAGCGGTGATCATTGATCGCCATCTTTTGGTAATTCTTTTAATTTTTCCTTACTCTTTAAAGCCTTTTGCTCTTTTTTCGCAAGTTTCATCTGCTTTTTCATTTCTCTTTTTTCTTCTGCTTCGTTCATCTCGGCTTCAATTTCTTCTGTATTAATTTCATCTCTTAGTTCAATTACTTTAGTCATAACATTATTTGTTAGCTTAACCATATTCCTTAAATTTGGATTCTCACCATCTTTTGGATAGAACTCTGAAATATCCATTGGTTTATCAATTTTTATTTTTATTTTTGTAAAAGGAACAAATGAACCAACCATAGCCATAGGAATAATAGGAACTTTCGCTTCCATAGCCATTAAAGCAACTCCTTTTTTAGGCTTAATTCCTTTTTTAAGGCCAAACCTAGTTCCTTCAGGATAGATAAGTAATAAATATCCTTCTTGCAATTTTTGAACTGCTTCATTAATTGACTCAGTGTTATTATCTTTAGGATTTCTTTTGACTTCAATTAAACCTAATCTACGCATAATAAAAGACTTAAGCTTAGTAGAAAATAATTCTTCTTTTGCAATTGCATATACCATTCTTTTAGCTTCGCAAACATATAAAATTGGATCCATCCAATGAATATGATTCGACACTAAAATGTATCCACCATCTTTTGGAATATTATTCAATCCTTGAACATCTATATTATAAAATAGGTTAAAATAACCCATAAAAGCAAGTCTTACACAGCCTCTAATTAAACCCATTTTTATTACCTCATTTTGTCTATAATTAAATTCTTAATAACTTCATAAACTTCTTCTATTCCTAAATTAGTAGTATCTACAACAACTGCATCTTCGGCAATTTTTAAAGCTCCAACTTCTTTATGCATATCGTTATAATCTCTCTTATTTAAGCTCTCTAAAGTTTCTTCATAAGTAGTTTCTATTCCTTTAGAAATTAACTCTTTATATCTTCTATTGGCTCTTTCTTCAGGAGTAGCATCTAAATATATTTTTAATTCTGCATTTGGAAATACAACAGTTGTAATATCTCTACCTTCCATAATTACATTGTTACCAACAGCTAATTTTCTTTGTAAGTCAACTAACTTTTCTCTAATTAGTGGAAGCGCACTATAAGGTGAACATGTCTCATTGATTCTAGGAGTACGAATTTCTTCACTTACATCTACTCCATCTAAAAATACTCTTTGAACTAGTTTTCCTTCATCATTTTTTTCATTCTTAAAACTAATAATAGTATTTTGAAACATATCAATTATTTTATCTGTATCTTCTAGCTTAATATCGTTATCAAGCATTTTTAAAGTTATGCATCTATACATAGCTCCTGTGTCAATATAAGTAAAATCAAGTCTTTCAGCAACCAACTTACAAATAGTACCTTTACCTGTTCCTGCAGGTCCATCCATCGCAACTATCATAATAAAAACTCCTTTAAATTTATACTAAACTAAAAGTTCAACTATCTTTTGAATAATAGGCCACAAAACATTATTAACTATAAAACTAATAATTGGTGTCAAAATATAACTTGTAATACCTGTTATAAAAATAATAGCAATAATAATCATTGAATAGTTTTCTAAGTTGTATAAAAACTCTTTTGCTTTTCCTTTTAAAAATGCTCTATAAATCTTAGAACCATCAAGCGGTGGAAATGGCAACAAATTAAATAATGCAAGGCCAAGATTTAAATACATAGCTCTTATTAAAACATCATTTAATACCGCCCAAACACTTCCATTTTTAAGACCAATCATATTTGCAGATATAGAATAATTACCACTTTTTATAATATATACCCAAAAGATTCCATAAAGAACTGCAAATATAAATGAAAGTATAAAGTTCATAAGTGGTCCAGCAAATGCTACTTTAGCTCCATCTTTTTCTGGATGTTTAAAATTGGTTGGATTAATCTCAACAGGTTTTCCCCATCCAAATCCACCAAATAATAAACAAATAGTTCCAACAGGATCTAAATGAGCTAAAGGACTAATTGTATATCTTCCTTGCATTTCTGGAGTTGGATCTCCTAATTTAACAGCTTTTCTTGCATGAGCAAACTCATGAAGAGAAAGAGCAATAATTAAGCCAGGAAGTGAAAGTAAAGTTTCTTCGATAGTATTTTGTCCTCTAATAAAACTCATAATAGCAATAAATACAAATATAAAAATCAAGTTCGTTTTATCAAAACGCATTTTATATCTCCTTTAAAATAATGGCGGTCAGTGACCGCCGCTACTATTTTGGTGGTCAGTGACCGCCGCTACTATTTTGGTGGTCAGTGACCGCCTGTACAGGCGATCATCGATCGCCAAAATTATTAACAAATTCTTGTTCCTTCTGGAACCATATCATCTACAAAAACTACTTTACAAGCACAAGCTGTATTGGTACCTGCAAGAAGCATACCTTCTGAATTAACACCAGTAATACGAGTAGGTTCTAAGTTTGCAACAACTATAATCTTTTTACCGATTAAATCTTCTGGTTTGTAGTAAGCTTTAATTGATGAAACAATAACTCTTTCTTTTAAACCATCAAATAAAGTTAGTTTATAACAGCTATGAGATTTACGAATCTCAGCACATTTTAAAATTTTGCAAACTCTTAAATCCATTAAGTCAAATTGTTCTTTAGTAATTTGTGGTCTAACTTCCTCTACTGGATCTGGATCACCATATTCAATAACTAAATCATTTGCATGAAGAGCTTTTTCGGCTTCTTCTTTCTTTTTATTTTCAATAGCAACTTCTTCTTCAGTTTGTGGATAACTAAAGTCTAATAATCCAACATAAGACTTAACATCTACAGCACTTAAGAATAAATATAATCTAGGACCTTTATCTTTATCCATAATTAATTTATAAACATTCTTAAAGAAATTACCTTGAATAGTTTTTAATTCTTTATCTGTAACTTCATGAGCTAAGCTCTTCTTAGGAATATCATAAAGCTTTGTATTTAGGTCATCCATTGTATAACCGCCAGCTTTAATATATTCGTGAAGCATCTTAATCTGTTCTTTTTCTTCATCACTTAATTCATTGTATACTTCAAAGTTACGAGTATCTCTTAGTTTATTAACTTGTTCAGGAGCACAATTTTCTAACCAGAATTTTGCTCTATCTAAACGAGATTTGAAATCTTCGTACTTGTAATTTAAGCCAATCTTTTCAAACATAGTTTCAAGCATAGGTACATTGAAGTTAACTATTGAACCTAATTGAACAAGTAATGACATAGAAACAGTATTTAGCTTCTTTTCAGGGTCAATAATAGCATATTCATAAATTTCACTATTATGCTCGTCTAGCTTACCATCAAGCCAATCTTGATAACCTTTATCAAATTCAAAGTATTGTCTTAAAATAACATCATCAAAGCAAAAATCAAAAGTACGAGTAGGTTCTACTTTTGAATATAACCAAAGAACAACATCAGGTTCATATAACTTTAATATAGCACCTGGAGTTAAGTTAAGTCCTGATGAACCACTCATCTTTCCTGTTAAACCTTTAATTCCAATAAACTCATATCCTTGGAAGAAAGGTGCATCATAACCAAAGATTTCTTTAGAGATAATCTTAGATGTTTGATAGCTTCCACCAGGAGCAGCGTGATCTTTTCCACCTGGTTCAAAATCTACTCCTTCATAAAGCCATCTCATTGGCCAGTCAATCTTCCATGCTAATTTACAATCATGATCTTTTTCAAAATCAAATTCACCTTTGTGACCACATGCACATTCGTATGTTGCATGTAAGCAATCATCAGAAAGTGATGTAATAGTTGTAGTATCTCTATGACACTCAGGACAATAGATACTTACAGGATAATATTTATCTTTATCTTCTTCATTTACTTCTTGTGTTTTGAAAGAAGCTAAGATATCAAAAATCTTATCTCTCTTTTTAAGTGCAGTAATAATGTGTTCTGTATATTTTCCTTCTCTATACATTTTGGCTTGATGTCTATAATCCATATTTAGTTTAAATGGTTCAACTGCTTCTTCGAATTCTTTTTCAAAATATTCAGCATAAGTTTTGCACTCACCGCCAAATGGATTTGGTACATCTACATATGGAGCACCAATATATTTTTCAAATTCACCATTTGGATCTACTGCTTGAACATTAACTGGAACTTTACGCATTCTATCGTACTCATCCCATGAAAATAACAATTTTGCTTTTTTACCTTTTTTACGAAGAGCTTTAACTACCATAAGTGATGTAGCTATATCTCTAAAATTTCCTATATGAATACTACCAGATGGAGAAATACCTGCTGCGCAAACATATTCATCTTTATCTGGTCTTCTTTCTATAATTTGATCGGCGATCTTTTCAGCCCAAAACATGTTTCATTACACTCCTTTTATTACATATAATCTATCGCCCAATCTCGTCGTTGGGCTCTATAGTTAAACGATACAAGTCGTTTTATTATTTTCTAACATACTCGACGAATGAGTATTTGATTCCATTTTCTTCAGCTGGTTCGCTACGTGATACTTCGCTCCAAATTTCTTCATTTATTCTTGGGAATAAACTATCACCAGCAAAATCTCTATCTAATTCTGTTACATATAGTTTATTAACATGACGCATAAATAAGTTATATATCATAGCACCGCCTGCAACGAAGTTTTCGTTTTCGTCTTCAATATAGCCTTGAAGCTCAAGCATGCTATGTACTATTTGAACGTTTTCTTGTGGAAAACGAAGTTCTCTATTTTCTGTCATTACCACATAAGTTCTCTCTGGTAGGACTTTGTCTAATGCTTCAAAAGCTTTTCTACCTAGAATAATAATCTTTCCTTTTGTAAGCTCGTCAAAACGTTTATCATCCGCTTCTAGAGCCCAAGGTTTTCGGTTATCTTTTCCTATGATATTATTTGCTGCTTTTGTTACTATAATACTTAACATTAAACTCTCTCCTTTTGTACTAATTTGTGCCTAAAATAACACGCAAATATTATACCTTTAAATGCTAATAATTTCAATACTTTTAAGCATATTAAAAAAGGCCAAAAATAAAGCCTAAAATGCGTATTTTCATACCATTTTAGGCCTTACATCATCCTCTTATATTTAATTCAATTTGAGCTTTTTAATTGATTAAATAAACTTTTATTATATTGTCACATTATAGACACGTTCTGCTTCTTCTTCCATTTTTAAACGGTAGTTTTCTAATGTATCTAAATAATCATCTAAAACCGAACGAATATTTAATAAATCTCTCATTTCTTTTGCACTTATTTCTCTAGCTCCAGAAACATTAAATTCTTTATCAAAATCTAACTTTTGTAATTCTTCAAATTTCATTTTTGCACTATTTTTTGAAATATAATAAGTCTCTTTATAATCTTTTGATCTCATCATTTCATAGAAATCCATAATATATAATTCACTATCATATTGCATATCTATATTTCTTCCATCTATAACAATATTCATATTTAGTTTGTTATGTTCTTCTTCAGACTTAGCAATTATATTTGCTTTTAATAGTTTAGCATCAATTAAAGGTTTTTTATCTTTACTTTCTAATAGCACTTCGAATTTAACTACATTAATATAACCTTCAACTTTTACTTTAGTAGATTTATCGAATGCTTTATTATCAAGAGATTTAACTCTTATTCTAAAACTATCTTCAATATAACTTGGATTGTTATATTCAATCTCTATGTCTTTTGATTTATCAAATGGTTTATTATCATTTGTTTTAAGTACATATCTTGTTTCTTCGCCATAATAAGGATCTGTTGTTATAATTAACAAGTTGGTAGTTTTAGAAAGTTCTTTTTTGTCTAAAGCTTTTATAGATATACTACTTTCTCCTCCATATACATTAGTAGCTAGAATAAATATATCTGAGCTCTTAGCTATTCCCTTATTGTCCTTTGTAGATAAAACAACTTCACCAGCTAGTTCATTATTTATCATCACTTTTCCAGAAATCTTAGTTGCTTTACTAAATGATTCTTTACTATCAGATGAAACTCTTATAGTACAAGTATCATCTCCATTAATAATAGTAAGTAGAACGCTACTTGTGTTTAAGAAGTTTTTATTATCTTCTGTTTTAATCTCAATAGATTGATGATCAACATATCTGTCATCTTCTGGTTCAGCAAAAGTAGATAAAAATCCTTTAAATTCTTTATACTTTTCAATATCAGCTTTGATAAGCTTATCGCTTATACTTCCTGTTATTTTTAAACCATCTTCACTATATCTTGTTACGTTTTTAGTTGAAAGTTCAAAAGCCTTAGATTTTAATAGTGCTTTACCTTTTTCACCATCTAAATGAAGCTCAGATTTATTGTCTTCATTAGTACACAAAACTATGTCTAAACCACCAATATCTTTTATATTATTACCTTTAATTCTAATTCTTAACTCAAAACTCTTATTAGTAGTTTCTTTTAAGCTGCCTTTTATTTTTTCAATATCACGTTTAATTGAATCATTATAGTCTTTTTCAGCTAAAGACATCATATTCATATAGTATTCTTTAAATGCTTCATTATTTAATAAATCTTCATAGATAGTTAATATAAATTCATCTAATTGATTGTTATTCATAATAATAGCATATTCATTTAAGCCATTAACTTTACTATCTTTGAAGTATTCATCTTTAAGATTTTTTATTGCACTATCTACAAGCATTGAATACATAGTAGTAGCAAGTTTGTTATTATTATTGGCTAAAGATTCAATATCACCAATCATAGAACTAGTTGGTACACAAAAAACTACTTTACCTTCTTTGTCTTTTGCATACATTCTATTTAATTCACTATCATATAGATACTCTGCATTTCCATTATTGTATAAGAATAAATTATCATTAAATAACAAAGATCTAGTTTCGTTAGATTCTTTATTCTTAGATGGATCACTTTGATAGATAAAACTTGAATGAGATTCAACATATAATCTACCTGCAGCAGCACCTAATAAAGTGGTAGTTTGAGTGGTTTCAATTTTCTCTTTTAGTTCTTTCAATAAGTTCATATAGAACTTTTTAGAATTTGCACCTTTGGAAGCGGCAAGTGCCATGTTTCCAAACATAACAAAAATCATAACCAAAGAAATGATTACTTTAAAACTAGAAAACTTCTTGTTTTTTCTACTCATAATAATTCCTCCTTGTCTTTTGTACTCCTGAATTATTAAAAAAGAAATAACTCAAGATAAATTAGTTTATATAATTTGTTTACTTAATACATATTATAATTATATAATCTTTTGTTTTCAATGATTTTTGACAAGTTTTTGGCTCTATATCAGCTATTTAGCGCTTCCCTAGTAAAGAAAATTTCAAAAAAATTTGGTTTACTTACTCTATTTTATGTTTATTTGCTATGGCTATTTTATTGCAATTATGGTAACCAAAAGCTTTTTTCCGTAGCGATGTAACTATTTTAGGATAATTTTTAAGATTATAATTTTTCATTGATATTTGATTCAGAATATAAGCATCTTTCGAGATAAATAGTTTTTTTGGATTCATTTATAGAATATATGAATAAATAGTTTTTGATTATAAAAAATCGTTTTGATTTTGAATAAGAATTAAAGGTTGGAAAAGAATTAGGAAATAATTGAAGAATTGAATATTTTTTACGAAGTAAAATGTAAAGATTAGATGCAGCAAATGGATTATGAAGTACATTATTTATATAATCCCATATTATTTTTCATTTCTTCTAATAATTCAAATGCATCTCCTACTCTTCCACATCTAATATCTTCTTCTGCTTCTCTAAAACCTTCTGCAAGTTCTTCTACAGACTGGCCTGTCATTTCTGCAAGATCATAGATATCGATTTCTTTATGCTTTTTATAAGTTTTAGGCATATAAATACCTCCTTTATGGCGAGTTTAGCATATAGAAAAAAATAGTGTCAATTAATATAGCAAAAGTTGGCAAAAACGGTAACTACTTATGTTTATTACTTTAAATATTATTGGCGATTGATGATCGCTGATACAAAAAAAGGCGACCAATGGTCGCCATATGTTTATAATGCTTCTTTTAACTTTTCTAATTCTTTTATCTTATCTCTTACTTTAGCTGCTTCTTCGAATTCATAATCCTTAGCAAACTTAAGCATTTGATCAGTTAACTTATTAATTAAGCTATCTATATCTTCTGTTGTCTTTAATTCTATATTGTTACCTTCTTCGTCTTCTTCTATTATAGTAGCTCTAATATCATCATAGATATCTTTAACAATTGTCTTTGGAACGATGCCATGTTCTTCATTATATGCTTCTTGAATCTTTCTTCTTCTATTTGTTTCTTTAATAGCTTTTTCCATGCTATCTGTTAATTCATCAGCATACATTATAACTCTTCCTTCTGAGTTACGTGCAGCACGTCCTATAGTTTGTATTAAACTTCTTTCACTTCTTAAAAAGCCTTCTTTATCTGCATCTAATATTGCAACTAGAGCAACTTCAGGTAAATCTAGACCTTCACGAAGCAAGTTAATACCAACCAAAACATCATGCTTACCAGTTCTTAATTCTTTTAGAATCTTCATTCTTTCTAGAGTATCTATATCTGAATGCATATAAGTAACTTTTAAGTTTAATTCTTTTAAGTATGCTGTTAAATCTTCAGCCATCTTTTTAGTTAGTGTAGTAACTAAAACTCTAAATCCTTTTTCAACCGTTACTTGAATTTGTTCTATTAAATCATCTATTTGATTTTCTACTGGTCTTACTTCTATCTTTGGATCTAATAATCCAGTAGGTCTAATAATTTGTTCAACTGTATTTGTAGAATGCTGAGCTTCATAATCTGCTGGAGTTGCACTTACAAATATAACTTGATTTAGTTTTGATTCCCATTCTTCAAACTTTAAAGGTCTATTATCAAATGCAGAAGGAAGTCTAAAACCATAATCTACTAAGCTAGTCTTACGAGCTTTATCTCCATTATACATTGCTCTTACTTGTGGAACTGTAGCATGAGATTCATCTATCATAAGTAAAAAGTCATCTGGGAAATAATCCATAAGTGTATATGGTGCACTACCTGGAGCTCTACCTGAAATATGTCTTGAATAGTTCTCTATTCCTTGGCAAAAACCAGTTTCTTTAATCATCTCAATATCGAAGTTAGTACGTTGTTCTATTCTTTGTGCTTCTATTAGTTTGTTATTTTCTTGGAAGTATTTAATTCTTTCTTCTAACTCTTGTTCAATAGTAACAATCGCTCTTTCTAATTTTGCTTTAGAAGTTGCATAGTGAGAATTCGGGAATATTAAGCAATGAGAACGTTGAGCAAGCTTTTGACCAGTTAAAGGATTAATCTCTGTAATCTTATCTATCTCATCACCAAAGAATTCTACTCTTAAAGCTGTCTCATCAGTATTTGAAGGATATATCTCAACTGTATCTCCTTTAGCTCTAAATCTACCTCTTCTAAAATCAATTTCATTTCTTTCATATTGACGTTCAATTAATTCTCTAAGTAATACATCTCTATCTATTTGCATTCCAGGTCTTAAAGAAAGAGTCAAGTTAGTATAATCATCAGGGTCACCTAAACCATATATACAAGAAACAGAAGCTACTATAATAACATCTTTTCTTTCAAAAAGAGAAGCGGTTGCTGAGTGACGAAGCTTATCTATTTCTTCGTTTACTGCACTATCTTTTTCTATATAAGTATCGGTCTGAGGCATATATGCTTCTGGTTGATAATAATCATAATAACTTACAAAGTATTCAACAGCATTTTCTGGAAAGAATTCTTTAAACTCCGAATATAGCTGACCTGCTAATGTCTTATTATGAGCTAATATAAGAGTTGGTTTATTAACTTTAGCTATAACATTTGCCATAGTAAAAGTCTTACCAGAACCTGTAACACCTAAAAGCGTTTGAAACTTTTCTCCAAGCTTAATTCCATCTACCAGTGATTTAATCGCCTCTGGTTGATCTCCTGTAGGTTGAAACTTAGAATGTAACTTAAACATACTTGCCTCCTTTCTTATTACTGAGTCCTTATTTCTTAATTCTTATTGCTTAATTCTTATAAGTCAATTCAAGAGATTTTATCATATTTTGAGCATTTTCTCAATTCTTTTTTATCGCATCGCTTCGTACCGGCGGTCATCGACCGCCATGGCGACCAATGGTCGCCTTTACGAAATTAGTTAAGTGCCAAAAAAGAGGCGACCTATGGTCGCCTCTACGAATTTAATTTAATTATTTTGTAGCAGCTTTGTTAATTGCTGAAACAACGTCATCTAAAGATTTATCAGAAGCAAGTTCAATAGCTGTATTTAATAATGTATCATCAGAAACATCTGCTTTGATTTCGTTATAAACTGTTTTAACTGAATCTTTAGTCTCAACGTGATCAAGTGCAATACCTGCTAAATCAGCATATCTATCAGAAGCAACAACTTCGATTGTAGCTGCAGCCCAGTTCCAAAGATCGCCATCAACGCCATCTGGTAAATAACCGCTTGAGCTTTCTAAGTTACCAAATAATTCTTTATCTAATGAATTAATAACTGCTGGCATATCAAGATTACCAACAACTTCTTTAACTGCATCAAACATTCCATCTTTTGAAATGTCTGTATCTTTAACAACTTTTGACCCACCATCATATTTGAAAGTAACTTTTGTAGTTGTACCAACTTTGATATTAGCTGATTTTGTAGCTATATAATAAGCTGAATCGTTTGAACCTTTTTTAGTAATTGTAATAACTACTTCTTTATTTGAAGTTGTTGAAGATGAACTACTGCTTGATCTTCCTGTAGATTTTGAAGAAGAAGCATTAATAACTACTGCATTATTTTTCTTCTTTGAATCAATACCTTTTGTAGAAGTTTTTACATCTTCATCCAAGAAAATAACGATTGCATCATCAGCATTTTGTAATGTAACATTCTTTGATTTAACAAATACGATTCCGTCTGTTCCTTTTGCATCGAATGTACCTTTTTCGTCAACGATAGCAAATACAATTCTATCTAAGATAGCTGCAGCTTCAGCTCTTGTAATTGGTCTAGATGGTTTGAATTCTCCATCTGGGTAACCAATAACATATTCTCTTTCAGCGAAAGCTTCAACATCGTCTGTAGCATATTTACCAATTGCTTCGTAATCGCTGAAGTATTCAATAGCTTTTTGTTTGAATTCTGGAACGATTTTAGCAATAGCATTTAATGTAACTACCATTTCTTGTCTTGTAACTAATGAATCTGGTTTCATTTTTGTAGAAGTTTCTTCTTCCATAATTCCAGCTCCAACAGCTTTAGCAAGATCATCATAATACCAAGCTTTTTTATCTACATCTTTGTATTTAGATAAGTCAGCTTTTTTAGCAGGTTCGAATAGTCTGCAAAGCATTGCAGCAAATTCAGCTCTACTAATAGTTTCTTCTGGTTTATAAGAACCATCACTGTAACCTACGATAACTTTTTCGTCTGCCCATCTTTGAATAGATTTGTAAGCCCAATGTGTTTCTGGAACATCATTAAATTTTGTTGCAGCAAAAGCTGTAACAGAAAGACCTACAACGGCAATTAGTAAAATAGCAAATAAAATCTTTTTCATTCTTTCTTCCTCCTATATATATGTACATACTTAAATGTATATAACCTATTTTAACAAGTAATAAATCTGATAAGCTAATTTAATTTCTTCTATATAATATAGTAAGAAACCGAGAACTATCAACAAAGCTATAATTATCAACGAAAATACTACCATCAAAATGTACTTTAGAATTCTATTCCATTTTTTCTTAAATATCAAGCGAATAAGTAAAATATTTACGATAATTAAAAGTACTATAATTGCTATAACTATCGCTATATTTCTGTTGATTTCAAAATTTATGTCTACTGGTTCATCATTTGGAATTATGTCAAGTATATTTAACTCTTCTTCCGTGATATTCTCCTCTATATCAACGCTTTCACCAGAATTAATAACATCATTAGTCAAAATTATGTTACCTGATTCAGCTTCTTGATCACTTGGCTTGTTGTTATTACTACCTTTATTATCTATTTTAGTACCGTTATCAACGTTTGTATTAGTATTAGTATTTGCATTTGTATTACTATTATTCTTAGTATTGGAATTTGTCGAACTAGGGTTATTATTTGTAGTATTTGAATTATTTTGTTTTTGTGTATTATTTGTAGCAGAATTTGCATTATTTGCTTTTTGACTATTTTGCTCTTTATTTATCTCTTCGTTCATGTCGACTCCAGCTGCTTTACATGCAGAGCTAACAATTTTGAGAGCTTTATTTAGTTGTTCTTTTGTATACTTTTTATAATGAGTGTGACCAACTTCTCTTGCAAAAGCAACGCCTTCATTTATAGCAGCTAAAATCTGACTATATTGTTTAGAAGTTAATTCATGTTCATTTAAATAAGTTATACCTTTATTTCTATATTTTTCTGGTAATTTAAAACTTGGTTGTTCTTCACTTACATAGTAACTAGCATTAATTGCATTTATAACATCTTGTTTAGTAGCACCAAAAGACAAACTACTAAATAAAGTAATTAATACTATCAAAGCTAAAACTATTCTTTTAAATATATTATTCATTATTTCTCCCTTTTGTGAAAAATACTTTAATTCTTTTAAAACCATTTAATTAAAAATGGAAGTTTATACAAAAGATTAAGTAAGAATTTATTCTTTCTATTTTTGTCATTTAAAAATTCCCAATTATCATGCTCAACATCTTTAAGCACATTTAAAGGAGCAAGTTCTGTAAGCTCTAAAAACTTTTCTTCGCTAACTAGCTTTCTTAGCTTTTTATAAGCTTTAACACTATTTTTATAATCTCTTGCTCTATGACTATCGGTTGCAACAAAACTAACTAAGTCATCATGTAAAAGTTTAATAGCAACTTTTTTAGCTTCTGTTCCATATTGTCCATTTAAAGAATTGATATTTATCTGAAACAAAACTCCTGTTTTAGCTAAATCTTTTAGGAAGCCATAATCTTCTGACGATCTATCGTATCTTTCTGGATGAGCTAATATAAGAGTCTTATTTTTTGCCTGTAGATTATATACTGTATCGGTTAGATAATTTACATCTTCAACTAATGGAAGTTCAAATAGTAAGTAGCTAGTAGCATTTATGCATAAGTAATCATCTAGCTTTTCATCCATAGTTGGAAATATCATAACTTCTTCACCTAAGAAAAGTTGCATATTTTTAGCTTTTAAAGAAACTTCATATTTAATATTATTAAATTTATTTATTAATTCATCTTTAGAAGTTTTGTAACCATCTTCCATGTAATGCGGAGTAAAACAAATCGTTGTAAATCCAGCATCACGAGCAGCTAAAATCATTCTCATAGATTCTTCTAAAGATCTTGAACCATCATCTACGTTATAAATTATATGGTTGTGTAAATCAATCATCTTAATCCTCCGTAAAAATCACTTGGTAAAAACTTATTTGTTTTCACCTTTTTCGCTATTACCATAGTAGCTATATGAACCATAATAACCTTTACCATACTTGCCGTACTTAGAATATCCTTTACCTTTTATATCTACTTTGTTTAAAACGACTCCGGCAATATTTGCACCAGCACCTGTTAGACTTTGTTTTGTTGCTTTAAGTTCTTCTTTATGAGTTTCTCCATAAGAAGCAACAATAATTACTCTATCACAAATAGCAGATAAAATAACACTATCTGTTACAGGTAAAACTGGAGCACCATCAATAATTACTATATCAAAATTTGTTTTTAAAATCTCTATTAAATCTTTCATGTTTTTATTTGAAACTAACTCTGCAGGATTTGGAGGTACAGGTCCGCAAGTAATAACAAATAAATTTGGAATATCAGTAGGTTTTAATAAATCATTAAAGTTACTTAATTTAGCTAGATACGAAGATAAACCATTTTTGTTAGTAACCTTAAATTTTCTATGTTGAATTCCTCTTCTCATATCTGCATCAACTATAACTGTCTTTTTATCTTGCATAGCAAAAACAGCAGCTAAATTTGCAGCAATAGTAGATTTACCTTCACTAACATGTGAGCTTGTAACTAATATAACTTTTTGATCTTCAGAGTTCATAGCAAATTCTAAATTTGTACGAAGTGCTCTATAGCTTTCAGCTGATATAGATTTTGGATTTTTAAAAGCAACAATTTCTTCACTAATCATTATTGTTTACCTCCTTTTTTCTTATCATCTAAGCCATTTGTTTTTGGTATACAAGCTAGCACTGGTAAATCAGTTAATTGTGTAACAGTTTCAATAGTAGTGATTGAATTGTCAAAATAATATATCATAAAGATAATTCCACCTGCTATTACTAAAGCAACTAATGAAAAGATAATAATATTTTTTACGTAGCTTACATTTACAGGAACTTTGTTTAATTCTGCTTCATCAATTATAGATACGTTTTTGATGCTATAGATTCTATCTACTTCTTCAGTAAATACTTCAATCATCTCAGTAACTATATCTTGAGATTTTTTAGCATTGTCAGTTGTAACAGAAACTTTGATTACATCAGTATCTTTAACAGAACTAACAGATACTCCTTCTTTAAGCTCGTTATAAGTCATGTCTAAATTTAATTTATTTATTACAGCATTACCAACTCTTCTGCTTTTTAAAATTTCACCATAAGTAGAAATTAACTTTTGGTTTAAAGTAATATCTGATTGAGTAATAGCATCGTTAGTTGTAAAGCTAGTAGTGTTTTCTGGTTTAGAAAGAATTAAAGTTATAGAAGATGTGTACTTTGGAGTGATAATTAAAGCAGTATAAATAAATGCAGCTATAATACCAATTAGTATAGCTACAATTAGCCAAAGTTTTTTCTTCCAAAAATTCATTAATAAATCATATAAGTCGATTTCTTCTTCCATTTTGTACCTCCGTATAATATATGTGTATCGGCGATCATCGATCGCCATCTATTCGTACCGGCGGTCATTGACCGCCACATTCAAGTTGCGTAATTCAAAATTATGTTTACCGATTAACGCTCAATCATTATATTACATAATATGCCTTATTTCAAGTAAAAGAACAAAAAAGTAAACAAAATTTTGTTTTTATGTTGACTATTTACGTAATCCGTTATATTATACGCTCGAATCTATAAATTTTTAGCACTTCCGGCTTATTTTTAAAGGAGGGATTATGAAGTAATAGTTAGCTTGGACTCGCTTTTTTCAAGGTTTTTATACTCTTTTAATAACTTAACATACTTAAATGGTATGAAGCATAGTTTTTGGCGACCAATGGTCGCCGGTACAAAATTGGTGACCGATGGTCGCCGGTACGAATAAAATAAAAAGGAGACGAAAAACATGAAGAAAATCCTCGCTATCATCATGTGCATCATGATGGCCCTTACTCTTACCAATGCTTTTGCTGATTCTGATGTTGAAGTTATCTGGTGGCACAACCTGGATTCCGGCAACCAGGAATTCGTTGATTTCATCGTGAGCACCTTCGAGGCTTCTCACCCTGGAATTAAGATTGTTCCCCACTATGGTGGCAACTGGAACGAGCTTAACGAAGGCCTTGTGCTTGCCAACGCATCCGAAAATGGTCAGCTTCCTGGAGTTGCAATGTGTAACACCAAATTTATTGCCGCTTATGGCAATAGCGGACTTTTTGAGGACCTGAATCCTTACATCGAAAATACCAATTACGATGTAAGCACTATCCCTGCTGGTGTCTTTGGCATCGGTAATGTGGATGGACGGCAGATTGCTATGCCTTTCCTCAACAATACTCAGGTAATCTACTACAATAAGACTGTCGCCGAACAGTATGGTCTTACTATCCCGAAAGAATTCAATGAATGGGATGCCTTCTTTAAAGAAGTGAAAGAAAAGACCGGCATGCTGCCCCTGGCTATGCAGTCTCTGGACTTCTACTATGGCACCATCTACCGTAACGCTGGCGTAACTATCGTAAAAGATGGTAAATGCGACCTCAATACTGAACCTGCTATCAAGATTACGAAGCAGTTCCAGACTTGGGTGCAGGAAGGCCTGGTAGATTGGCTCTCTGGTAGTGATGCATCTGCCAACATGCGTCAGGGATTCTACGATGGCAATACCTTCATGGTATTCCACAATTCTTCTGCTCTCTTCAATTACATGGAAAAATGTGATTTTGAAGTTGGCATGGCATGGTATCCTGGCTTTGATGGCACCTACAATGGTGACATGGGCGGTGGCGTAATCGGAATTCCTGCTAAGAATAGTCAGGAAGTTAAAGATGCTGCTTGGGAGTTCATCGCATTCCTTTGCGGTGATGAACTTAGCACTATCTACGTGACCGAAGCTGCCGTGTTGCCTGCTCGTACCACTTCTATCGGCTCTCCTGAGCTCGAAGCTTATCTTACCGAGTATCCGGCATACCGCACTCTGTTTGATAACTTCGAAAACATCACTCCGCCTTTCATCCATGAAGGTGCTACCGAAATCTGCAAGATTTGGCAGGGCTTCATGAATATGATGGTAGTTGAAGGTGAAGATGTGGTCGAAACTTCTGATGACCTGGTCCATGAAGTTGAAGAAATCATGGCCGACTACGCGAATAACCCGTAATAAATATACTCCGTGGCCACTTGTCTTTAATTTTAAGGGCAAGTGGCCCTTTCTTTTTTGGCGACCGATGGTCGCCGATACAACTATGGCGATTGATAATCGCCGATACGACAATGGTGACCAATGGTCGCCTGTACCGGCGGTCATTGACCGCCAAGTAAAAAAGAAAGGAGGAAATTAAAATGCCTAGGAAGTTTAAAGAGCAGTTTAAAGATTTTCTCTTCGTAGTACCGGCTCTAGCTTATGCAATAATCTTTGCATACTATCCTTTGGTTAAACTATTCGATCTTAGCTTTACTAACTGGAATCTTTTAAGAGATAGCTATAAATATGTGGGAACTAAAAACTACGAATGGCTTTTTTATGGCACTGGTGCCAAGTATATACGAAACTCAATCCAAGTCACAGTAATCTATGCTGTAGCAGAAACAGCAATCACAATTATTGGCGGAATGTTACTTGCTCTTTTGCTTAAGAAAACTTCTAAGTACTTTAAAGTTTTGAAGGCATTTGCATTTCTTCCAAGATATATATCTATAAGCACTGCAGGTGTGGTGTTTTTGTGGATGCTAAATACAAATAGCGGAATCTTGAATCGGATAATCATGCAGTATGGTGGCGAAAAAATCGACTGGCTTGGAAAACCTGGCACAGCACTACTTTCTATCATAATGCTTGCAGGATGGAAAAATGTTGGTTATGGTATGATGATTTATCTTTCTGCTATGCCAAATATTCCAAGAGAGTATTATGAAGCGGCAGCTATTGATGGAGCCACAAATACTAAAAGCTTTTTTAAGATTACGCTTCCTCTCTTAGCACCTACTACCTACTTTTTATTTATCACATCACTACTTGCATCTTTAAAAGCTTTCCAAAGTATAGATATAATGACACAAGGTGGGCCAATAAGATCTACCGAAGTGTATGTATATCTTATCTATCACATGAGTATGGAACAGTTTAGAGTAGATAGAGCATCTGCTGCTGCAGTAGTATTCTTTGTTGCACTACTCTTACTAACTATAGTCTTGCAGACTATATCTAAAAAAGTTAGTAAGAATAGCGTGCTATAAAAGAGGTGATAAAAATGAAGAAAAAGAAAATCACACTCTTTAGCATCATAAACTTTATTATATCTACTGCTATTATCTTGGTGATGATATTTCCTATCTATTGGATGGTAGTATCTTCTCTTATGTCGCAAAGTGAGTTACTTAGCAATGTTCCTAAGCTTGTACCATCGAGCTTGCATTTTGAAAACTATGTGAATGTTTTTAAAAGAACAAACATGTTTAAGTATACTCTTAACTCTTGCATCATGACATTTGGAGTACTTGCCATACAGCTTGTGGTAGGGTTACTTGCAGCCTATGGATTTTCGCAAGGAAAGTTTAAAGGCAAAAAGTTTTTCTACTATATTATACTTGGGCTTATGATGGTGCCAGGACAAGTAACTTTTATACCAGAGTATATAATGATAGCTAAATGGGGTTGGGTTAATACTTTCACTGGCTTAATCGTGCCGCAAGGCTTATCGGTATTTTTTATCTTCTTAATGCGAAATGCATTTATGAATGTAGATAAAGATATTATCGAAGCTGGCAGGATGGATGGCCTTGGAAGGTTTGGACTAATCTTTCATGTATTTATTCCTATGACAAGAACCATCTTTACCTCTACTTCGCTTATACTATTTATTAACTCTTGGAATAATTACTTCTGGCCAAAGATAATGACTACTACTGAAGATATACGTGTGCTTACAATTGGAATTGCATACTTAAAACAAACTTATGCTGGAGATATTGTAGCAAATTACAATGAGATAATGGCAGGAGCATTAATTGCATCTCTTCCTATCATCATCTTATTCTTTGCTTTTCAAAAGTATATGTTTGAAAACAAGTACATTTAAAAAAGGCGGCCAATGGCCGCCTTTTTTTATTTTGCATCTTTATTAATTCTCAAAACCTTCTCGCTTATAAAATTTAATACAATAAATAATACAACTGAGAAACATATCATCCTAAATGCTTCTCCCCAGATTGTGTGTAATGGAACAATATTAAATAGATTACTTAAGAATAGTAATTCTAAAATAAACATTCCAAACATCCAAAGAGCAATTACAAATCTATAAATAGAAACTGGCAAAACTTTACTCTCACCTTTTCTTCTACGAGAAAGTCTAAATAGTAAACAAAAGCCTGTAGTAGCAGTTGCTATGATGCATAGTGTAGAATACGTTGTTAAATCTATCAAACCTTTATTATATAAAACAACGCAAGTTAATATACTAAATATAGTAGCAAGTGATGAAGGTGCTGCTCTTGCAATAACGTTTCGAATAAAGTTTCCTCTAACTCTTTCTTTGTTTGGTTCCAAAGCAAGTAAGAAAGATGGAATTCCAATAGTTACTATACTAATTAAACTTAATTGTATAGGTTGAAATGGATAAGGCGTTTTAATAAATAAAAATAGAAAAGCAAGTAAGAAAGAATAAATAGTCTTTACTATAAATAGTGTTGAACTACGTTCAATATTATTTATAGTTCTTCTTCCTTCCAAAACTACTTTTGGCATAGAAGCAAAATTTGAATCTAATAAAACTAATTCACTAACACTCTTTGTAGCAGCACTACCATTACCCAAAGCAACAGAAGTATCGGCTTCTTTTAAAGCCAAAACATCATTAACTCCATCACCAATCATGGCACAAGTTTTGCCATCTTTTTTAAGAGCTTTTATCAAAAGCTTTTTCTGCATAGGACTAACTCTACCAAAAACAGTATTGATATTTACATACTCTTGTATTTGATCATCTGGAACTTTAGACATGTCTATATATTTATCGTAATTTTTAATACCAACATGTTTTGCAATCTTCGAAACAGTTTTTGGATTATCTCCAGAGATAATCTTAAGATCTACACCTTCTTTATAGAAGTACTTAATAACTTCATCAGCATCTTTACGAATAACATCGGTAATAAGAGCTAAACCTAGAATCTTTAAATCTTGTGGAAGATTTTTCTCATTAGCATTTTCTTTTGAACTTGCAATTAATACAACTCTATAATCTTCTGTATGTTTATTTACCTCATCTAAATATTTTTTATCTTTGGTAATAAACTCTGGAGCACCCATAATATAATTTGTGCCATCTTCAAAATTAATTGCAGACCATTTAACTTCGGAATTAAATGGAATAATCTTTGAAGCTTTGTAATCTAATTTTTTATCTTCTTTAAAATAATCTTTTAAAGCAAGTATAGTAGAATTTTCATCTATAGAAGTATATGCATATCTAGTAAATACTTTTTTAAGCTCATCTTTATTTGCTTCTAATGGAACTATATCTACTACTTTCATTTTGTTCTCAGTTAAAGTACCAGTCTTATCTAAGCAAAGAGTATCTACTCTAGCTAGAGTTTCTACTGAATATAATTGTTGAACTAATACTTTTACTTTTGATAGCCTACGAACAGAAACAGCTAAAACAGTGGAAGTAAGTAATACTAGACCTTCTGGAATCATACCAATTAAAGCAGCAACCACATTTAGTACAACTTGGTTTATATTATTACCTTCTACAGTCATCTGACTCCAAAATAGTAAGGCACCTAATGGAATTATAATCACACTAACTACTCTAACTAAATTTTGAAGAGCACTCATGATTTCTGATTTAGCTTTTTTGATATATTTAGCATCTTTCGAAATTTGGTAAGTATAGTTATCATGTCCTATATGGTTAACTCTAGCTTTACATTTACCACTTACAACAAAACTTCCAGATAAAATTTCGTCTCCAACTCTTTTGGTGATGCTATCTGATTCACCAGTAATTATGCTTTCGTTTACAAGCACTTCGCCTTCGGCCACAACAGAATCAGTAACAATCTGGCTACCAGAAGAAAGTAATAAGATATCGTCTAAAACTATTTCATTTTCTTTTAATTTATAGACTTTACCATCTCTTAAAACATCTATCTTTGGGCTTGCAACAATTCTTAACTTATCTACTATCCTTTTAGAGTGAATTTCTTGAACGGTGCTAATAATAGTATTTAAAGTAATAATAGTTAAAAATAATAGATTTTTGTAAGCACCTACGCAAAAAATAACAATAGCAAAAAATAAATTTAATATGTTAAATAGCGTAAAAAGGTTATCAAAAATAATCTTTTTGATACTCTTTGTTTTAACGGTGGTATCGAAATTAACTTGGCCTTGCTTAACTCTCTCTTCAACTTGAGCTGAAGATAAGCCTTTATTTATATCTATGTTATCCATTAAAATATTCTCCTCATATGGAGCTATTTTATCATAATGAAAATAAGAGTTCAAATTTACTTTATAGCCAAAAAAGTATGATTAAAACAAGAAAAAACAATTGACTATCTCTCTAAATTATGTTAACATAATCAACGTATAAAATATCGCTATATAGGACTAATTTTGCTCTAAAATTATTCGCGACAAAAAAGGAGGTAATTATGGAACACCTGGTAATTGCTATAATATGTTTAATTTCGTTATCTGGAAGTATTATTTATTTAAATGAAAGCGTAGTTTTATTGGAAGAACGGAAGCATAATTTTTTAATCTTAGATACCGTTATAATGCTCGGTGTAATCATAGACTGTATCGAAATCTACTTAAATGGAGCTCCTGTTGAATATATTGAGCTTCATAAATTAGTAAAATCGCTTGAGTGCATTACACTTACTGTTATTACTTTTATGACAGCAAAATATATGTCTAGAAGTGCTTTTTGGAACAAGATTCAACCATATGCTTATGTTCTTATAGGCATTAATGCTTTTTGTAATCTTTTAACTTTGATTATCCCATCACTTTCAATGATAGATGAAAACAATATGTACCAGCGAAATTTCTATGCAGTTGTTTTCACTGTCGTACTTGTCACTTTAACAATCTTTATGGTACTTGGTGCAATTAACTCTGCAAAGACTAGGCAATCTGACAATGTTGTATTTATGTGGTTCATATTTGGATTTATCATGGCTGGAGTTTTGTTCCGCGTATTATACGTGCGTTCCAACTATGATTATCTGGTAATAACTATAGCATTCCAGTTGCTCATATATAATAGTATAAGTACATTTATGAAAATAGAGCAGTTAACTGGTCTACTCAACCGCTCAACTTTTGAAGTAATGACTGAAAGAATTAAATATACCACTGGAGTTGTTATAATCGATGTAAATAAACTCAAGTGGGTAAATGATACTTTAGGTCATAAGTATGGGGACGCATTAATCAGAATAACAGCCGAGATAATAAAGCAAGTATATGGCAAGTATGCATATTGCTTTAGAATCGGCGGAGACGAATTTTGCATAATAATGAAGAAAAAACCTTTTGAGTCTCTTCTTAGTGAACAGCAAGGTCGTTACGAAGTAATGAAAAATCTTATGACTGAATTCACTCAAGAATTTACACAAAGAACTGAAAGAAGAAAATTCTTGAAGTACGGAGCCTCACAAGGGTTTGGAATTTACTATGCAAAAGATGATCCCAACTCACCTCCCGAAGAAGAATATATGACTTTGAAAGAAGTTATTAACAAAGCTGACGAAAGAATGTATGAAGAGAAAAGACTTAATCATGCATTCTTCGACGAAGAACAAAAGAAAGAACATAGCGGCGAGCAATGCTCGCCAAACTAAACCCAAAAATAAAAATAGTGGCGACAAATTGTCGTCACTATTTTTTTATTTAATAATAAAGTCTATAAAGACTTGCACAACCCCCTTTAGAAATCATATGTTTAGTAAGCACATTCACTCTACGAAGAAGCTTGTCTTTGATGGTCTGAGGAGCCACAAAAAGAATCTCGGAAGAAGTAAGCATCTCGCTATCTCCATTACTATCAAGCTTACCTGTAAAGGCACGGAATCTCTCACCAACCTTGGGAATATTTTTAGAAATAAGCGAAAGCGGACCTTCCTTCTTTACTACCTTAACAAATCCATCATCAGTAAATTCACCATTAAGCTCTTTGAGATGATAGACAGTATGGTAACCATCATCGGAAACCGAATAAACCGTGTAGATTTTGCCCAACTTCAAAAATGGATCATTTCTCCGTCCTCCAATATACATTACCTGGAAAGACTCCTTTTTGTTAGCCGGCTGCATTACATCGTCTCCTTCTATATAAAAATTGAATACCAAGGGATATTATATATTAAATAATGTGTTATGTCAACTTGTTTTTAATGTAAATAACTATATAACAAGCCTTTCTTTAAGCGCTTCTTGAAGAACTTGTGAAAAATTGATGTTTTCATTTTCTGCAAGAATATTAAGCCATTCAGGAATTGTCAAAGTCTTTTTAACAGCTTTATTACTATGCTTTTTATAATAATCAAGCATATCAACTCCAATAAAAGTAACAAATTGATTTGATTTAACCTTAATATTATTTATATCTTCAGTCATTTCAGGATATTCAATTTCATTTTCAAAATATAGTCCTAAAGCTTCTTCAGCCATAAAAAAAGCTTCATTTAGATCTTTACCAAAAGTAGAGCAATCAAAATCAATAAAATCAACTTCGTAGCACTTATCTTTTTTGTTATAAGTAAAAATAGCAGGATAAACAATTTTACTCTTCATAATAATCTCCCCTTTTTATATCACAATCCAACCGTGTTGTTTAAGCAATTTAACTAATTCTTTTGCTTTCATATAATTACTCCTAATTCTAATTATAAACATATAATAACACGTATTAATACGTATGTCAATCCTTTATATAGAAGTATCTTCTTTGACAAATCAAATAGATAATTTACCACTTTTTACCACTTTTCTTGACATTTTATTTTATATTCAATATATTCAAATTGCTCATAATCATGAGCTTCTTAAAACTATTTCTTTGGCAATTCTGCCAAAAATAATCATCCAGTTTTTTAAAAATAGCATTACTGGACTATCAGTTGACTTTTGACTGCATTTATGCTATCATAAGAAAGGAACCAAAATGTATCAAGTAATATTTTACAAAAATTACAAAGAAGGGTCTGAAATAAAGCTCTATCTAAAGAAACTCCAACAATCAAATACTAAGTCAAACAGAATTGAAAGCAATAAAATAAATGCCTATATTAATAAATTGGAACAATATGGATTCGCATTAGGTTATCCCTATTTAAAACAATTAACAAAAGAAATATGGGAATTGAGACCACTAGATAATAGAATTCTACTTGCATATTATAAAGATAACATATTTCTACTATTATCTATTTTTAAAAAGAGAACCAATAAAACACCATCTAATGAGATTAAAAGAGCTCAAAAATACTTAAATGATTTTTTGAAAGGAAGTGCTGAAGATGAGTAAATATGAAACTTGGCATGAAGTAAAAAAAGAATTACGTATATCTAAAGAACAAGAAGCAGAAATCAAATTAGAAGAAGAACTAATTGAAGCTACAATTGCTGCAAGAAATAAGAAGCAATTGACTCAAAGAGAACTTAGCAAACGTACTTCAATACCGCAATCAACAATTGCAAGAATTGAATCCGGACTAGTATCCCCTAAAATTCAGACATTAAATAAATTATTAATTGCAATGGGATATAGATTAAAAATAGTTGAAATGGATAAATAGGATATAAAAAGCCACACCCATGCTTTGATGCTTGGGAGTGGCTTTATTATTATGAAATATCAAAAGGGACTATATTATCTGTCACATTTTCATATGTAATACAACAATAAGTTTATTCATAATACATCACTTTTCCGATTCTTTTAACATATGACTTTTTTGTGTTTTTATCAATATAATATAATTTTTTTGAATTATCCCATTTATAGCCATATAATTTAAGTAATAGTTTAACATCATCTTTGCTTATTCTTAAAAGTCCTGCTAATTCGTTATGATTCCATAAATTTCTCTTGTATAAAAAATCCATCATCGCATGTGGATATGGTTTTTCCTTTTCAAAATATCTCTTAATAAAATCAATAAATGCTATAAAGCCACCAAATACTGATATAGCATTTATTATACTTCCAACCATTTCCCATACTTTAATCCAATCAATTAGAGTCGGCCCACCAGCTAGTGCAATCCCATATTCGATACAAATACAATTATTCTTTATATTATGTGTTTTTATAAAATCATCAATTAAAATACTATCCAAATTTGCATTAAATCTTAATTGATTATTAATAATAATGTATGGTATTTCATTATTAATGAAGCTATTAGAATAATAAACATAGTATCTATCATATGAAATTCCACATTGCGGTGCTCCAATCAACTCTCTAATTTGTTTCAAAGTAGATTTCATATTATATTCAATTTCATAACATTCTGGCTTATAGTTTTTATCAATACATGATGATATAACATTTGAAGCCTAAATTAATAATTTCATTAAATCATTCCTTCTTCATCATATCATAATTCTCTTTTCCAAATTCACATGTATCGCCACAATCTATTAATCTGGGAATCCTTATCCTATCAAAACCTTCAATATCTAAATATGGTTCATAAATAATACTCTTATGTAGCTGAGGATAACATATGGCATAACAGCCATTTACAAAATTGGAAACAATTATTCCATCTCCATATTCTATACTATTTCCAAATATTACACCTTCTCCAGGCAGCAGTGTTTGTCTTTTGAAAGTTTCAAAAAAGTATTCATTCGAATAAGTAAATCCATCTTTGCCATAATAACAATTAACCATGTTCTTCCCAACACTATCCGCATCAATATTTTTATTTAATACGTTTGAAAAGCAAAACTTGTCAAAACAAAACATGTTGTCTTCTTCAGACAAATCATTATCATAATACACATCCTTAATATTTTCATCAAGTCGCATGCTTTGAAAAGCTCTAAAACAATCTTTAACCCCTATCCAACATGAATCAACATCATTTAAAGTGCCGTCTTTAACTAAATACAAACCTTTATTTTTGTTATCAGCAAATGCAATTATAAAGTCAGTATCTTGATTATATTTGTTATTAATATCCAATGCTTTATTTACTATTTCAGACAATGTAGATGATCCTCTATTTTCAATATAAGCTAAAAGTTCATTAAAATGTTCAACAATTCCAGCTGCACCAACACATAGATTTCTATTTATAATTACATTTTTTATAATTCCATATTTATTGATTAAATTAGCGGTATCTCCAATTTTATTAAGCAACTGATCGGATATTTCACTATAATTAATCTTAGTATCGGCCAATATATATAAATAATTATTAGTCTTTCTAGCAAATAAAAAACTCAAGTATTTGACCTCACTTCCTGTAATACTCATAGTGCAATAGTAATTTATAATGCCTATAAAGTATTATAGTATTAATTAATAATAAACTCTTTTAATCATTTCAGCTTCATTTTGATATCCTTTTTCCTCAAGTTTTTTTATAAACACATCCCACGGCGGTATATTACTCATATAGGGTTTTCCCGGTCCAGAATACATACCTCCGCCAGGTCCTGTATACAGACCGCCACCTGGCCCTGAATATAATCCACCTCCAGGAGCAGTTGATAATCCACCACCTGGTCCTCTATATAAACCACCACCTGGTCCTGTGTATAGGCCTCCGCCTGGTCCTGTGTATAGACCTCCTCCCGGTCCTGTGTATAAACCACCATTAGGTCCCCTATAAGCTCCACCACTTGGTCCTGTATATAATCCGCCTCCAGGAGCAGTTGATAGTCCACCACCTGGTCCTGTATATTTATTTCTAGGCCACATAATTTATTCCTCCTATTCTTCAAAAAACAAGTAGTTGTGTAATTCAGAAAGCGAATGTATTATTCTTTTTTCAACAAATACAATTAATGGAACATAATCGTTTTCTACATCAATCTTAGAAAGTGCATCCAAGTATTCTGCTTTTGATTCCTTATCCACATAAATCGGAGGAATTCTTTTAAGTCTAAACATCCAATTAAGCATTGCTCTTGATACTCTTCCATTTCCATCCGAAAAAGGATGAATTTTAATAAATCTATATATAAAATATATTACTCTTTCAATATATTCACTAGTTGAAAATTTATTAATATCCTTTATAAAAAAATCAAATTCTTTATCAAGCTTCTTCAATTCATCATCAATTTGCGAATATGAAATTGGTTGAATAGTACCACTTAATAATACTGCATCATTAGTTCTATAAAGTCCAGAATACTCAGGATAAGGAACATATGAATATAATAATTTGTGTAATTTTTTGCATTTGTTGATTGAAAAACTCTCTTTTGTGGTTAAAACATATTTTTGCATTGTATAGTTTCCTAAAGTAAATACAATGCCTTCGTCTTCGATTTCAAAAAATTTACTCTTAATTCCATTGTACCTTAAATCCGTAAGTATATAAGGAACATCATTTTCATTTATTCCTTCTATGCGATTGTCATGATAAATATAATCATTTAAAAATTTAATACCAGTTATTGAATTAAGATCTATCATACAATAGCTCATACTATTAATTGCATTTCCTATCAATAAGAAATCATTAGTTGTTTTTATAAACTGCTTTCTTTTACTTTCCGGTTTATATTTTTTAATTCTATCATTAAGAGTATCATAATCTCCTTCAATGAATTTAAAATCGTAGGCTAACCTAAAAACACAACTTTGAAAACTTACACCAAAATATTCTGCAATATATGTAATAGATTCAAAAGAAATATATCCATTTTCATTCTTATAATAGTTATATAATTCTTTAACTTTAAAATCAGGCATTAAAAAGCAAGCTGCAAATCTATCTGCGAACTTTTCAATGCTACTATTAGAGTTTTTGAAACATTGTATTTGAGCTATATCATTTTTTGCTTTTTTAATGTCTTTGACAAAATGACATAATTCGTGGGCAGCTGTAAATCTTTGTCTAGTCCATGGTCTATTCTTATTAATACCTACAACAGTTACATTATCACTATCATTAATAATAATACCTTCTAAATCATCAAAATCAGAAAATGATATAACAACTTCATTGTCTTTTAAAACATTAAAAGGATCAATAGGGAATGAAATGCTGCCATTTTTCTTTTTAATTTTATTTAATTCATGTTTAGCTAGTTCATTAGGAGTTATAGTACCATTCATATAAATTATTTTTCCTTACTTTTATATTCGTTTTTAAGTTTTATAAGATTTAAAATCTCTTTTTTGTCTTTTTCACTTAGTTTTTTAAATCCTCTAGCAAATGCAACCTCATGTTCATCTATCTTTGTATTATTAACTAACTCATCCATGCTAATATTATATAATTTAGAAAAATTCATTAGTTCATTAGCATCGATTTTTCTATTACCATTTTCAATTCTAAGTATAGCATCTCTACCAATATTAAGAATTTGTGCAACTTGTAATTGTGTAAGACCCAAATACTCTCTAGCATTTCTTAATCTAATGCCAATCTTCTTGTAATCTAATTGTTTCATTTATAAACTCTCCTTTACATAATGCAAATATATTATATAACTATATGTTGAAATAGTCAACATCATTTTTACTAATTAAGCCACTCCCTTGCCTCTCAGCAAAGGAATGGCTTTTATATTCTCTTATGGCTTACACACCTTACATGGTGTTAATCCCATACTTATTGCTTGATCTAAAGTTATTTCAGTACATGAAGTCTTTAGATACCTACATCCTTCTTTATGATATTTCGTCCCTGTTTTCGTTCTATAAACAGTATCACCTATAATAATACTCTTAAAATCTGTAACTCGTGAAACATTATTTGATGCACCAAGAAAAACACTACTATTATTAGAAGTGTTACTTCCTTTTACTTCTAAATACTCAACCTTATTTTGTAATTCATTAATTATTTTTGAATTGTTGTATTGTAAATAACCTAGTAAGGATACAACAATAACAAATATAGTAATAATAGTCTTTTTCAAATAAAACACCTCATTTAAAACTATTTCTTTAGCAAATAATTTTTTAAATATAAAATTTCTTTTTTATAAAAAATCATACTTGAAATAAAATAGATTAATAAAATAATCAAAGAATATGTAATTCCAGCAATTATCCAGGAAAAAATAGAATAATCAACTGTAGGTATTAAATATAAACTAATGCAAATTCCTACTAATGAAGAAACTCCAAATACTATAAATTTCTTTAAAAAAATACTTAATTTTCTATTAAGTATATGATTTTTTAGAAAATATACCTGATATATGGTTCTATAAGTCATTGCCACCAATGTACCAATTGCAATTCCTAATAATCCTAAATAATTAATTAAAACAATAGATACAGCAATATTTATAACAGCCTCTAAATAAGCTGGTATTTTCATCTTTTTAAACATATTAGCAGAATAAGCCAATGAAAGATGTGGGCTTTTTAAAACATACATTAATTCTGCTACCACTAAAACTATGCCAAATAGAGGCTCATAGTAATTAATATCAGTTATATTTTTAGTATATATCATTACAAAAGGCGTAATTAGTAATCCAGCGACAGTAAACAAAAATCCAACAGCAAAAAAATTAAAGAATTCATATGTGTTAAATTTTTCATTTAATTCTTCGATATTTCCTTTGGCATATAAGTGTCCAATATTAGGCATTATGGCAGAGGTAATTGACTTAATAGTTTGTGTTAAGCCATTTACAACTAGCTTATATATTGAATAAACTGATACCAATTTTATGTCAGATAAAACTGTAAGTAGAAAAACATCTGTGTTAGCATGTATAAAGTAAGCAATATTAATTGCAAAACCATCCCATCTTTGCTTAATAAGACTATTATCTTCTTTTAAAGATGAATCAATGATAAAGTACTTTTTTATAAAATGATTAAATACAATTGGTTGAACAATATATAATAATGCGGAAATCATCTTTATAACATGAATACTTGGATAAATATACAATGAAACAATTGCCAAAAATATATTTAAAACAAATATAATACTTTGAGTAAAAGAAACTATGTAAACCTTCTTGTCGGCATTTAATAACAATTTTAATGCAAGAGAAAAATGATACTGCATAAAAAGACCAAAAGACATTATTAATACCAATGTAATTAAATATATATATGAAAAAGATGTTTTTGCAATTAATGGATATACAAAAGCAACAATTAAGCTATAAATTATAAATATATATGCAATTTTTCTAAAGAAATGCTTCGTAGTATTAAGAATTGAACTGATTTTACTATTGTCTTTATTAAATAAAGGTTTGTAAAAAGCAGCCATAATAACCCCAGAAATGCCACCTTCTAATAAAGATATATAATTTAAAAATTGACCTACCGAAGAAACAAGGCCATTTACTTCAGAGCCAAAATTATTAAGTATCAATTTAGGCATAATGAAACCACTTAATATTGTTACGAATTGTAATATAAAATTTGAAATAATATTAAGTAAAACAACTTTATCTTTTTTCAAAACTAATCACCTCAATACTATTTTTCAAAACTACATTTATCTGGAAGAATTGTTTCAAATGCATTAATTAGTTCTCTTTTAGCCTTATCGAAATCAACATTTGGATCATTATCATTCAAACAAATCATTTTATATTTTTGTTTTATAATTGAATTAATTATCTTTTCGTTATTATTCGAGATAATAAATGGTTTACCAATTTTATAACTTCTAGGGGAAAAATTACCACTCAAAAGTTGATATTCTCTAATTAAATATTGATTAATATCAGTTTCGGTTCTAAATTTATGAGAATAAGTTTTTTCAAAAGTGTCTTTCTCTAAATTATAAAGTTCTTGGAATTTTGATTTAAGAAAAGACTGTGGCAAATGAGTATATTTGATTCCCACAAAATTCTTAAAATATGAAAAAACAAAAGTTTTAAGATTGTTCTTGCCATATTTTATATTATAATATTTTCCTTTCAAACTCTTCTTACATTCGCTCTTCTTAAAATACTTTGACAATATGCATTCATTTTTAAACAAAGTTCCACAAAAAGGATCAATCCCAGGGTAAATAACATCTTCGGAAAACGAGTCACATGGCAATCCATCTTTAAAAAAATCACTTTGAATGACCTCTTTAATTACAAACATATCATCATTAAAATAAACAAAATGTTCGCTAAGATCTTCAATATTATGGAAGTTCAATTCAAGTACTTTAGGATTATAAGTAGGTAAATATTTATTATCTATATAATCCTTATGATTAATTATTTTTAATTTTGGATTATTAACATTTAAAAAGGCAGGTAAATGACCATAAGTGATAAAAAACACATTGTTTACCCATGGTGCAAATTTTTCAATGCCTCTAAACCAATATTTTAATATATCCCAATCTCTATATCTATTAATTGAATCCGATATATCAAGATCGGGTTTAAATTTCTTTTTTTCTTCAAGCCACACAGGATCGCTTCCATCAACCCACATTAATAAAAAATCAATTTTATGATCCAAAAAAATCACCTCAAATTAAAGAAATTTTATATAAAAAATAAACAAAGTATGGTATTATCTCTAAACAATTAAGAATTGCAATAATTCTTATGGTATTTTTCTGCTAAAAATAAAGCCAAAACAATGAATAGAACAATATCTCCACCCCTAAATTGAATTAAACCTATAATTAGGTAGGTAATATTAAATGCAATATAAGGATTTGAAAAATAATACTTAATATTTTTAACAATGAAAAGAAATATTAAATAAACATAATATATAAAACCAAACACTCCAACATCAAGCAACATTTGAAAATAAATGTTGTGAACATTTTCAACAGAATAATTTATAAAACTAATGTCTCTAACAGAATTAATGGCGTTACCGCAAACCATAGCCAAACGGGTTTGTCAAAAATGCTCTAAACACATAAGTCCAAATAGTTGTCCTACCAATAATTCCCTTGTCATCTAAAGTATTTAATAAGATAAAACGTTTAATAATATAATTTAAAAATCCAATTTTATACATTACAAATAATAAGACTGTAAATAATAATATTAGTATTAAACAATTAATAATATTTTTTTTATTAAAAAATTGACTCAAAATAAATATAAATAACATTAAATTACAAATAATACCAGCACGAGATGTATATATAACAGAAGTAATTATACTGAAAATAAAATATGGAACTTGTCTTTTATCTCTTAAAAATAAAAATCCCATAAGAGCTATCCAGGTTGCTTCTAGATTTGAACCTCCACCAAAAAGGAAACCTATTTCTCCGCCAATATGTCCATTAATAGATGGAGATGATAAGAATTGAACTATAGTATTTATATTAAAGCAAAACCTAATAATAGTAAAAAACGCAATTGTTAATGCTACATATTGAAATATTGATAATAGCACACTAGATTCAATGTCACTTGATATATTTATTATTAAAACAATAATGTATAAACCAAATAAATAATTTAATATCAAACTATCGAATCCAAATTTTAAATAAGCAAAAGTTGAAATTAAAGAAATAATTAAAAAGAAAAGCAATATTCTCTTCTCAGGCAAAAAAACCTTTTCTCTCTTAAGCAAAAACAATAATCCCAATAATGAAAAAAGATGATATAATTTAAAAGCAAAACCATTTAATTGAATAAGATTAATATTTTGTAAACAACACGTTAGTATTAATAGATATATATATGCATATCTTATATTTAGTTTAAACATACCCTACTCCTTATAAAGCAAATCAAATTTACAATATCCCTTGAATTAATGTAAATGAAGGCTTCTTTTTATTTTCTTAATCTTATTTCTTATCTTAATATATTTATATATTTTATAATAATTATTTTTTAAAGAATATCTAAACAATAAACGTAATTCTCCGTTTAAGCTTACTATATTTTCTATTTTCAATATGTTTGATTCTTTTAAATAGTCAATATAAGAATGAATTAGATTTATTTGATTTCTTTTATCATTTATTGTAAAAAAATCCGCAGATAACGCATCTCTATAGACCAACATGTATTTTTTTAATATAAATTTACTATCATAGTTCATTACATCAAATAATTCTTTTAATTTTTCAACTAAATAAACTTGATTAAAAAACTCTTTATGTTTATAATCGCTAGAGATTCCAAAAGTATTATCAATATAATTATAATAGCAATCGTTTGTAAATATTACATTATTAATATATTTGAAATATTCTATATTAAACAATAGATCCTCACCATTTTGATATTTTAAATTAAATCTAATATTATTATCATCTATAATTTTTTTAAAATATATTTTATTACAAAGACTATTAAAAAAATTATTTTCAAGTAAATATTCAACCTTTTTTAAATATTCACAACCATTATAAGATTTAATATCTAGCAATTTAATAATATTGAAATTTGAAATATAATTAATGCCACAAACCACAATGCTATTATCTTTCAAATTATTGACCATAATTTCAATGTAATTCGGTAAAATATGGTCATCGCTATCAACAAACATGATGTATTCACCTGAAGAATTTGCTATGCCTATATTTCTTGCGTTAGCTACACCTTTATTATCTATGTTAATTAATTTAACATTATCTTTATTTTTTACTATTTTTTCACAAATAATCTTTGTATTATCTTTGCTTCCATCGTTAACGATTATTATCTCTATATTTTTGTAATTTTGATTTATTATTGACTCAATGCACTTTTTAATAGTATTTTGGCTATTAAAAGCAGGAACAATAATAGAAACTAAAGAATTACTATTCATATATACTCCTTATTTGACAAATTGCCTTAATTACGATTTTCTCATCTTATTTAATATTCTAATTGGAATAATAGATAAAATTATGGGTTTAAAAATATATATTAACCCTTTTGGATATAAACCTAATAATCTAAATCCTCTTACTCTAATTAAAAACTCATTAATTCTATATTTAAAAATTTGTCTTCTTTTATAAGCATCTTTATCCAAACGCCAATTATATAAGCATTCTTCTAAATTATACATTTTTACACCTTTTGCAAACATTCTCATAAATAAATCATAATCTTCAACTCTACAACAAATTTTCTCTTCATTATAACCATTGACAATATCAAAACAATACTTTTTGGCAACAATAGCTGCATGAGTAATAGGGGAATTTTTCAAAAAATCTTCCTTGCAAATACTTGATTTTCTTATAATTCTGGAATATATACCTCTATCGTCGAACAAATTAACATTACAAGTAACTAAATCAAAATTATTATTCTTTAAAAAGTTCAATTGTTTAGAAAGTCTATCTAAAGAACAAAAATCGTCATCGTCCATCCTAGCTATATATTTTCCACGAGAAACCTTTAAACAGCAATTTAAAGCATGTGCAAGTCCTTTATTTTCATCACTATGTAAAAATATAACATTATTTCTATTCTTACAAATATCTTTTACCCAATTAAAACAGTCATTAGTTGAACCGTCATCATATATTATCAATTCAAAGTCTTGAAATGATTGATTAAAAATTGAACTTAGAGACTTTTTTAAATAATCTTTATTCTTTGTATTATAAATACTCATTAAAATACTAATTTCTGGCATTTTTTTAACCTTTCCAAATAACTGTCTACAAGCTTATTATTTTCAACCAAAATATCAAAATTGCTATTTTGTAATTTTGTTTGCATCATTCTATTTGAATTTTTAATTATTAAAATAGAATTAATCCAATCTTCAATTGGAGCATCTAAAGAAATAAAAAATAAGTTATCATTATAACAATCTAAAGATGGAACATTACTTGAACAAACACATGGCAAATAAGAGCATTGTGCCTCTAACAAAACATTTCCAAACCCTTCATATAATGAAGGAAAAATTAATATATCCATTGCTTGATAAAACCTTTCAACGTCCTCTCTTTGACCTAATAACATTACTTTATTATGAATTTTTAAACTATCAATCAAGTTTTCTATTTCGCCTTTTAAAGGACCATCACCTATTAAAATCAACTTCGAATTAATACTACTCTTTAGAAATTCATTAAATAATTTAATTATAAATTTGTGATTTTTAACAGTAACAAACCTTCCGACATGTCCTATTACTAATGTATTCTCATCAATTCCTAATTCATTTCTAACTTTTTTCCTAATATCAGCATTAAATTTATATTTTCCAACATCAATTGCATTATTGATTATAGTTACTTTTCCACTATCAAACGCCTTATTTCCAAACTGATATCTTCCCGCTTTTTCACTGCAAGCAAAATAATCTGTAGCATATAATTTTGAAAAATGTTTAAGTACATTTTTCATAATATTTCTTTTAAATTCTTTTGGACTAGTTGTACTATGACTATGTGCTATCCTCACTTTTACTCTAGCTTTTTTTGCTGCATATAAAGGAAATACTGAAAGTGTATTTATATTTGAATGTACTATTTGGTAATTATTCTCTTTAAAGATTCTCTTAAGCTCTTTTATATATCTAGGAAGTTTTTGATAAGGTGGACAAATTATTACTCTTCCGCCCAAAGATTCTATTTCTTCATAAGGTATGTTTGTTGAATCTTCATCACAAATAAAGTCAAACTGAATTTTGTTTCTATCTATATGACGATAATAATTCATTATTACGGCTTCAACTCCACCGCCTAACCATTTACCCATTATTTGCGCTACTCTTATAGGCTCTATTTGTTCCACTTTCTCACTTCCTTTTCGCTAGTCTCATAGCTTTTGAATTCTATCATAATTATGTTTACTTTTCAAGCATTTTGTTAACTTTTTATGTTGATTTTATTTGATGTTTTTTCATTAAAAAAGGAAGCATCCAATTGCTTCCTTAAATTCCTATTTATTGTGGCGACCAAAGGCACCGATACGTATTTACTGAACCCCTGTCTTTTTAACTACAGCCTTAATTGTCTTCAATATACATTGCATATCTAGGCCTACAGAGGCATTATCTACGTAGTAATACTCTAAATTTAATCTTTCTTGGTAAGTTGTATCATTTCTTCCGTTACATCCCCACCATCCTGTTATTCCAGGTCTCATAGCTTCATATCTTGTATGATCTCCACCATGAGCATCTAACTCGCCATTTACTAGTGGTCTAGGTCCTATTAAGCTCATATCTCCTTTTAGCACGTTAAAGAATTGTGGTATCTCATCTATTGATGTCTTTCTCAATACATTTCCTATTTTTGTGATTCTTGGGTCATTCTTAAGCTTTTGATTTTCTTGCCATTCTTTAGCAAGTTCTGGACTTTCTTTAAGTAGTTGATCTAAAACGGCATCTGCGTCAGGGCACATACTACGGAATTTATATATCTTTATTTCCTTACCATCTTTTCCAACTCTTCTTTGTTTATAAAAGATTGGACAAAAGTCTCCACTTGCCATTGTAGCTATTTTAACTCCTACTGCTACAGGAATTAAAAACGCACATCCAACTAGTCCGCATGCTATATCAAAGCCTCTTTTTACTGCTTTATAACTTAAATCATCTAATCTGTTATATGCTCTTAGTGCTCTTGTCTTACTTTTCTTTAGTAATATCTCTGAAGAATTCTGTTCTTCAGCTTCAATTACTTTAGTATCCGCTTCCAATTTATTACAACTCCTACTTCTTTTTATTTCCTCGCTCTTTTGAGCAGCTTTTACATTATATATTACAAGTTAACATTTTGCAACTAAAATATATAAAAAAGCACCTCGCACTATTTAAAGTACGAGGCGCCTTTTCTTTTACACAGCTTTTTGAGTCTGTTCTTTTTTGTTGAAAACCAGGAACTTGCTCAAAAAGTAATTGGCGACTATCACCAATACTTGCACAACCAACGTCCAAAAAACAACCTCTTTATCGCTATTCATTCCCATTGCTGTAATAAATAGCCACATCAAAGCTGCTTCAAGGCCGAGCGTGCTAAGCCGTGCTCCAAAGAACTTAATGGCTTCTTTAACCACATTCGCACTCTTGCTCTTAAATACAAATCTACGATTCGTCACATAAGCAAAAGTGCATGCTGCAATCCACGAAAGCACAACTGCGATTTCCAGCTGAATGCCATCTTTAGCATCGAGCACCGTGAAAAGCAGGCCATACTTTACGAGGATAGATACCAAAGTGGTCAGCCCGCCAAAGATGACGTAGTTGATCACTTCCTGGTACTTCCAGTAAAGACTCCTGAGGATAATAAGCAGTTCTTCAATTCTGTGCCGTTTCATGTTGTTTTTCTCCTTTCTTTATCAAGAAATACTGTTGCTATAGGCACCATTGCAGGAAATTCCTACACTATAATATTATACCATATTATGTTAATTTCTTCAACCGTCGTATCGGCGACCATCGAACATCGTATCGGCGGTCATCGACCGCCATTTATAATTGTACAAATAATTATTTTGTATTTATTGTATTGACTCATACTCATTTTATGATATAATTATATCAATATAATATCAAAAGGAGAGATTTTTATGATAATTAAAGCTTCTGCAAGTTTAAGAAATAAATATGGTGAGATTTCAAAACTAGCTCATAAGACCAATGAGCCTATTTTTATTACCAAAAATGGCGAAGGTGATCTTGTGCTAATGTCTATTGAAAAGTATGAGAGGTTGATGTCTGAAATTAAATTAATTCCTCATTTAGTAAGATCAGAAATAGATATCGAAAATGGTAACTATATTACTTATGAAGATTTCAAAAAAGAATTAAACGAAGAATATGAAGATAAAGTTGCCGAGGATGATGAAAAATATGAAGTATAATGTTATCTTATCTAACTATGCTAAAGATAGTATTAAATCTTCTATTGATTATTATAAAACCATTAGTAACAAATATTCAGATAGAATTTTAAACTCTGTTCAAAAATGCATAGAAAGAATATCTGAATTTCCAATGATTTATAGAACATTTGATACTAACCCTATTTATAGGCAAGCTGTTATTTTAAAAAAATTCGTATTAATATATACAATTAATAATGATAGTATAATAATACATTATTTTTTGGAAGGTACTAATGACTTTGCACCTTTAATAAAATAAAAAAGTGGCGATTACTCGCCACTTATTTTTTGTCTTCTATTTTTTATCTTATAACCTATTAAATAAATTATTGCTGCTATGCATCCTCCAAATGTATCAATTAAACAATCGATTGCTAGTCCGCTTCTTCCTGGTACAAAAGTCTGATGAAGTTCATCAGTTATGCTATATAGTAAGCAAATTACTAGTGCAATCAAAATTGCCTTTCCTATTTTCATATTCCATGTATGCTTACTTCTTAATGCTAAGATTAGTATAAATGTAAGTATCATATACTCACTCATGTGAGCAATCTTTCTTATTATTTGATTTACTCTAAATGCTTTATTCGCAAATAGCTTCTTATTTAATTCATCTGTTGCTTTATCTCTTGATCTCATTCCTGTTGCTGTTTCTACTATCTTATCTGCCAAGCCTTGGCTTTGTCCGTCGGACTTATCTCCTTGTGTATTTGAAAATGCAAAGATTATCCCCATCCATAAAAGTATTATTAATATGTATATTATCTTTCTATTCAAGTTTATCATCCCTTCGTACCGGCGACCAATGGTCGCCACTACGATTATAACATTCTTTCTAATATTGGGAAAGTTTTAAAAAACTTAACGATCATCTTGTCTCTATTTAGATGCTCTTTTTTAGCTCCTTCATTCATATCTATCTTGATATCTGCTAAAGCTCTGCAAGGATTAGTTTTTGTTAGTAGTTTAAATTTATCTTCGCCTACTAAATTTTTTAAGATATCAAATCCTTTTCTAGCTTTATAGTATCCTGCAACTGAATGTGCATCACTAGCCACAAAACTTACTAAGTCTTTTTCCAAAAGTTCTTTTGTAAATGATTCAACTTCTTCACCATATTGACCAGTTAATGAGTTTGCATTCACTTGTAGCAAAGCACCCCTTTTAACTAGCTTTATAAGCTCTTGCTTATTTGTTCTAAATCTTTCATATCTTTCTGGATAAGCAAGAACTGGAACTTTACCCATAGATACCATACTATCTACAAGTTCTTCCAAATATGTGATTTCATCATCTTTTGTGAAAGTAAGCAAAACATATCTTGTGTCATTTAAACTTATTACATTATGCATTTTGTCTGGCATGTTTGGAAAAATTGATACTTCTTCACCCAAGTACAAATGCATATTGATTTTGTTCTTTGTAAGTTCGTTTTTGATTTTTAAGATCTTTTCTAAAAGTTCTTTTCTTGTTAGTACATTACTCTCATTATTGTAGTGAGGCGTGAAACATATAGCTTCAAACCCAACTGACTTAGCCATCTTGATCATCTTTATAGATTGCTCCAAAGACCTTGAACCATTGTCCACATCAAATATGGCATGACTATGAATGTCTATCATATATAATCTCCTTTGCTCTTGTCCCAAAAGTGCTGAAAAATCAGACTTTTTATTTAGAAATGGCTTAAAATAGCCATTCGCGGCAAGGCTTAATCATTATATTACTTTTAAAAAATAAATGCAAGTTTTTAAATAATTTGTAACAAAAATGTGCGAACTTTAGTTCTGTATGATTCATAAACAAAAACCTCAAGTGCCTTAATATTGGCATTTGAGGTTTTTATTTTTAAATAATTGCAAGCTTTCGCGAAAGCCATTTTCTTTTTATCTTCTTAAACCATATATGAGCATAGTAATAAAAATGGGCTCCAAGCGTTGCTCCGAGAGTGTCAATCAGACAGTCTTTTATATTTCCGCTTCTACCTGGAACAAATAGTTGATGGATCTCATCCGTGATGCTATATAAGAAACAAAATCCAATAGCAACTATTATAATAGCCTTAAGTGGAAATCTTATAGTAAAGTTTTTGATTGCAGAAGAAACAAATACTGCCAGTATAAAGTAAATCGTAAAATGACAAAACTTTCTAAATACCAAATGATAGTTATTAACAAAGTTATCAATTTGCTCTTGTGAATAAGTCCTGTTTACAAGTCCTATACCTCTTAGTATTTTGATTCCAAAAGTAACTGTCTTTTCAAAAAGTGCTTTAGTTTGATAAGCAGATAGTGATTCTACCGTGCCTGAATAACTAAAAATTAATCCAAGCCAAAAGATTACAAGTATAAGCACAATAATCCGTTTTGCCAATTGGCTTCACAGCTCCCTTCGTATTGGCGACCAATGGTCGCCGGTACCAACAATCATCGATCACGTGTTTTGTATCGGCGGTCATTGACCGCCACAAAAATAAAAGAATTTCATCTGAATATTTATATCATAGTTTATGTTAACATGCAACAATTTTTTCTTAGCATTAAAAATGGCGACCATTGGTCGCCGGTACCGGCGATCATAGATCGCCATTATGATTTGTCTTCTTTCTTAAATACAAACAATTTACTTAGCACATAGTTTCCTATCATTACTAATGCTTGTGTAACAAGCGTCCAAATAAATACTTCTATCTTACTATTCATTCCTAAGAAGTTTATAAAAAACCACATACAAAGTGCTTCAAGTCCCAATGTGGCAACTCTACCACCCATAAACTTTGCCATTTCTTTTGCTATCTTTTCTGACTTACTTTTAAATACAAATTTTCTATTTGTAAAATAAGCAAATGTACATGCGATAAACCAAGATAAAAATACTGCTATTTGCACATGTATTTCATTTTTTGGATCTAATATTGTAAATAGTAGCCCATACTTAACAGCCAAAGATACCATTGCTGCCAAAACTCCAGCTATTAAATAATTAACTATTTCCTCATATTTAAAATATAATTCTTTAAGTTTGTCTATCATGTTTGCTCCTTATTTTTTTATATCTCGACATCTTCTTTTTTAATATCTCTTTGTAGTTCAAATATGACACTTGGTAATGGAACTGTTTTATTGTTCACAACTTTACCACCACATCTTTGATAAAAGCCTAATGCTTGTTCGCGCACATCACGTGCTTCTAATTTATCTATATCTAGAGTTTTTAAGTAATCCATTGTTACATTTAATACTTTTTCGCCTAAGTGCATTCCTCTATGTTTATCATCTACTAGTATCGCAACATCATTACTTAATGTCAAATAATTATTATCTTTTATATCTAAAGGAAATTCTTCATTTAGCATCATATTCTTTAATCTTTCTTGTGTACAAAGCACAGCACTTCTATTTTGATTGTATAACATTACTTCCGAAAATCCTATTATAGTATTTTCTTCTGCTAGTATAAAACTCGTTATTCTATCTGGTGCATCTTTAAAAGGTTTTTCACTCGGTGCAAAATCTTTTTCTATATAAAACATTCTCAAATTTTCATTTGGAAGTTCCACAATAGCTTGTTTCCAACCTTTTAAATCTGTACTTGGTGATTTAATATGAGCATTTTCATCTATGACTTCTTGATTAACTTTTTTAGATTTAACTCTACTTAATAAGTCTCTAATATCTTTTAATCTCATATAAATCACCTCCCATTCGTACCGGCGACCATTGCTCGCCGCTACGTATCGGCGGTCATCGACCGCCATCACAATTATATTATACCATACAATTATGTTAATGACAAAAAAATCCGAGGGCACTTGCCCTCGGTTTTCCTCCTTTTTTATTTTTTATCACTATATTCAATAACGATATCTTCGCCCACAGAAACTCCATCCGGTGCAATCTTTACAGGCTCATCCGTTGTTACATCATTGTTCTTATTACTGATGTAGACAACATTTGTGGTGCCGATACGTTCCGTTGCAGGACCGTGGTGAACCGTAGCATCGAGCCATACCGTCAGGAAAATGATCAGAAGTGCCAGAATAATCAGGCCCCATACCGGAAGTTTGGAATCACTCTGCAACCATTTCTTGATATTTTCGCTGTTGAAACGGCTGGGCTTCTTTTCTTCCCGCTTATCTTCCTGCTTATCGGTCTTCTGTTCCATATAGATCATCCTTTCTTCAACTCTGCTTACCTTCCTATTAACAGAATCGATAAGCTCACTGTTGTTCTGAGAAAGTTTCAGGATGCGATCGAGCCGGTCATCTTCCATACGCTCAATCTGCTGGTTCTCAGGCTGCTGAACCGGAGCTTTCTGCTCAGTCATAGCTTTCGTGGCATCCGGAGCCTTCTTAGCAGGGCGACCTCTCTTGGCCGGTGCTTTCTGTTCAGTCGTAACCTTCTTGGTGGTCGAAGCTTTCCTGGTGGTGGTCTTCTTGGCAGTGGTTTTCTTGGTTGTAGTGTTCGTGGTGCCTTCCTCCTTTTTGTCCATAACCGGGTTAACAGATTCCACAGGGTTGTCAGGTGTCCTTTTCATAGCTTGGACCCTCCTTAATTAATAATACGTTTGAAATTATATCACAAATTATGTCTACCGTCAATAAATTATGTAAATTGCAAGAACTTACTTTACTTTTTAGTTTTTACCTAATCTTATGCTTTTTATTGTATGAATATGCAAAAATTAGCTTTTTGCCAAAAACTTTATGTAAATATTTAAATATTTATGATATAATGCACTCGTTAATGGCGAGCAATGCTCGCCGATACGAAATTTGGCGAGCATTGCTCGCCTGTACGGAATTGAATTAAGCATCGTACCGGCGGTCAATGACCGCCACTACGAAAATCTAAAAGAAAGGAAGTGAATACATGCTTAGATTCTTAAAAAAAGTCATATTTAGTAGAAGCTTTATGACTGCTTTATTAATAATACTTCAACTTGGCTTTTATGCTTTAATTGGAAGTGTATTAATTGAATATTCAACAATTATACAAGTCATTGCTTATGTTTTAAGCGTTCTACTTGCTATATACATACTAAGTTTAAAAAATGGATCTATAGATGTAAAACTTCCTTGGGTAATAATTATTATTCTATTCCCTGTTTTTGGATCAATCTTTTATTTCTTCTTTAGAAATCAAAGAGTTAGAAAAAAAGTTAGAAAAAATTTAGAAGCTCAAGCTTATGCTACTAAGAAGATTTCTCACTCGCCAGAAGTTATTTATGAAGAATTAAAAATTAAAAACAAAGATGTTCACAATCAATCTTATTACATATATAAAAATACAAACATGCCTATTTATAAAAATACTGTAAGCACTTATTTTGAAAGTGGCGAAAAATATTTTGATGCTTTAGTTGAAGAGTTAAACAAAGCACAAAAATTTATTTTTATGGAATACTTTATAATTAAGCAAGGAAAAATGTGGTCTACAGTTTTCAACATATTAAAAGAAAAAGCAAAAGAAGGTGTTGAAGTTCGTTTATTATATGATGACTTTGGATGTATCAACGATCTTCCTCAATCTTATAAAAAGCATGTTGAAAAATATGGAATTAAATGCGAAGTATTTAATCCAATTTATCCTATAACTACTCTTGCTCATAATAATAGAGATCATAGAAAGATTGTTGTTATAGATGGTATAGTTGGTTTTACAGGTGGCATTAATCTAGCAGATGAATATATAAATGTTATAAATAGATTTGGCCATTGGAAAGATACTGGAATTATGATAAAAGGAGATGCTGTAAAAAGCTTTTCGCTAATGTTTTTAGAAAGCTGGCATATCTATAGAGATGAAGGCGAAGATTACTCTCCTTATCTTCCAGAACTAGAAATCATAGAGCAAACTGCTCCTCAAAAGAAAAAAAGATTTAAGAGAAAAAATAAAAAACAAAGAGAAAAGAAATTAAAAGGAAAGAAAAGCTTTTCTGAAACAATTGATATTGCAAATATTCCAAAAGCAACATCTAAATTTATCTACAAAAACGATTGGGCAAATTCAGAAGAATTTATCCAACCTTACATGACTACTCCAATGGAAGTAGATGAAATCGTTGGAAGAAATGTGTATGTAAATATTTTAAATTCAGCCAAAGACTACGTATATATAACTACTCCTTATTTGATTTTAGATCCAGAATTAGAAGAAGCTATAATAAATGCAGCTAAAAGAAGTGTAGATGTTAGAATAATTACTCCAGGAATTCCAGATAAAAAGATTGTATTTGCTGTAACTAGAAGCGAATATACAAACCTATTAAAACATGGCGTTAGAATCTTTGAATACACTCCTGGGTTTATACATGCAAAAAATGTAGTATCGGATGATACTGTTGCAACAATAGGTTCAATTAATTTCGATAATAGAAGTTTTTATCATAGCTACGAATGTGGAATATTTTTATATAATTCAGATAATGTAGAAATTATTAGAAAAGATTTTATTAAATGCGAAAACTTATCTCAAGAAATCACTCTAAAAAATGCAAATAAGATTCCACTAAGTACAAGGATCAAAACTTCTTTATTTAGATTATTTATACCATTAATGTAAATGATGGCGAGCAATGCTCGCCGTTACGTAGCGGCGGTCATCGACCGCCATAAAAAAACACGCCTTAATAAGGCGTGCTTTTTATTTTACTTGAACATATCAATCACTGAAGGTTTGTAATTGCAAATAACTTCATAAGCGGTCTTGTTGCTAAGAAGTTTTGCAATCCACTCAAAATCTTTTACAACTTCATGAGGCTTGCTGGGATTTTCGAAGAAGGACTGCACATAAGAAGCAATAACTACTTCCAAATCATATTCATCGACTCCAAATACAGTAGTATAAAGATCAACTACTGCATTCAATGTCTCACCATCAAAGTAGTCGATTGTTTCTGTGATTGCAGATGCATAATCCATCTTGATATCATAGAACAGTTCGCTTCTATAAAGTGCATTGTCTTTGATCCTCTCAATGAGGCCAATAAATCTTTCTTTAAAATCCATACTATCTTCAAGCATAAAGCTTGTACGCAAAATCATGTTGAAGTAGAAAGTATAAATCTGAGAAAGATTCTGAGGATAAATCTTGCAAAGTGCATCGATTGCATCGATTGCCATCACATCACATACACCGAAGACAAAATCACAAGCATCGATCTTTGCCATCAATTTATCCATAAAGGTATCACTATCTTCACAGTATCTCGTATCAAAATCACGAAGCTCAAAGATATCTTCATCAGTAGCACCAATCAAGAATTCATTAAAGTTTTCTTTAAAGATTGCTTTAACATCTTCTGCACAGCTTTCTTTGCCACCGATAGCTTTGAAATTTCCAGTTTTGAGAAGATAGGTAAAATCAGAAAAAGTCCAACTAAGCAGTCTAGTTTCAACCAAATCTTCTTCGGCCATTTTATGAGATACTGCATTAAGCACTGGGCAATTTTTTACTTTGCTAAATGCTTCAGGAAATGACACTTCACAAAATTCACAAATCCTATAAAGTGCGTTTACAAATCCCTGTCTAAATTCATTATAATAATCGAATTCATACTCTCCATCTTCTACATAAAAATTTTCTTCGCCGTAAAGCAAAAAGATTCTAGAAGAAATCACATAAAGAAGATTCAGACAGTAATTTGTATTGTAGCCACGCGGAAGATAAAGATCAACAATCCTCTTAAAGCAACCATAAATCTGATTACCAGTCTCATCTCCGAAATCATAAATTTCTTCTTTAACAATCTTAGAAATCAGAGAGTAGTCAAAGAATACTTTGCTAAAGTCTTGCATCTCTTTTTCCATCCGAGATTTATCCACCTCAGAAAGTTCAGGCACATTTTGAGGCGCAGGTGAAGTTGAAGATTCAGGAAAATTACCAGGAAGTGAATCATACTTACTTTCACTAGGTCTTCCGTCACGAATCTTGCGATTAAAAAAATCCCTCAAGTTCATAGTCTTTCCTCCTTAATTGTGTCGGAAATAGTAACCATAGAAACAAGAGAGATTATATATCGTTTACAAAATTATGTCAATTGATATTTGCTCTTAAAAAGCTATCCATAAAATCGTTAATTTCGCCATCCATTACAGCCTGAACGTTTCCAACCTCATAATTAGTACGATGGTCTTTAACTAATGTATATGGGCAAAATACGTAGCTTCGTATTTGGCTACCCCATGCAATTTCTCTTTGGACACCTTTTAAATCTTCTATCCTTTCTTTATTTTCGCGTTCTTTTAATTCTATAAGCTTAGAAATAAGCATTTTCATGGCATATTCTCTATTTTGAATCTGAGACCTTTGAGTTTGGCAACTAACAATAATATTAGTAGGAATATGTGTAATTCTAATAGCAGATTCGGTCTTATTAACGTGTTGTCCGCCTGCGCCAGAGCTTCTATAAGTATCTACTTTTAGGTCTTCTGGATTAATCTCAACATGCACGCTATCATCTATTTCGGGAATAACTTCTACGCTAGCAAAAGAAGTATGTCTTCTTCCTCCACTATCAAATGGTGAAATTCTAACTAGTCTATGAACTCCACTTTCACATTTCATATATCCATAAGCATATGTGCCAATAATTCTAAAAGTCACACTTTTGATACCAGCAACGTCACCATCTAAGTAATCGATTTCTTCTAATTTAAAACCATTTTTCTCAGCCCACATATTATACATTCTATAAAGCATTTGTGCCCAATCTTGTGATTCAGTGCCACCAGCACCAGGATGAATAGTCACAATTGCATTATTTTTGTCGTGAGGACCACTTAGTAAATTTTCTGTCTCTAATTTATCTACGCCTTTACTTAGCTTTTTAAATGAGCTTTGTATCTCATGAATTAAACTTTCATCATTTTCTTCATTAGCAAGTTCTATCATAGCATCTAAATCTTCTGCATCAGAAAATAAACTATTATAGTTAGTTACCTTATCTTTTAAAAGCTTAATTTCTTGAAGTACTTTACTGCTATTTTCTTGATCGTTCCAAAAGCTAGCATCATTAGTTTGAGCTTCTAGTTCTTTTAACCTAGTCTCTTTAGAAGCAATGTCAAAGAGACTCACCCATTTCTGTAATTCTTTCCTTCAAAGACTTTAGCTTAGGAGCTAGTTCTTCTAATTCAAGCATTCATCTCACATCCTTTTTTCAATTCGTAACGGCGACCAAAAGGTCGCCGCCATATTACCTATATTTGTCTAGGTTTGCAAATTTTGTAAATTGTCCAAGCCATGCAAGTTCAACTGTTCCTATAGAACCTGCTCTATTTTTAGCAAGTATTATTTCTGCCACATTCTTCTTATCTGTTTCTTGATTATATACTTCATCTCTATATATAAACATTACCATGTCAGCATCTTGCTCGATAGAACCAGATTCTCTTAAATCTGCTAGCATAGGTCTATGCTCATCTCTTTGTTCCGGAGCACGGCTTAGCTGTGATGCTGCAATGATTGGTACACCAATTTCTTTTGCAAGCATTTTTAAAGAACGAGAAATATCTGAGATATCTTGTTGTCTACTACTACTTGCTTTTCCAGCATTCATAAGTTGTAAGTAGTCGATAACAATTAATTTAATATCATGTTCCATTTTTAGTCTTCTACATCTTGCTCTTAATTCCATTGGAGAATAACCAACAGAATCATCTAATAAAATTTTAGCATTTGCTAAAGTTCCAGTAGCATTAGTAAGACTAATCCAGTCTTCATCATCTAATTTTCCATTTCTAATTTTTTGGCTATCTATCAAAGCTTCAGATGCCAAAATTCTTCCAGTTAATTCTTCTTTACTCATCTCCAAGCTAAAATATACTACTGCTGCATCTGCTTTCAAAGCAGCATTTGTAGCCATATTTAGCATAAAAGCAGATTTACCCATTGCTGGTCTTGCAGCAACAATTATGAGTTGTCCTGGACAAAAACCTAAAGTTTTATCATCTAAATCTTTAAAACCAGATGTTAAACCAACTAAGTTATCTTTCTTATCTGCCATTTCTTGAATATTATCTATTGCTGCACCAAGAGTATCTTTCAAGAATGAATATGTTTTTTCACTCTTTCCTTCACTAATTGCAAATAAATTCTTTTCTGCTTTATCTAAAATATCTATAGCTTCTTCATTTTCTTCATAACTTAATCTTGCTATTTCATTTGAACTACTAATTAGTTTTCTTAAAATAGATTTTTCTTCGACAATCTTTGCATAGCTTTCTACATTTGCTATTGAATACATAGGATTATTTAAAGAAACTAAATATTCAAATCCATTTATAGTATCGTATTTACCTCTTAGTTCTAATTGAGATTTTAAAGTTAAAAGATCAACAGGTTCATTTTTGTAAGTTAAGTCTAGCATTGCACTATAGATTTCTTGATGCTCTGGTCTATAGAAATCTTCTGGTTTTAAGATATCTATTACAGTAAGAATCGCATCTTTATCTACAAGCATTGAACCTAATACTGCTTGTTCTGCTTGTGAATCACTAGGAGGCATCCTACTAATTATATTTTCATTCATTACTTTACTACCCCTCGTTTGGCGACCAAAGGTCGCATTTCGTATCGGCGAGCATTGCTCGCCATGGCAATCGATGATCGCCGCTACGATTCAGCTTCTACGCTTACTTTTAATGTGCCCGAAATTCCTTCAAATAGTTTTATTTCTACATTGTATGTGCCTAAGTTCTTAATCGCATCATCAAGCATTACTTTCTTTTTATCTACTTCTACAAAGTATTTTTTATTTAATTCATCTGCTATATCTTTACTAGTAACACTTCCAAAAATCTTTCCATTGTCTCCTGCTTTGATTTTAAATATAAGCTCAAAGTCTTTCATTTTTTCTTTTAATTCCTTTGCAGCAGCCATGCTCATGTCTTTTTTATATTTGTTTGCTTCTTGTTTAGTCTTAAGAGCATTCATGTTTGCTGCATCTGCTATAACAGCCATCTTTTTCGGTAATAAAAAGTTTCTTGCATATCCATCTGACGCATCAAGAACTTGACCTTTTTTACCAACTGATTTGATGTCTTGTAATAAAATAACTTTCATAAGCACCTCCTGTTGGACAGCAATGCTATCCATTACTTTTCATTGTCTTCTTCGCTTTGCTTAATTGCATCTAATAGTAAATCTCTTGCTTTTTCCATATTTGCATCATAAACTTGTGCGCCAGCTACTGTTTGATGTCCGCCACCGCCTAGTTTTTCTAATACTACTTGTACGTTCATGCTTCCATTTGATCTACCACTTATATTTATATACTCTCCTGTATTTACAAGTACAAAAGATGTCTCAATTCCGTTTAATGATATTAGTTCATCAGCTGCTTGAGCTGCAATTTGCATTCCATTTGTAATTTCTGGTGGGCAAAATGCTATAGCTACATCACTACGAACTTTTTCTGCTGTTCTAATAATATCTGCTACTGCTACATAAGTATCTATATCGTTATCGAATAACTTCTTAACAGCAAATACATCTACGCCAAGTCTCTTTAAGAAAGCCGCTGCTTCAAAAGTTCTTACACCAGTCTTAAATGTGAAATTCTTTGTATCGGTTAATATTCCAGCATATAAAGCCTCTGCCTCTACCAAAGGAATATCCATCTTTGCATCAATATATTGCATAATCTCTGTTACTAATTCGCAAGCAGATGATGCATATACTTCGTGGAATGTAAGAGTTGGATCTTGAATAAAATCTGCACTTCTTCTATGGTGATCTATCAAAACAACTTTATTAGTTTTTTCAAGAATCTCTGGTGCTTCTACATAATCGTTTCTGTGAGTATCTGTTACTACCAAAAGTGTATCTGGAGAAATTATTTTTAGCATTTCTTCAGTAGAAACAAATACATCATCATATGCTTTATCTTTATTTAGTCTTTTAACTAAACCATCTAAAGCAATTCCTTTGCCATTAAATAATATATAAGCATCTTTTCCTAATGATTTAGCTATTCTATATATACCAAGTGCAGAGCCTAAGCAGTCAGCATCAGGATTTCTATGTCCTATAATACATACATTTTTACTTTCTGTGATTAACTCTTGTAAAGCTCCTGCTATAACTCTTGATTTTACTTTTGTTCTCTTTTCTATTTCTTTTGACTTACCGCCAAAGAATTCATACTTAGCATCTCTTTTGATAATTGCTTGGTCACCACCACGACCAAGAGCAATGTCTAGTGTAGCAAATGCGTTATGCAATTTTTCTGCTTTAGTAGCATTATCTATTACTAAAGCGATACTTAATGTAATAGGCATATTGTTACTAAATGTGGTTGTTTTGATGCTATCTAATATATCAAACTTATTATCTACAAATTGTTTTAAGTACTTGTAATCAAAAGATATTAAAAACTTGTTTCTATCTAATTTTACAAACATACCACCTGTGAATGAAAACCATTCTCTAAGTCTTGTTTCAATTGCAGCAATTAGTTGAGCTTTTTCACTATCTTGTGAACCTTGGATTACTTCATCATAGTTATCTACTAAAATTAATCCAACTACATCTTGTTCATCTTCATATGCTTGATATAGTTCATAGAAATCATCTCTATCTATAAAATAAAGCATTAAGCTTTTTTCAGAATATCCACGTTTTCTAATATTAACCATATTGCCAAGTAGTGAATAATGTTTGCCATGAATAGTCACATTTCTATTAATACCTGTAAATGAGTCATCAAAATTTTCATTTAATTCTTTTAGTAAGCTTTCAATATATTTCTCCTTATTAACCCCTTTGAAAATTTCGTCGACACCATTATTATTCCAAAGTATTTCTCCTTGCTCATTTAGAATAAGCGCAGGAAGTGGAAAATCAAGTATTGATTCATCTGTATTTAGTTTAACCATGAAGCTGTTTAAGTTACGAATAATTCTCTCAATTGCACTCTTTCTTTTTCTATAAGTAATGTACAAAATAAAGAAATATACAAATACAGCACTAATAATTGTGATTGGATGTGGCTTAATCACACATATAGTCACAAGCATAAGTAAAGTTATCAATAAATAGAATCTGTATTTTGAAACAAACACTTCACTAAATTTAACTTTTTTCATAAGTCCTCCATAAACTTGTTCAATTCAATAATATATACTGATATTTCAAGCAAATTTTATTACGATACTTATACAATGTCAACACAAGTAGGTTTACGAAAAGCTGTATTTTGACTGCTTTTGTAAACTAAAAATGTCTTCCTCCACCGCCGTGAATTCTGCCACTACTTGAGTGATGTGTTGAAGATCCGCCAGAAAATCCACCACTTCTGCTACTACCACTACCAGTATTTGCTGGTGGTATATATCTACTAGTTGTGTTTTGACTTACCAAATGGTCTTCTTTTACTTGCCAATCTACGTTGCATACATAGTTAGCAGCGTTAGTTGCTTGCTTAACTGTTTTTTGATTTCTTCTAACTGCATTTGTAAATAACGCAGCAAATACAGTTGATATAATTGCAAGTATTCCCCAATGATGGTCGGCTGTTGGATTTATAAATTCCCAAAAAGAAGGTTGATTTAGCTCATCTTCATGTACATATTTTTGATCTGGTGTTATAACATATCCTTCATTACTAGATGGAATACCTTGTTCATAATAATACTTTGCATCATCTATAAAAGCTTTACAACTTGAAAAATAATTAGCTGAAGCAACACCATCAAAACAATCATCTAAAATCTTATCTATTCTCTCATCATCATAATATAAAATAGCATCTCCACCTGTTGAAATATAAATCTCACGAGTATCCATGTCTATTAAATACAATATTGCATCATATTTATCGCCAATTCCAAAATTATTTTTATCTACAAAATCATCAGCATATACCATAGCAGTGCCTTGAGGATTTTGATTGATTGTAACTATTGCCATCCCAATATTTGTATCAGCCACATAGTCTTTTACCAAATCTTTTAACTCAGATTCTTCGGAATCTAAAAGTAAATCGGCATAATCATATACTTTTAATTCTCTATTTACTTCAGGTACATCTGCAAAGCAAATCGAGAAAGCAAAAAGAACAAAAATAAATACTAAAACAAAACTTATTTTTCTCATTTCTTTTTACCTCCTTTCATGTATCTGCTTGGTTTGATTACAAAGTTATAATAGAACAATACCAAAAGGATTATTAAGAAAATCAAATATATAAAAGTTGGTGCAGATACTAATGGAAATCTGCTATTTTCTGTGTAGTTATAAAATGACTCACCTATATATAGTAATCCAAATAATATAGCAAATAAGCTAATTAACATTATCAAAACTTTTTTAAAACTAATTGGAAAATTACCAACTACTTTTCCAGATTCACCATTCATCGCAAATTGATACATTTTATCGTTATATTTAGTATTTAACATCCAAACTGGTAAAAGCCAATATAATACTTCACCTTTATCTTCACTCATATTAACTGAAGAAATTCTAGGAGCAGCATAAGGAATTGAACTATCTACTTTTTGATTTGAAGAATTAATCATTCTAAGTTGTGCTCTTTCATAAGCTGCTTCTTTATCTACATCATATTTTTCTGCCAAGAAACCAGATAGATATCTAGAATCAAATTCTTTTTTCTTTGAATAATCAAAAGGTTCGATTGAATCCATTAAATCATCATCAAACTTTTGAGAACCATCCACAGGAACATCATCAAAAGAAACAATTACATCTCTATCGAATTTAAATTCACTAGTTTCTGTATATTCGTAATTTCCAGATCTCCAAGTTCTAACTGTTGTGCCATAACCAGATTTTTGGACTCTTAAATCACTATCATATGTCCAAAAAGGAATATATACACCAGTTAGTTTTTCTATATTGTTTGGTGATTTAAAACTATTTGGTACAAAAGTTCTAGAATCTATATATTTCATATACTCAGAAACTGCATCTTCTTTTGTAGTTTGAAAAGGAATTATATATTGTGGTTTAAAATTACCAACTAATCTATCTTTAATTAGAGTATATCCACCACAATAAACACAAAATGTTGCAGCTGTATTTTTATCAGCAACTATTTGTGCACCACAGTTTTCACAAGTATATAAATCGAACTCATCATTATTTATTTCTGATGAATCATCATCTTTATTTTCTTTTACTTTTACATCATAGTTATGCTCAATTTGTTCTTTTTGAGCATTCTCGTTATCTTCGTTTTGGTCCTTGTTATTTTCTTCAAATGATTTAATTTGTTCTGCAGTAAATCTTCCTCCACAATAATCGCAAACCCATAATTGAGATTTTGGATCAAAAGGAATTTTGGCAGAGCATGTTGGACACTTAGTAGAAAAAACTTCCATTGGATTTCTCCCTTCATATTTCCTAAACAATTATATATATCAATCTTAATTTATAACTTTTTTAATCATCTTTAATGCTTTAGGTCGTTCTATCATAATAGTGTGACCACAACCTACGCATTCCATTTTAAAGTCTACTCCAACTCTAGTTATTTTCCATTGTTTGGAGCCACAAGGATGCTGTTTTTTTACTTCAACAATATCGCCTACTTTAAGGTCAATTTGTTCCATATTATGTCACCCATTTTCTACAAATTATTCATTAATATTTTATCTAATTAGCATCAATTATTCAACATTTATTTACCTATTCTAAAAGCTAAAAATCATAATTCTACATAGCTTTATTTTAGCCAAGTTTGATTGACAAATTTAGTTTAAGTAATATATTATTATCTTATGTTTATAAGTGCATTCGCACAAATTTTTATAAAAGGAGATTTAAAGATGGGAGAAAGAAAAGAGAAGTTAAAAAATGCTTCAAAAAAAGGTTTATCTGATTTTAAAGAATTTGCATTAAAAGGCAACATTGTTGATATGGCTGTCGGTGTTATTATCGGTGGTGCTTTTGGAACTATTGTTTCTTCATTAGTTAGCGATATTATAATGCCATTAATCAGTAGTATTACTGGTGGAATTGATTTTACTAATAAATTCGTTGTATTAGGTTCAAGTGGAGATACTTATGCTACTTTAGAAGCTGCTAAAGAAGCTGGTGCAAACACATTAAACTGGGGTACTTTCGTTACAAACATTATTAACTTCTTAATAATTGCAATTGTAATGTTTATTATCATCAAAAAAGTATTTGGTGCTTTACAAAAAGGAAAGAAAAAGGACGAAGCTCCTGCAGAACCTACAACAAAAGAATGTCCATACTGCTTATCTGAAATTCCAATAAAAGCAACAAGATGTCCTCATTGTACATCTGAACTAGAGAAAAAATAAAATATTTTAATTAAATTATTATTTTAAGATTTAAAAAGCACTATATTTGTTCGTAAAGAATCAAATATAGTGCTTATTTTTTTATATTATTTATATAATTCTTTTTATTTATTAACCATTGCTCTTCATTGCTTCGATTGCTTTTATCTTTGTTGCTTTTATAGCTGGATATAAACCAGATATCATACCTACTACAACAGAAAATCCTAAAGCAGCAAAACAAAGCCATGCTGGAATTACAGAAATATTACTTCCAGAAGAGATTCCAAGTTGTCCTCCAATTTCTGGTGCATACTTATTCAGTATGAATGAAATTCCATAGCTTATTGCAAGACCTAACAAGCCTCCCAAAAATCCGATTATTCCTGCTTCAAATAAGAATAGTTTTCTAATATCTGTAACCACACATCCTAATACTTTCATAACGCCTATCTCTTTTGTTCTTTCATAAATAGACATTATCATTGTATTAGCTATACCTATAGCAGATACTAAAAGTGATACTGCGCCAATTCCACCAAGTACTAATTGAATTGTATTAGATATCTCAGTTACATTATCTAATTCATCTGCTCTACTATATGAATTAAATCCTAATGCTTTAATTTGATCTTGAACCTCTACTACATGGGCAGTATCATCTACGCTTACTAAAACTGTTGAGTAAGTAAGTTCTTGACTCTTCTTAGAATCTTTATTATTTTTTTGCTTTTCTTTATACCATTTTTTTACTTGCTCTATAGGAGCATAATTTGCATATCCCATTTCAGAATTAGATTCTTCCATTACTCCAGAAACTATAAGCTTACTATATTTAGGATTTGCTTTTTCTCCATATATTTCATCGAAAGTAATCTTAATATTATCTTCCATCAAGTCAACTGGATTTTCATTCGTATAACCAAATATATTATTAGATCTTGGATTATAAAAATTAACCGTATTTTTACCAAATAATACTGCAGTTGGATTATCGTTTGAAATCATTTCGCCTTGTTCTACTTTTGGTAAATCAAAATATTGAGCCACATCTGGATCAATTCCTGTTATAGAAGCGTATGCTTGATATTTTCCAGATTTTAAATAACATTCTACTTGTAAAAGTGGAGTAACTGCACGTACATGATTTATATTTTTTAATTTAGTAATCATCGTATCGTCTAGTTTATTTTTCTTTTCTATACCTCTTCCAGTTTCTTCATCATATTCAAAAGAATAACTTTCAATTCTTACTAAAGTTAAGCTTCCCCATTCTTCTAATTGCTTTGTATAACTATCTCTTAAGGCAATACCTAATGAAAGCATTATAACAATAGAAAAAGCACCAATAGCAACACCAACCATAGTCAAAACTGTACGAAGTTTTCTTCTCCATAAGTTTTTAAATCCCATAGTAGTAAAATCTATTAACTTCAAAAGATATCACCTTCTTTCTATTAGTTCTTTTTAAACAACATTAATTTACTTTATAATAATTATTTACTAACAGATTTTTTACCGAAAATAATACCTAGAGTAATACCAACTATTGCACAAACAACTAAAACAATTATAAAAACATGTAAGTTTCCACCATTTGAAGCATTTTCAGCTTCCATCATCATCATTTCTTCCATAGTTCATATCCTCCTTTATTAAATATCTTCTTCAAATTTTTTCATCAATATCTTTTTTGTAATGATAAATGTCAAAACAAAAGATACTAATAAAGTTCCTATTCCTGAAAGAACTATTTGCCAAGTTTCAAAAGTTGTTCCTTGTTCTTCTGGTGCAGGTATATCTTCACCTATTGGCATATCTATATCTGTTGGTATTTCTTCAGTAAAAGCTTCTCCTTGGAATTCTTTTTTAACAGAGTTAACTCTACCACTTGAATCTTCAAAAGATAGAATTAATGTTCCAACATTTATTCCTTCTTTAGTAGGTTTTACTTCTATATCATAATAATCTGAATTACCAGCTTGAATGTTACCTATATAGTTTTGTTCTTGCACACCTTCAAAGTCACCTTCTACAGAAGCTTGTAAATTTGAGATTGTAGCTTTTCCCATATTTACATAGTCAAAAGATAAGCTTGATGGTTGTCCAACATATCCTTCGCTTATATTAATACCATTTATAACTAGTTTTGAATATTCAGTTACTGGAATATTAATAGTCTCAATTGAGTTATATTCTGCACCATTGTAATCTTCATATTCAAAATTTAGATTTAATTCATAAGAATTAGAAGTCAAATCTTGTTTTGCTTTTAAATCAATTTTCTTACTAACTGATTGAGAAGCTCCAACGCTTTCTATATAGAATGTGTTACTTCCTCTAGTAATAATAAAGCAACCTTCTTTACTGCTTACAGTTACTTTAACATTACGAATAGCTTTTTCTCTACTTGTATTTTTGAATGTAAATGAAAATGTAAAATCATCACCTGCGACCAAATTATTTGGATTTATGCTATAAGAACTAATTATTGTCTTTGGTTTAGCATATTTAACATCATCATTATCTGTTTCTTTATCTCCAGATGACTTTGGTTTTAATTTTACTCCTGTTATATATATCTTCTTAGAAGCAGTATACTCTTTATCATCAAATCCTTTATAAGTGATTGTGGCTGTGATTGTATTATCTTTTGTTTCTATATCATCAGAGATTACAAAATTAAACTTTTGATTAACTGTATTTCTTCCCTCTATAGTGCCTAAATAGCTGTAGTCTTTTGAATCTAAAGGCATAATTCCAGAATCAGTAAATCCTTCTAATTTTAATTCTACATCTTTAGCATCACTTTCACCTATATTTGATATATCGAAGCTTGCAATAAATCTATCTCCATATTTAAGATTTTGTGAAGATAAAACTATATTTGAAACATTAATAATAGGTTTAGATTTTTCTGTAATAATTTTAAAATAAGTAACATCGTCTCTTGTAAATACTTCATTAGATGCATTTTTATATTCTAATTTAAGCTTTAATGCATAAGTACCCATTTTGGCTTCTTCAGAAGTTCTTATTTTAAATGTACAAGTTCCTTCTGAATTTGCTTTTAAAGCAACTGTAGTAGCATATTCTAAAGGTCTTTCATATATTAATGCTTTATTATCTTCTATTTGAGGAGTAATATGTAAGCTCATTGCTTTATCATTACTCTCATTTTTAAATCTCAATTTAAATTCTATAATTGCTCCAGGTTCAACTTCTGGAATATCTTCAGATTGTTTTATTTTTACTAATGGAGTTTTGGCTTTTGCACTATTTTTACCTGCATTATATCCATCATCATATCCATCATTATAAGCATCTTCCACTGTTTTTTCATCTGCAAAAGTTAGTGAACTAACTAAAACCATAGTCACTATAATAAATATTAATCCAAGCTTTTTCATTAATGTATTTCCCCTTCCTTGATACTAATCAATTTGCCATCATGTATTTCTATTACTTTATTTGCATATCTTGTCATAGTTGGATCATGTGTAACCATGACTATAGTTTGATTTTTATCTTTTGCCATCTGTTTTATAATATCCATTATTTCTTCTGAAGTTTTACTATCTAAGTTGCCAGTTGGTTCATCTGCAAAAACTACTTCCGGATCTGCTACAAACGCACGAGCAATACCTACTCTTTGTTGTTGACCTCCTGACATTTGACTAGGTTTATGTTTGATTCTTTCTTTTAAACCAACTTTTATTAGCATCTCTCTTGCTTTTGCAGCTCTTTTTTTACTAGGTATTTCTTTAAATATCATTGGCATTTCAACGTTTTCTTGAGCCGTAAGCGAGTTTACTAAGTTATATGCCTGAAAAACGAAGCCTAAGTACTTTTGTCTAAATTTGGCAAGTTTATTTTCGCCCATTTTGGTGACTTCCTGCCCTTTAATAAATACTTGGCCAGAGGTAATCTTTTCTATTCCTGCCATAATATTTAGTAAAGTAGACTTTCCTGAGCCAGAAGAGCCCAAAAGGCAGCAAAAATCACCCTTGTTGATAGTAAAACTTACTCCATCAAGGGCTAAAACTTTTTCATTACCTACTTTATATATCTTTCTTGCATCTATAACTTCAATTATAGGAGTATTATCTGTGTTTGAAACATTCTCTATAGTAGTATTTTTATTGTTTTCTTGCTTCAATTATAATTCTCCTTTCCAATTTTTTAAGAACCTAAACTATTATAGTAACATAATGTAAATTATGCAATACCTTAAATCACTATTTTATAAGTATAATTACCTTAAAACACATATACTGATAAAATAGCCTTAATAAGCCATTTTATTGCATTTTATGTAAATTTGTGATATAATATTTGTAGTTTTCTATATTATTTTAGTGGTTTAACTTTTTTGTTTTTCCACGCTCACGAGTGGATTAATACAATTGTAGACCACTAATTTTATGGGAAACGAAAAAATTATGGCCATAGGCCAAGGAGGAAATCATCATGAAAAAAGGGTACTTCAAAAACGGGTTCCGGTCTATTCTAAAAATTTTCTGGTTTATTCTCAATTTTGCTGCAAACTTCATTGGCCTTGCCTTTGTGGTTTGCCCCATCATTTATGCTTTTGCAAAGCATGTTGATGTGGAAGCAACTCTTGTATCAGTTTGGGACAAAATCGACTCCATTTCTTCGACAGGAATCCTTCCTGTAGATTATCTTTATAGAGCTTTAAAAGAGCTGTGGATAATCATCGGGCAAATTCCTATGGGGAATTGGATCCAGATGGGCATTGTTGTAATTGTTGCAATCGAGTCGATTAGGTATTTTACAAAGCCTATTCGCACTGGATTTGCAAAGTTTACAAATTTGTTCCATAGAGAAAGTAAGGTATTCCCCAAGCTGAAGGGAACAATGTCAAAAGGAGCATCTTCTTTTGATCCTGATGCCGAAGGATACAAGAACTGGCATCCCGGTGAAAAAGGTCCCATGGACAATGTTCCTCCTGAGCTAATTGAGAAAATCTCTCATAGCTCAGAAGAAAGTAAGCCTGATGAAGAAAAGGGTAATGTCGTGAGCATTGCATCTTTTAGAAAGAAGGCTTAATTCGTTTCCCGAATCCCTCGTGTGCTACACGGGGGATTTTTTTGAGACTTGGGGACGTTCCCCAGAAGTCTCACGCACGAAATTTCAAACTTGAAAGTGAGACTTGGAGGGAATGTCCCCAAGTCTCAGTGTTCGCCGCTACGAATTTTTATTACAACAAAAAAAGAATTATACATTAGCAAGATATGAGTTAAATGATGTATCGATTCTTTCATCGATCATCTTTTCAACATTTTCCTTGCTTAAATCTTCTGCAAGAACTAATTCAGAAACTAAAATTTGTTTTGCATTTGTAAGCATTTTCTTTTCACCAGTAGCTAAGCCTTTTTCTTTTTGTTTAAAAGTTAGGTTCCTAACTACTTCTGCAACTTCAAATATGTCTCCTGATTTCATTCTTTCCATGTTATCTCTATATCTCTTGTTCCAATTGCTTGTAACAACTTGAGTATTATTATTAAATACGTCTAATACTCCTTCGCAGCTTTCATTTCCTATTACATCTCTTACACCGATCATCTCAGCATTCTTAGTAGGAACCATTACTTTGATATCGCCTACAGGCATCTTCATAACATAATATTTTTGTGTCTCGCCTAGAACTTCTCTTTCCTCTATTGATTCAATTGTTCCAGCGCCATGCATTGGGTATACGATATTATCTCCAACTTTAAACACCTTGATCACACTCCTGTCTTTCTTTATTTCTTACGGATTTTAGCTTTTGTATATAAAAATAGTCCTTTTTAGGGGTAAAATAAGACAAGTAAAGAAAACTTTACATGTCAGTAACATACTTGTAACAATCTATGCAATTAGCTTACAGACTGTGTTTCGAGGACTATTGATTATCAAAATTTAATGAAATCTTACGGATATACAAGATTTCTTTAAAAAGGGTCTTGACTCACGACCCATAGTTAGTATAACATATCACGCCAAAATTGTCAAAGAATTTATAAAAAATTATGTCAATTTTAATTTTTTAATCGATTTGATATACTCCATGTTATAAATAAAAAGCGTCTAAAATACTAGAAAATCTAGTAATTTAGACGCTAAATATTTATTAGAATAATAAACTATTCTGAAATAATTTTTGTAAGCTCTTTAGAATAAATCACATCAAGCTTATGCATTGCTCTTGTACATGCCACATAAAGTAAATCTCTATCGGATTCGCTTCTATAGTTGTCTACTTCTGCTCCAACAACAATCACATAGTCAAATTCCAAACCTTTTGAAAGTTGTACTGTTGTGATTTTTGCTTTTGCATTTTTCTTTTCATCAATCATGCAAACGTTAACTTTATTTTCTTTTAGCTCTTTATAAAGTTCATTTGCTTGTTTGGTGTTTTTGCAAACGATTCCGATGTTTCTATACTTCTTATCCGCTTCTTTTATAGCTTGTCTAATATAGCTACTTACATCTTCAGCCTTAGCAATTGTTACTTCTTCTCCGTGGCGAACCACAGATTCAATATTTGCTAGTTCAGGCTTAATCTTCTTACTAAATTCAATAATTTCGTAAGTAGATCTGTAGCTTTTATTAAGCTCAATTACAGAAGCTCCATCAAAGCAACTAATAACATCACCAATAGATGTTCTAATTCCACTAATCGATTGTGCAATGTCACCCAAAATAGTCTTATTACAATCATACACAAGATTAATTAGTCCAAAGCATACAGGCGAATAATCTTGCATCTCATCGATGATAAGATGTTTGATTGGCACAATAGGTTTCTTTCCATTAAACCTTGCCTCAATATAAGCCATCGGGAAAAGATCTGCATACTCAAAGCGATTCTTACCATGGACAAAGTATTGTTCTTTTCCTGCCCAGCTAAAGAACTCTTCATAAGTTGTAAGTGCATTCTTAAAGTTAAACATCTGATTAATTCTCTGGCGAAGCTCTCTTTTCTTTAAAACAAGTCCTTCATCAGCTCCGAGAGAAACTATATCTTCAAAGATTATATTTGCTCTTTCAGTAGGTGTATATTTTGAATACTTTAAGAACTTTTCATATAAGTAGTCTTTTGTTACTTCATAATTACCAACTTTAAACGGAATCGGATTAAAGCAACTATCAATAGAGTTATCTACAAAATGCTTAAGGTCTGTAAAGAACTCCATTGAAGATTTGTACTTTGCTCTTGCTACATACTTAGGATCATTTCCATCAATAATCTTTTCTGCTTGTTCCCAAGCAGTTTCAAAGTGGTAATTATCAGGAAGCAAATCTTCTGCAATCTGGTTTGCTTCACATTGCAAGATATTCTCTTCATCAAGTTCCGGAAGGACTCCAGAAATATACTCAGAGAAAATCTTGTTAGGCGAAATAACCAAGATTTCTTTTGAAGTAAGCTTTCCTTTATACTTATAAAGTAAGAATGCTGCTCTGTGAAGTGCAATAGAAGTTTTACCAGAACCTGCAGCTCCCTGAATAACAAGTACATTAGAAGTCACATTTCTGATAACACTATTTTGTTCTTTCTGAATAGTAGAAACAATATTGTGCATCTTCTGATCCGAAGTCTGAGCAAGACATTCCATCAAAATGTCATCGCTAATATTCGAACCGCTATCTGCATAATAGATGATTTTATCGTCTTCAATCTTATAATGTCTTTTTAAGATGATCTCTCCAGTGATATCACAAGACGGTGCTTCATATTTAGCTTTTCCAAGTTCATATTCATAGAACATACTCGAAATAGGCGCTCTCCAGTCATAAACATAAAAGTCAAGACTGCCTTTTTCAAGTAGTGCTCCCAAGCCAATATAAACATTCGTCACTGTTTTATCTTCGTCATCTATGAAATCAATTCGTGCAAAATAAGGAGATTTTCTCATCCTTTGATATTTTGCATGATCCTTGACATACATATCCCCAGTCATTACTTGCCCTTCAATTTGTTCTTGGGCTTGCATGATTTCTACTGGGTCAAGTTCATAGATATTCTCCCAAAGCGATCTCTTATCAGAAAGAATAGATAAGCCGAACTGATCTATTTTCGCTTTTGTTTCATCAAGAAATTTGTCGATTAGCTTAATTACTTTTCGCAAATAGTTCTTTTCTTCCGAACTTGCACGAAACATCTCTATACCTCCTTTTAAAATTATTTTGAGAAGAATATCTATAAAGCCTATTTACTCGCTTGACATATTATCATCTTTTTTACATAATTTCAAGCATTTTGTTGACATTACTGTAAACCTATGATATTCTTTCGATGTCGAAAATATTTTTCGGCCTCGTATCAATTTTTTTGAAAGGAGGATCCACAACATGGAAAAGCGCACTTCTTCTTGCTCCGCTACCATGCGGAACGATCGCGTTGATGGCCTGAAGGCCAAAGTTTCTACTACTGGTAAAAATAAGAAGATTAAACTTTCCTACGCTGGCAAATATGGCCAGGGTTACGATGGCTGTGGTACCCACACGCACAAGTAATATTTTTTGAGATATATCTTGTAAGTGTCCTATAACTATGTGAAAACAAAGTTTCTACAAAAGAAGAATGCCTACCTAAGGCATTCTTCTTTTTATACATCAACAGCCACATTATGTTAAGGAGGTATTATACAAATGAGATCACCTTGGATGAGTAGTTCGTACAAAAAAATGGATGGACTCAGACGTTTCCAGCGGAACATTGAAGGCCAAACCTTCACTATTCTGCTGAACGAAGAGATCGGCTCCTGGATGGTCTTCACCGAAGAAGACATCAAGCGTTACGATAACGATCAGCTCAATGAGCTGGAAATGGAATCTCTCTACCTGCGCGGCCTTGCTCTTGATGATCAGGGCGAAATGGTTGAGTTTGACTTCCCCAAGCCCGAAGAATATCCGAGCGTCGTTGTTGTCAACATCACTACTACCTGTAACCTTAGGTGCAAGTACTGCTTTGCTGACTGTGGCCCCATTAAGGGCGAGTTTATGAGCGAAGAAGTCATGCGGCTCCTTATCGAGCAGATGTTTCAGATGCCCACTCCTCTGGTCACTTTCGAGCTTCAGGGCGGAGAACCTCTTTGCTTCAAAGATGGCATCGAGAAGTTCTGTGAAATCTCTGAATCCCTCAAGGACAAGTATGGAAAGCGCGTTCAGTACCGCACTGTGACCAACTGTACTCTGATCGATGACAGGTTCATTGAACTTGCCAAGAAGTACAATATCATCACTGGCGTGAGCCTGGATGGTCCTAAGAAATGTACTGACGAGCTTCGGATTCACGCTGATGGTACTGGCGCTTTCGATGATATCATGGCTGGTATCGCACGTCTTCGTGCTGCTGGTCTGGATGTCGATGGTGCTGTGTGTACTGTGGGACAGCATAACTGCTCTCACCCCAAGGAAGTCGTTGACTTCTTCGCAGAGCAGGGTATCAGTTTCAAGCCGCGTCCTGCAAACAAGCTCGGCCGTGAACTCACCAACAACACTACGACAAAAGATGGTGAATGGGCCGAATGCTACAAGCAGATGTATTATCGTAGCAAAGAAAAGGGTATCGAGAACTTCTCTATTCATATCTACGAAGAGAATATCTACACTCCCATTCGCGACTACATCTGCATGCGCTATCCCTGTGGTGCCGCACGAGAAGTTATCTCTGTGAATCCCAATGGTGATGTGTTCCCCTGTGATGGTTTCAAGGGTGAAAAAGAGTTCGTTATCGGCAATCTGCTTCAGGAAACCCTGGTTGATATGCTGAATAAGGACTGGGTTATCACCCTTAAGAACCGCACGGCCGCCAGTATCCCGCAGTGCAGCAAGTGCATGTTCCGTTCTATGTGCTGTTCCTGCTGCTACTCTGCTTATGGCGAGTTCGGAACTATCTACCGCGAAGACCCCACCTGTGCTGATAGGCGCAAGATTTTCATGTTCCTGTTCGATGAATGGATCAGGCAGAACATTTTGGGCATCATGCCCAAGACTCCCTAAATAAGGAAAAGAAAAAGAGGCTGCCATAATTTATGGTAGCCTCTTATCTTTTTATGGAGGTGAAAAAATGGGATACTATGCTGGTGATTTTGATAGATTCCTTGAAAGTCCTTATGCAATTATTGGACCAAGAGAATCTGGCAAAACAACTATCTTGAAAAGAGTTTTATCACTTGCTTATGAACAAGGATATACAATTGCTGTTTTTGATAGTTGCACAGATCATAAAGAAAAATCTATTTTGATACATGCTAAAGAAAATTATCCTGACGCAGTATATATTCCATCACCAGAGAAAAAAGAAATATTAAACATGTATGCGATACCAGATTTTAAAAAAGGTTTTTATCCTACATCTATTATTGATAAAAAACATGATAAAAGGATTTTTCTTTTTGACGTTGCAAAATATCTAGAAGAAGGTTACGACACAGAAGACTTAGAAGAAAGAGCAAGAATTCGGCTTTATTATAGATGTCTCGTTCGTCAAGAGCTTTATGCTTTTGCATATTATATGCTAAGTAAAAAGATTCTTATAATTATGGATGAGATAGAACTTTTAGATACTATGTTTGAAATCATCAATACACTATATCATAATAATAAGCCAATATTACTTGCACTCCACAGTGAAGTTGCACTTTCTGGATTAAAACCATTCTTCGAGGTGATGCATCTTGGAGAATAAATCATATCCAAAACCTACTGATATGTTGTGTGGAAGTGCATGTCTATATTATCTTGCAACTCAAGTTTTTAATGTGCCATGTGATGATTTGCCAAATGATTATATGTGGATAACTGATATTGCTTCTTATGTGATCAAGCATTTTGATAAAAGAGCAACACTATCCTGCTTTGAAAGTAATCTATATAACGATTATAAAAAAGCAAACTTCAATATGATTCCTTGCTTTGAAGGATTCAAAAAAGTAGATGCATTTTTAAAAAGCGGAAAAGAAATCGAAGAAAAAGAAATTACAGAAAAAGAAATAGATACTCTACTCAAAAGATATAGAATAGCTCTTTTAAATGTATCGTCTGCTGTATTTAATCAAGATGCAAAGATGCGAGGCGGCCATTATATAATTATAATTGGCGAAAAAAATGATGAATATCTTATTGTAAATCCTTGCAAAACAAGTATTACTGAACTTTGGTATCCAAAAGAAATAATATTAGATGCAGCTACTTGTTTTGGAAGCTGGATGATAACAATCTTAAACTATAAAAAGAGATAATCCTTTTGGGGATTATCTCTTTTTTTAACCTTCTAAAAATTCACATACTTTTTTAAATACATTATCTCCTCTATTAATTTTAATTGCATACATACCAGCTTTGATTGCACCATCAACATTTTCTTGATTATCATCTACAAACAAAAACTCTTCTGGTTTTAATTTATAATATTTTATTATTTCTCTATAGAAGTTTAAATGAGGTTTTACTTTATTCATTTTTGCTGAAACGAATATCTTATCTATATGCTTTATATCTAATGTTTCTTTAATATGTTTTTCAATATATGAAATATGATTTGTGCCAATAGCAAATATAATATCGGGATATTTTTTATTAAGTCTAGAAAATAAGTCTTTATCTTTTATCTCATATAATATATCTATTATATTTTTTGCAGTTTTTAAAGCCTTTGCAGAGTTTGGTTCTATCTTGTTAACTTGTTTTGCATATTTTTCGTCACTATAATTTTTGCCAAAGAATCTTTCTAACTTATCTTCTACATCAGTTAACTCAATATCCTTTTCTCTAACTAAAACACCACCATAATCAAAAACAATAACTTTAATCATATCTGCTCCTTTTGTACCGGCGGTCATCGACTGCCATGAGACTTGGGGACGTTCCCCAAGTCTCATTTTGAAATTGCAACTTCGATTGCTTCTCTTATAGTTCTAACGCCTGTTACTTTAATATTAGGTTTATACTTGATTTGTTTTAAAGCACTTTGTGGAACTATAATTTCTTCAAATCCCATTCTCTCAGCTTCTTTAACTCTTTTTTCTAATTGACTAACCGATCTTATTTCGCCAGTTAATCCGACTTCTCCGACAGCAACCAAATTTTTACTAATCGGCATATTTTTATAGCTTGATGCAAGCGAAAGAGCAATAGCTAAATCTGCAGCAGGTTCATCTAATTTAATACCTGATACTACATTTACATATGCATCTTGATTGCTAAGAGGTAAGTTTGCTCTTTTTTCTAAAACAGCAAGTAATAAAACTAATCTATTAAATTCAACTCCTATTCCTGTTCTACGAGCCATACCATAAGCAGTAGGAGTAACTAATGCTTGAACTTCAATTAGCATAGTACGAGTGCCTTCTAAAGTTGCGACTATTACAGATCCTGAAGGATTACCAGCACGATCAGATATCATTATATCCGAAGGATCACTTATCTCGCACATACCTTCTTCACGCATTTCAAAAATTCCAACTTCATTTGTTGAACCAAATCTATTTTTTGCTCCTCTTAAAACTCTATAAGAGAAAAATCTTTCACCTTCAATATATAAAACAGCATCAACCATATGTTCCAAAACTCTAGGGCCAGCAATACTACCGTCTTTTGTAACGTGACCAATTATGATTGTAGTGATGTTTTGCTTTTTGCAAGTCATCATTATTTTGGCAGTTACTTCTCTTACTTGTGAAACACTTCCAGGAGCTGCTGGAATATCATCACTATAGATTGTTTGAATTGAGTCGATGATTACTAAACCAGGCTTAATATTTTCAATCGCTTCATCTATAAGACTCATCGACGTTTCACCTAAGAAGAAAATACTATCATTATCAATGTTCAATCTATCGGCACGCATTTTTATTTGTGAGCCAGATTCTTCTCCTGATACATATAAAATAGGACCATTAACTTTGACTTTATCGCAAATTTGCAAAATTAAAGTAGACTTACCAATACCAGGTTCACCGCCTAATAGAACAAGCGAACCTTGTACCAAACCACCGCCTAAAACTCTATCTAATTCATCATAACCAGTTTTGTATCTTTCATAATTATTTGTTTCTACATCTTTAAGCTTAAGTATATTTGCTTTAGTCGCAGTAGTTCTTGCTCCTAGACCAGAGGTTACTTTTGAATCTGCTACCTTTTGTTCAAAAAATGAATTCCACTCTCCACACGCTGGACACTTACCTAGCCACTTAGTGCTTTCATTTCCACAATTATTACATACAAAAATTACCTTACTTTTAGCCATTACTACTCCTTACCTAATTCGAAAAGAAGAATCAATTATTTATATCAATCTCTTCTTAAACAAAAGTTGAAATCATCACATTTATTATATTATAAATAATAATTTGATTTGAGACTTTCTCTCTTTCTCTATCATTTAACTCATTATTTTTAAGTTTCAAAATCGTTTTAACAACAAAATCTAGTGAATAAAGTGCCTTTATAACTAAAATTGCACTAGCTAAATACATAAATACTGGATCTTGCGAAAATAAAATTATAAATAATACAACGTCAAAAATTAATGCAAATATTATTCCAGTTGCGAAATCAAAAACCATCATAAAATCACTATAATTCTTTTTAATTAAAGCTACTATCGAAAGAACTATTTGAATAATAGCAATAAAAAAAGAAAAAATTACAATAATAAAAAATGGTATCGTATCATTACTAAGAGGTTTTACTCTTATATCTGTTAATTTGTAACTTAAATACGCGCATATCATTATTATTCCCAACACAAGAGGAATAATATATACAAATATTTTGGTAAATAATAAAAATGTTTTAGATCTCATTAGTTTTTTCTTAGGTTCATTTTTTTCCATTTTGTCCTCCACACTATTGTCTTAAATAATTAGATTTACTTCAGAAAAGCATAACTATTTCCTTCTAATGTAATTTTTTACCAACTATAATATAAAGTGCATGGCTCCATGAAAGTCCTACAATCCAAGCAGGTTTGTCAGAGTTTCTATCTATTTGCTCTGCTAAAAATCCTTTATCATCCTGGTGCATAGTAACCCAGTTATATAATTCTCTTGCTTTGTCAAAATTTCCTGCTTCTATATAGTAAAGTGCAAGCCAAAGTGAAGAAATAATCCAAGCATTTCCTCCCATATAGCCATCATTTGCATATCTTAAATATCCACCATTTGGAAGTTTAAGGTCATTTTCAATTTTATTTAAAGTATTAATAGCCACTTGATCATCATAATTAACAACATTAAATGGAGTAACCGCTCCCAAAAGTGAAATATCTGTTTCACTGTTAAATTTACTTCTAACAAACATATTGTCTTTTACAAATTCATTTTTGATTGCTTCTAATATTTTTGGTTGAAGAATATCTATTTCACAAATCAAATGATTATATTCTGGAAAATCCTTAAGCACATCTCTACCCATTTCTAAAGCATAATAAATGCTTCCCGTTGAATATAAATGGCTATCTTTTCTTTCTTCCCAAAGATCATAGCAAGGTTTAGAAATAAAGTTTTCATTTAAAAAATTAATCATTCCGACAACTGCTTTTTCTACTATTCTAAAATAATCTTTTTTATTTGAAAGTTTAGAAATACCTATAACCATGCTTGCTGTTTCATCTATTTGAACTCCCCAAGAAGGAGCAAGCTCACCATTTGAATAATATCTTTGTTCAAATAAGCCGTTTGAAAGTTGAGTCTTTTCTGCCCAGATAGAATAAAATTTATTAACGTCTTCTTCCATGCCGAGTTCCATCATTGCTTCATTTATAAACAAAGCATCTCTTGGCCAGCAATAGCCATATCTTCCACATTTAGAAAATCTTTCGTCTACATCTGGACTTGCCAAAACAGCCCCAGTAGATTTATTTGTAAGCAAAGCATACATTAAAATTGTTCTTTCAATTATATCTATCTCTCTATTTGTAAACTCTTTATTTTCTATATAATAGTTAAGATGGTCTTCTAAAAATTCTCTCCAATATTTTTTGACATCTGAATATAACTCTTCTTCATTTTGCTTTTTTAAAAATTCAATTTGTGCAAAAGATTTCTTAAGTTCACTTTCCAAAGCAATATATAATGTAATTTCTTTTGATTCTTCATAAAGAACTGCAGAATCATCCGACATACCAATATAATCTTCTAACTTTAAATCAGCTCTATCTACATTATCTCTTACATTATTAATTTGAGATTTAATAATCTTATGATTTGAAGTAGTAGTCATATAAAAATCTGGTGCATATTGAATAAGACTATTTCCAACGCACATACCAGAAACTAGTTTATCTGGAGTAGAATTAACTTTTGAATACACCATCAAAGATAAAGGCTGATTAAACTTTATTTTTCTTACTAAGATATTTTTATCTATTAAAGCATAATCTCTAATTAATATATCTACATCATTCATTTTTAACTTAGTATAAATGATATTGCCATCATAATACTGATTAACCAAAAAAGCGTATTTAAACCATTCAACATGATCGCCATTTGGGTACACAAATCCAAGGCTATATGTATCTATATTTTGAAAATAGTCAATATATGGATAATATAGTCTTATTAATTCTGCTTTCTCATCTAAGCAAGCAAGTATATTTCCATTACCAATAATGGCTTTGTTGAAATACTTTTCCATTTTTTCTCCTTAGTTATTTATAATTATTAAAATTCATTACCTAAAGCAAAAAAGCCATACAATAAATATACAATTATAACAAAAAATGCTAATCCAATAAGCCTTTTTGAATGTTCTTTAAAATTTATTGTTTTAACATAGTCTTTATATGTTTTTACAAATTCTACTAAAACAAGAATAGATACAATTCCTAATGCTAAATAAATACAGCTTATGCCAATATGCCCATTATTAATTAACAATTCACTTATCGATTCTATAAATAAAATAATAATTATAGGTACGGAAGATGTTACCATAAAAATAAGTTCTAAAAGTGCATTTTTCTTTGAATACTCTTTAGCAAACAAAAGAATAAAGTTTGATAAAATGTAATAAGCAAACAAGATAGATACAAACAATCCAAGTATAAAGTAAAAAATGTTATTAATTTCTAATTTTCTAGTTTTCTCATTTGAAGAAGTAGTATTAAATAGTTTATCATCGTAATTCACTTTAGGTATTGTTCTAGAATAAGAACTAGTAGGATCTTTTTCTACAATTCTAATTCTACTAATAGAACCATAGTCTTCGTATAAAGATACTATTTCTATGTCATATCTACAAGTATTCTTAATAATATTTGCTGAAATGTTGTCATATTCAGAATTTATATCTTCACTTGCTTCAAGTCCGTAATAATAAAGTATAATTTTGCCATAATTATCTATTTCTTCTTGATTCATGTTATGATGTGTTACTTGCGCGATAAGTGCTTTTGTTTCTGAAGGTTTTCTATTTGTTCCCGCAAACATATAATACATTGAATTATATGAGCTAATATAATATGTATTTAGCTGATGCGTTGAATTACTGCAATTACTGTCTCCAACAGAAATGATAATAAGGATTACGCCAATAAGTAAAGCAATTATTGATAGTAATATCTTTATTATTACTGTTATTTTTTCACATTTTCCAAGTATATTATCTTCTTCATCCTGAACTTTAGTATCATTAGTATCTTCCACCTATATGGCCTCCTATTTAAAATACTCCATTCTTTCTTTTCTATTATACTTAACTAACTTCATATGTATTAATACGATTAACAAATTAAATACAAAGAATATGCCAATTAAAAGTAAAAAGTTTGCAAAATAAACTTGCATAGGCTGCGTTGAATCAAAGTTCATTAATTTCATTACTTTTGATTCAAAATTCATCAATAGAAAAACGCGAATAAGGAAAAACAAAAAATATACAAAGTACGATGCACCTAACACTATTTTACAAGTTTCTAACTTAATCGAATGTGTGTGCATAATTTCAAATTCTTCTGCCTTTGGATCACCTTTAATCAGCGATCTAATTAAATAATAAAAATATTCTTCATGGATCCTTTGAGAAATTCTTTTTTCTATTATAATACTTCCAACCATAAGAACTGATGATAATATTAAAAATGAAAGACTAATTACAAACATTGTGTTAGATGAAACATCTATAGATAATCCAATATTGGTATTCATTAAAGGATTAAAAAATATAATACTTGCAATAGACAAAACAATTAAAATTGCTGAAAAAGCGATAAGTAATTTATATAAAATACCAAAGAGCGATCCTGGTTTATCATTTCTAGTTTCTATATTATTAAAATTAACCATTTGTCTATTAAATACAGAGTCAATCAACTTTTTGGTTTTATTTATTTCTGGATTTGGATCTTCAGTTTCAAAGTAATCATTAACATCGCTTATTTGCTTTTTACTCATAAATCTTGCCATCATTTCGTTGAGCTCTGAATTAACCAAATTATAGCTATTAATTAACTTTTCACTATCTTCGCCAGTATATTTTGATACTTTTTTTAAATAGTCAATTTCAAAATCTACAGTTTCCTGATTTGGTATTCTATATGATAAAAAAGGATTATATTCTGAATTAACATATCCATAGTCTTCATAAGCCATATTAAATAATCATCCTCCAATTATTCTTTTCCTAATAATTTAAACATCTCTTTTTTGTACGCTTCTACTCCTGGTTGATTAAATGGATTTACTCCAAGCATATAGCCAGAAATTCCGCATGCTCTTTCAAAGAAATAAATTAGCCAACCAATATTAAATTCATCTAATCTATCTATCTTAATTCTAATGTTTGGCACATTACCATCAACGTGCGCTTTGATAGTTCCTTCCATAGCCATATGATTAACATCATTTAAAGACTTAGCAGATAAAAAGTCTAAATCTTTATCTGATTGAACAGGTATTTTGTAATCTCTATATGGATTTGCTATATCGATTACAGTTTCAAACATCATTCTTTGTCCTTCTTGTATATATTGTCCCATAGAATGAAGATCAGTAGTATTATCTACACCAGCTGGAAAGATTCCTTTACCATCTTTTCCTTCACTTTCGCCAAAAAGCTGTTTCCACCATTCTGTAAAATAATGAAGTTTTGGTTCATAATTAACCATTATCTCTATATTTCTTCCCTTTTTAAGAAGAGCATTTCTTAAAATTGCATATGTATATGCTTCATTATCTAATAAGTTTTCATATTTTTGCATTGCTTGTGAAGCGCCTAGCATTAATGTATCTATATTTATTCCAGCAACTGCAATTGGAAGAAGTCCAACTGGAGTAAGCACAGAATATCTACCACCTATATTATCTGGTACAATAAATGTTTCGTAGCCTTCATCCATTGCTTCTCTTTTTAGAATTCCTTTTTCTTTATCTGTTGTTATATATATTCTTTCTCTTGCACCATCTTTACCATATTTTTGAGTTAATAATTCTTTTAGTATACTAAATGCAATCGCAGGCTCAGTAGTAGTTCCAGATTTAGAAATAACATTTATAGAAAAATCTCTATCTTTTATAAATTCTACTAAATCATTTATATAATCAGGGCTCATATTGTTTCCCGCAAACAAAACATTCTTTTGTCTAAATGTATGTGAAAGAGCTTCTATTACAGCTCTCGCACCCAAATATGATCCACCAATACCTACGACTACTAAATAATCAGAATCTCTTCTAATCTTCGCTGCCGCTTGTTTTAATCTTTCTATTTCTTCTTTATCATATTCTAAATTAACCCAGCCTAAAAAATCTGATCCTTCGCCAGTTTTATTGGTTAATTTTTCATGTGCTTCTTGAACTTTTTTTGCATACTTACTAATTTCACTATCTGTAATCATAGAATTTTCGTAAATTAGTTCCATACATTTTCGCCCTTTCTTTCGTACAAAATAATCCAAAATAATTATATCATAATGAGTTACAATAAACACAACTTTTTTAGTTAAAATATGATACATTCTGTTGTGTGTAACTTTTTAAAAGTAGGAGGTCCCGCAGGGATGGTGAGGCTGGCTTTTAAAAAGTTATACACAATAGGATGCAGCAAAAAAGAACCGCTAAAAATAGCGGTTCTAGTGATTATTGTAACTTTGTTAAATCATCTGAAAATTTTGTGATTAATTCTTTTGCTTTATCTTTAAGCATTGCAAGTTCTATCTTTGCATCTATAAGCTTTTCACGTTGTTCTTCTATTAAAACATCAATATCTTGCTTTTCTTTTTCTGATTGTTTTCTAGCATCTTCAATTATTTGCTTTGCTTGTTGCTCAGCTTTCAATAAAACATCTGAAATGTTTGCTTTTGATGCATCTAGTTCTTTCTTTTCTTTTAAAAGTATTTGAACTTTCTCATTTAACTTAATATTTTCATTCTTCATTTCTTGAAGTTGCTTTGTTTGCTCCATAAGCTCTTTTTCATAGTCATCTTTTATAGAAGCTATATAGCTTTCAACTTCTTTTTTATTTAAACCAAATAAACCTTTTGGTAGATTTTCATCCATATTGTACCTCCTAAAAAACTAAAGGACATAAAACTCTATTTACATTGCTTTTAAAATCTTCTCAATTCCATTATACATAGCTTGAGCTGCGTTCTTTTGGAATGATTTTGTCTTTAGTCTTTCAAGTTCGGCATCATTTGAAATGAAACATACTTCACATAATATAGAAGGACATGGTGTTTTAGATAATATATGCAAATCGCTTCTATTTACTACGCCTCTATTTACCGTATCTAGCTTGTTTACAAGCTCTTTTACAATAATTTCAGCACATTCTTTACTAGTTATGTCACCAAAATTACTCTCTGTTTCGTTGTTATAATATAGTACCATTGTACCAGAATAAGATTTATTTTCAAGAGAATTATTGTGAATACTTATAATAAAGTCTGGATTTACTTTTGTAGCATATGCAACACGATCTTCTCTATTTAGATAAGTATTATCGTCTTGCCTATCTATGTAAACTTCAATATCATCTCTTTCTTTTAATAAATCATATAAATAAAGTGCAATCTTTAAATTATATATTTTTTCTTGTGCATCACCATTGCATGCACCAGGGTCTGATCCACCATGACCAACATCTATTAATATCTTCTTTTTAATTTCTGTATCTCCAGATTCTGTTTCTGGCTTTGTAACTTTGTCATCGGTATTTTTTCTAATTGTAATCACCACATTATCTATAGATTGACGAACAGCATATTTGCAGTTTCCTGTATCCATAATAGTAATTGTTTTATTTGCCACTACTACATTGTTTACAAAGTCATCTTCTGGACTCATTGATCCTTCGCCAAAATCATATTCATCATTGTAAGTAATAACATATTTAAACTTCTTTTCATCTTGCTCAAAAGATAAATCAGAAATCTTAACATTTTGAAGTGTAATTTGGCTATTTGATGTATTCTTTTTATATTTTATATTTTTATAAGTGCTCTCTTTAACTTCTATTTGAAGCTCTGATGTTCTTTTATATATGTTGTAATCACCTTTACTAGCTAAGTCTAATACTATTCTTACAGAAGACTTTGTATATTGAGAAAATCTTACTGATGTTATAATTGAATTTTTTAAACTTATTTCTGTTGGTCCAGAAACATTTAACTTAGCATCAGGAATATCTATTACTACCCTATTTGGATTAGTAAGAAGCATATCATCATAAGCAATCTTGCCAGTGAATTTAATCTTAATTCTTCCAGATGATGTGCTATATTTAATTGAATCTATTGTTACATCATAATTTATTTCTTCATCATCAGTTTCTTCATACTCATGTTCATTAAATACAACTGTATCATTATTGGTATCTGGATTAGATGGATTTTCATTTACAGTCGTTTCACTTTTTGTTTCTTCTGAATTACTAGTAGGTGTCTCAGTCTTAGTTTCATCTGCATTAGGTTCTTCTGTCTTTATATCTTCTTTAACTTCTTCAGAAGTTTTTGGATCCTCTTTTATAGGTTCTTCAACCTTTGGTTCTTCTTTAACCGGCTCTTCTACTTTTGGCACTTCTTTAATTGGTTCTGGTGTATCATCACCAGGAATCTTAAATTCTTCTGCCATTGCATAATAAAGTTTAGTTCTATCTTTTGACATTACTACTACATAGTCAGTTTCACTTCTTAAATCTATTACTATCCTATTAGTACCATTTCCTTGATTTCCAAAACGAACTGCCGAAACCATTCCGGAATCAAACTTAGCATTTGTAGTATCAAAAGTGAAATTGCAGTTTTCAATATCTATTACCAATCTAAAGTCATTTTGATCATCTTTTGGCAAGCTAAAATATTTATATCCAGTAATCTTTCCACTTGCATACATAATCATACAATTAACGTCATTTACAGTAGCAAAGCCAACGCTCGTTATATTTGTTTTTTGAAATTTAATATCTACTGTATAAGTTTCTTGATTCCAATCAACTAATAAATTTGCTTGTTCAGATATAAATCTTACTGGAACCATTGTTTTATCATTTATTATCTTAGCCGGTACATCTAATGTAATTGCTTTTCCATTTACTTTTGCTTCTTTATTATCTATCCAAAGTGAAATTGTCTTATCATCAAAAGTAACATCAACTCTTCTTTCGCTATTTATCCAATCTACTTTGCCACCAAGATATTCAAAAACTTCTCTTACTGGCACCAAAGTTCTATTGTCTAATATAATTGGAGGCATTTGGCCTTCACTTGGTGTAAATTTATCATTATTAAGCATTAAAGTAATATCTCTCACATTATATTCATGTGGCACACCATCATATATTAAATTAGTCACGCTAGCTGCATAACAACTAGAAACCAATAAACTTATAAATATTAAAATAATTATCATTGGTATTTTTTTAATCATTTGTTATTTTCCCTTCCAATTTGTATAAATCGACTCTATGACGCATACAAATTCAGTATAATTATATTATAAAAATTGGCTTAATATCAATGTTTGTAACACTTTCGTAACACAAAAAAGTGGCAACCTTTAGGTCGCCACTACTGTTTCGTATCGGTGAGCATCGCTCAACATATGGCGACCGGTGGTCGCCGCTACAGCTATGGATTAACTACTATATTTCCTGAGCTTCCAACTACTTCAATTAAGTCACCACTAGATGTTTCTTCTACTATAGCATCTCCAGATTCACTATTTTCTTGATTTTGAGCTTCTTCAGCAGCTTTTTTAGCAATTACTCCTGGAAGTTCTTCTAATTTAGCTTTTCTTGCAATTGCCTTATTGCTTACATTTTCGTAATATAATTCAATATAACAATTTGCTGATTCAATATTAAATACTTCTAAGTCAGTTCCCTCAAAGCCATCTCTCACATCTTCAACATAAATAAATATTGCATAATCATTTGACATTACTATATCTGAAAATGTTCCTTTGTCTTGATTTAGAACTGCATCTTCAATTGCAGTAGCAAGTTCTGTAGGAATCAATCCAAACATATATGTATAAGAACCTTCGATTGCTCTTGTTGCAAACAATTTAGAAAGTGTAGATAGTTCTCCATTTGCTATTTGGCTAAATGAACCAATATAATCTAAGCCTACTGCATATCTTGTAACTTCTTCATAACCAACGTTTGCAAATGTAAATGCTTCTTCTACTGTTTTTCCTTCTTCAATGCCTTGCTTAATTGAAGCCATTGCTTCTTGAGCTTTTAATTTAGCATTTAAAGTTGCTGTAACTTCTGGATCAACTACTTCACCAGAAACATCTCCTGAAACATCACCAGAAGTATCTCCTGATGGATGTTCAATTGGAACCATAAATACTCTATAATCAACTGTCTTAGCTAAGTCTTCTGCTTTTTGTCCTTCATCTAGTGAAAGAGCATAAGCATTTCTTAAATAAGTTGGGCTTTGATTTAAATAACTAAAGTAATAATCTTGTACACCTTCTGGTACTTTACCTAGATTATATGAATCATTACGAAGTTTATCTTTTAGAGCAATTTCTTTTTGAACTCTATAATATTCATCAGCAGTTAAATTGTAGTCTCTTAATAGAATTTCTTCATCTCCGCTTTCTAGTGGAGCAGGCATTTCGCCTGATTCTAATTCAACCCCAGCATTTTCAGCCCATTTATTATATAGCTTACTAATATAGAATTGAGAAAGCATTGTGTCATAGCTTTCTGTATATTGGCTATTATCTTCGTAATACCAAACTTTTCCATAACTTGCAAAATCAGCTAAATCATATGTGCTTTTGCCGATTGTAAGAACTGTTGTATCATTAGCGTCAGCTGCAATTAAGGCAATAATTGCACCAACGATAACAAATAATCCAATAATTAGTATAATAATTTTGCTTTTTTCCATAATTTCCTCATTTCCTCCCGAAATCATCTAAGATATCACTATCTTCAAAAATTTTAGCACGTCTTTAAGTGTATCACTTTCAGTTTTTGATTGCAACTTTAAAGTTACTACAGGCGCATTATGGCCTGAAAAGAATATCTTACTCTTAAAATTGTCTATCAAAATCTGCACTTTTTCGTCAGTAAATATACTATTATCCAAAAACGTAAATACTACTTTATCGTCATTTTGCATCATCTTGGTAACACCAAGTTTTCTAGCATAAGTCTTTATTCGAGCAATCTCTAATAAATTAAACATCTCTGGTGGCATTTCGCCATATCTATCGATTAATTCATCACAAACTTCACTAATTTGCTCTTCTTCGGTGATATTTGCTATATCTTGATAAGCTTCTATCTTTTGGCTATTTATGCTTATATATTCATCAGGTATATATGCAGATACTTTTAAATCGATAATAATTTCAAATGGTTTATCAACATCAATGCCTTGTAATTCTTTAACCGCTTCTTCTAAAAGCTGTGTATACATCTCATAACCAACTTGTGCCATATGACCTGATTGCTCCGGTCCTAAAATATTTCCAGCACCTCTTATTTCTAAATCACGAAGAGCTATCTTAAATCCAGAACCAAACTCAGTAAACTCTTTAATTGCTTTTAGTCTCTTTTCGCTTACTTCAGACAAAACTTTATTCTTTCTATATGTGATATAAGCATATGCAGTTCTATCTGACCTTCCAACTCTTCCTCTTATTTGATAAAGTTGTGCTAAGCCCAATCTATCTGCATCTTCTATTATCATAGTATTTGCATTTGGTATATCAATACCAGATTCCATAATAGTTGTACATATTAATACATCGATATTCTTAAGAGCAAAGTCTTCCATGATATTTTCTATTTCTTTACCACTCATCTTACCATGAGCAAATGCAACTCTTGCTTCTGGTACTAGTCTACTTATCTCTTGAGCTTTTGCTTCGATATTTTCAACCTTATTATATAGATAAAATACTTGTCCTTCTCTTTCTAGTTCTTTTATAATTGCTTCTTTAATAACATCGATATCATATTCTAATACATATGTTTGAATTGGCTTTCTATTTTGTGGTGGATCATAAATAACACTCATATCTCTTATTCCTACAATACTCATATGAAGTGTTCTAGGAATTGGTGTAGCAGTCATGGTTAATACATCTACATTATTTTTAAGTTCTTTTATCTTTTCTTTGTGAGCTACTCCAAAACGATGCTCTTCATCTATTATTAATAAACCTAAATCTTTAAAAGTAACATCATTACTTAATATTCTATGAGTTCCTATTAATATATCTATACTTCCGGTTTTAAGCTTCTTAACAATATCATTTTTTTGCTTTGTTGTTTTAAATCTATTTAATACTGATACTTCTATAGGATAATCTTTCATTCTTTCTTTAAAAGTTTCATATTGTTGCTGTGCAAGTACTGTAGTTGGACAAAGATAAGCAACTTGCTTTCCATCCATTACTGCTTTAAAAGCTGCTCTTAAAGATACTTCTGTCTTACCATAACCTACATCGCCACATAAAAGTCTATCCATAGGTCTTTCAGATTCCATGTCTTTTTTAACTTCAGCTATACATCTTAATTGATCATCTGTTTCTTCAAATGGAAAACTTTCTTCAAAATCATTTTGCCAAACTGTATCTTCACTAAACTTATAACCTACTTGTTTACTTCTTTTGGCATATAGTTCAATTAAGCCTTTTGCAATATCTCTTAAGCTTTGTTTTACTCTAGATTTAGTCTTTTCAAAATCTTTGCTTCCGAAGTCTATTTAGCTTTGGCTTACTATCTTCGCCACCGCCCATGTATTTACGTATACAGTCTAATTGGTTAGTTGGTACATATAATACATCTTCATCTTTATATTCAATTTTTAAATAGTCTTTTCTAATATTATCTATTACTAAAGTATGTATTCCTATATACTTTCCTATACCATGTGATTGATGTACTACGTAGTCTCCTGGTTTTAAATCAGCAAATACAACTTTACTTCCTTCTTGGAATGCTTTTGTTTTATAAGATTTTTTCTTTTCTTTGATTACATTATTTTCTTCACCAGCTACAATGCAAAGATTTATATCTTCTAGCATATATCCCGAACTTAAATTACCTTGCATTATCATAACTGGTACTTCTAAAGCATTCGGGTTTTCAATTGCTTCTTCAAATAATTTAGTATCGTTATTCTCTAATATAGCAGTATTTATCTTATGCTCCAAAAACATCGTAGCAAGTGATCTACACTTTGATATAACTCCTCCTAAGATTAAGAGTTTGTTTCCTCTTTCTCGTGATTCTTGAATTTCCTGAAGGAATATATCCAAGCTGCCACGAAAAAAGTTCACCTCCCTACAGTTAAAACTGTATCCGTTTCTTTTTGCAAGCATATTTTCATCTATTCTAAATAGATTTATTGCATTAATTTCTTCTAAATTAATTGCAACTTCACTAAATGAAGACATTTGGTTTGTATAACTAGGAACTACTCCATGTTTTTCTAAATAGTCTTCAATTATTTCTTTGTTCTCATATTCTATTGATTGAGCTTTTGATTTTATTCTAACTGGTTCATCTACAAATATTGCTACATCTTTTGGAAAGAAATCTAAAATTAAAGAAGTCTTATCAAAGAAAAACTCAAAATACTTTTCTATTTTGCTTTGATAATTTCCACTTCTAATTTCTTCTATATCTTCTAGTATTTCTGGATATCTATCAAGTACATGATTCTTTTTAGCATTATAAGTATCATAAATCTTATCTGCAATTTCTCCTAAATTGTTTTTATCTACTAAGAATTCTTCAACAGGAAAAATTGAAATACTATTTAATGCACTAATTGATCTTTGAGAAATAGCATCAAATGTACGAATTGAATCTATTTCATCTCCCCAAAATTCAATTCTTATTGGATTTTTTTCTGTAATAGGATATACATCTATTATTCCTCCACGCACTGAAAAAAGACCTTTACCATCGCAAAGGTCGGCGCGTTCAAATCCAATATTTATTAACTGTTCTTTTATTTTTTCTAGGCCATATTCTTTTCCTACTTCTATATGAAGCACATTTTCAAATAGCTTTTGCTTATTTATTGTTTTTTGCATCAATGCTTCTATAGTTGTAAGTATTATTCCATTTTGAGAATTATATAAATCCGAAAAGCATTTTAGTCTTTCCATAGTCACATCTTTATTCATTGTGTCTATGTCATAATATACTATTTCTCTTTTTGGAAAAACTTGTACAGTTTCATCTTCAAAAAACTCCAAGTCTTTTTGCATCTTTTTAAGTTCTATTTCATTATATGTTAGAACTATTACTGGCTTTTTTGAATAGAATCTTGTTGCATATATAAAATGTGCTTTTGCTGATTCAGATAACCCAGAGATGTTTATTGGAAAATTACTTTTATTTACATCTTCGATATAATCTTGAAACTTCTTTAATTTTGGAAGAAGTTTTGCTAATTGCTCCATAAAGACTCCTTTTTTTATTTTTATGTACTTTTGCTATATATATATGTATTCAAAAATAATTGCGTCGCCCTACAAAGTCACTAATTATCGAATGCTAATAGCAACTAATAAAAATTTTCGGGACCCGCTTACATTCCGCTTCGCTCATTCGCCCCAAAAATTTTTTAAGTTGATCTATGCATTCAATATTAAGTGCTTTGTGTTCTTTGGCAGGTTATTTTTTCATACATACATATATAGCAAAAGCTCTATTAAAATAAACAATACAATATTGCTATATTAACATAAATATGCCGAAATTTCAATAAAAAAGCCCCCAACTTTAAGTTGAGGGACTTTTATTTTACTCGGCCGGAACAAAATATTTGGTCCGAACCCATCCATAGACTTGCTGACCATTTTCTTTGACGTACAGCACATAGGCAAATTCGCCATCATTTTGGATTACTGTGACAATGTCTCCAGAATGTATGATAGCAAGTTTTTTGGTCTCAAGATCAGGTTGCTCTCGAATACCTACAGATACCCCATCGTGGTCATACATAACCATCCACCTAGTTCCATAGGTTCCAGGAGAAGTTATATAGCCATTACCACCTTCAAACCTGAAATTTTCGCCAAACTGTACCGCACCGTTATAGTCGTACATGCCTACATCAACTTTTTTGACGAAACAGGTGCCAGGGATACGTTTCTCGGTATTAAGCTGACATACAAGCCATTCGTTTGTCTCATAGATAACAAACAATGTCTCTCCAGCACTTACCTTTTGACCATTTGTATGCCCTGACCATGGATCAGTGTAGACATTCAGGCTTCCACTTGCTATTTGGATTCTGTAGCCATTAAGCACACAAAATGATTTAAGTACATAACCTGTTTGAGGTTCTGCACTCAATCCACTTTGATAGCAGTCAACTACATACCAATCATAGTATTCACCAGTAATGTAAAGTTCATCCATGTTATTACACTTGTAGAGCCTAGTAGAACGAGTATCGGGCTGTTCACGAACGCTTACTGTGGTGGAAATGACTGTTGCAGTACCATACCACTGAGTATAAGCATCCGAAAGAGTAGAGTTAATAGGGAAAAGAACCAAAAGCATGCTTAACAGGATATACGAGATGTACCGTTTCATTTTTTTCACTCCTTTTAAATATTTATAGTGTAGGAATCGGTGAAATTTTGGTTACCACTGCTATTTTATCAAAAAATAAGTTATTTTTCAAGTATTATGTCAACTTTTATGTATTATTTAAGCTCCGGCTATGTGTTTTCACCACCGGAGCTTACTATTATTGCTCATTTAATATTAGCTTTTTTCTATGAATATTATAATCATCTAGCTCTTCTTCTGGTACTACACTTTTTATTACTTGTACCACATAATTTGGATTTAAGTTATTTTTGCTTCCTGCCAAACAATGAACTTTTACAATTATTGTATTGTAGTTTAAATCCACAACTTGCAAATCAATTATTAATGGCTTAATGTCGATTTCTTCTTCCTTACCATTTTTAGCTTGTTTAGTAACTAATACTTGCTCTTTATTAAATGCTTCATTTAGTTTAGCAACTATTTCTTCATTATTGTTAGTTGATACTAAAATTGATATTTCATAATTCGCTTCTGTAACTAACGACATTAATCCTTTTGCTTTTTCTAATTTTTCACATGTTAATACTTTAAATCCATCTGGAAAGTTTTTATTTAGTTCGTCGATAACTTCTTGGCATTCAACATCTCCATTTAATTCCAAATCAAAATATTCACATTCAGAAGTTACTCCAACTGCAAGCGGAAGTGCAAATGCTAATTGAACTCTTGGATTGAAGCCACTAGAAAACTTAATTGGTAAATTCGTTTTCTTTATGCATCTTGTAAAAGTACGCATTGTATCTAAGTGTCCAATATACTTAACTTCATCTCTTTTTTCAAATTTCATTCTATATATCATACACATACTCCTTTCGTTTCAAAGCATACTCCGCATCCAAATTTAGCTGCTCCACATCCTGCACATTTTGCTCTACAATTTGGTGTTACTTTTTCTGCCATTGCATTATTAAATTCTTTTTTAAAGAATTCTTTTGATACCATTATATTTATATGTTCCCATGGAAGTATTTCTTCTAATGGTATTTCTCTTCTTGAATAAAAGAATGGATCTATATTGCAATCTTTAAATGCTTGCATCCATTTATCATAATCAAAAAATTCTCCCCACGCATCAAAGTTGCATCCTAATTCATGTGCTCTTAATAGAACTTTGTTTAATTTTCTATCTCCTTTTGCAAGCACAGCTTCTAACGTAGATGTCTTACTATCATGCCAATTATATTTGATTGCTCTATTTGTTAAATTTGTTTTTAAGAATTCTTGCTTTTTATTTATTGTCTCTACATCATCTTGCTTGCACCACTGAAATGGTGTAAATGGTTTTGGTACAAATGTAGACGTACTAACTGTTACAATCAATCCTTTTGTTCTTTCTTGTTTTGGTATAGAATAATATACTTCAACTATTTTATTTGCTAAATCTACTATTCCTTGAAGATCATCGTACGTCTCTGTTGGTAATCCAATCATGAAATACAATTTAACATTATTCCATCCGCTTCTAAAAGCTAGTTCGCAACCTTTTAATATATCTTCTTCTGTTATTCCTTTATTTATAACATCTCTTAATCTTTGAGTACCTGCTTCTGGTGCAAATGTCAATCCAGATTTTCTTACATTATTAACTTCATCTAAAAGTTTTAAACTTACAGAATCTATTCTTAAAGAAGGTAGTGATAAATTTACATTCTTTGGTTTAAATTCACAAATTAAATCATCTGCTAATTTAAAAAATCCTCTGTAATCAGAAGTTGAAAGTGATGATAAAGCAAGTTCTTCATATCCCGTATTTTTGATCAAGTTTCTAGCATTTTCTTCTAATACTTCAACTGATTTTTCTCTTACCGGTCTATATAAAAATCCTGCTTGGCAAAATCTACAACCTCTTATACATCCTCTAAAAATTTCTAGCATTGGTCTATCATGAACAACACTCAAATATGGTACCATCCATTTTTCTGGATAAGTTACTTTATCTAAATCTTTTATTATTCTTTTTGTAACTATTTCTTTTGCATTTTTATTATTTGGTTTTATTTCTTTTATTGTTCCATCTTCGTTATAACTTACATCATAAAAGCTTGGAACATACACACCTTCTATATTTGCTATTCTTTCTAAAAACTTTATTCTAGGCTCTTTTGCTTCTTTCCATTTAATCCACTCATCAGTTACTTCTAAATTTAATTCTTCACCTTCGCCTAAAACAATAAAATCAAAAAAATCAGATATAGGTTCTGAATTATATGAACAAGGTCCACCTGCCATTACAAATGGATCATTTTCACCTCTATCTTTTGATAAAAGTGGTACACCACCTAATTCAAGCATATTTATAATATTTGAATAGCTCATTTCATATTGAAGAGTAAAACCAATCATATCAAATTCATTTAGATTAGTTTTAGTTTCTAATGAGAAAAGCTTAATATTATTTTCTCTCATTAGTTTTTCCATATCTACCCATGGTGCAAATGCTCTTTCACAATATGTATCATTTCTTCTATTATATAAATCATATAAGATTCTTAAACCTAAATGCGACATACCAATCTCATATACATCTGGAAAACAAAAACAATATCTAAATTTAATATCTTTTAAATCTTTTTTGCACATATTTAATTCTTCACCAGTATAACGAATTGGTTTTTCAACTTGCTTTAATAATTTATCTATATTCAAAGAGCTTTCCTCCCTACTTGTAGTGGCGGTCATTGACCGCCATTACGAATTATGATGGTCATTGACCGCTGTTACGGTGATTATATAATTTTTTTGGCTATTTTTCAATAAAAAAGGCTGGGAATAGCTCCCAGCCTCAAATGAGTGTATACGTTTTACAAACTGTAAAAAGTATGAAGTGCATTTTCAACATCATGATGAGCAAGACTAGCTTCTCTACGATACTTAATTGCAGCCCATCTTTTGATAACTCTTTCTTCAAGATATACCAGAGCATCTCCTGAGTAGGTAGCTCTTATCTCAGCAACATAAGCTAAGAGCCGTTTGGAATTTTCATCTACTTTTTGCATCTTTTGCTCATATGCTTTTTTTCTTTCTGCTTCACTTAATATAGATGCAGCAATCTTATCTCGGCAGATTTTATTTTGCTTATCTTTTTCTTTTTGTGAATTATATTTAATCATTTCTCATTCTCCTTATAATATAAATTCATTAAGAGAATGATTATGATCTTCACAAAAACTAATAAGTGCTTCTTCCCATCTTTTTTCACATTCTTTAGAAGGAAGTGTAGCTAGCATATTGCAAATCATTATATTGGCATTGGTAAGATTCTTATTAAAATTCCGGCTTTCCCATGTTTTTATAAGAACTGCAGCAGGTTTTTCAGCAATTGTTCCATCAAATGCTCTATGCATATAGTTAATGAACTTAAGCATTTCTGCTTTTCTAGCTTCTAAGTTATTCTGTCTTCTCAAAAAACGTTCACGAGCAGACTGATCTTTTTCAGCTTCTTCCATAGATATCTTTACACTCCAGCCACCACACGTATGGTAGCCCCCATAAGTTGAACCCATTCTTCCTGCATACCTCCTAATCTTAATGATGAAAGAATTTTTTAAAGTAGTCGTAGGCTTTTAGAAATTAGAGTTGGTACTAAGCATTCATAAATAGCTTATAAAATCTTTTTGTAGAACCTTGTTAGTTTATCATTTTATTAAAATTATGTCAATCAATACTTTTACAATAAAAAAATGTCGCACAATTTGTGCGACATTTAATTTAAGGTAAAATCAGTATGTATAGAATTTATTCGGATCCGTTTTTTTGGAAATGGTATTCTTCATGGTAGCAATAAATGTCTCCCAAAAACCCGTTTCGACATCAACTCCTGCCTGCCTAAGTTCTTCAATGCAGCGAATGAGCTTTCCATAAGGATTCATTCTCATTCCAAGTACATTTAACCTAAGCCGTTGCATCAAAGCAGGTGCCCTTTCCCCTTCAACGCTATAAATGGCGTTTTCAAGCTTTTTGATCATTTCATCTTCAGCTTCTAGGTTAGCTAGCTTTTTGTCGGCCATTTTACCGGCTCGAACTACATTTTTGTCCTCTTTTAACATTGAAACAGTTCGATCCTCTCTCCAATATCCATAGGTTCTTGAATTTAGCCGGACTTCCATGCTCAACCTCCTTATCCTTTTATCTGTTTTATCCAATCATTTATAGCATAAGCTACAGATGTAATGGATTCATCAGAACCTTTGACCATCTCTTCGATTGTCTTTGCAGTGTTTTCATCACCATTACGCCTAAACACATCAAGCATATTGTAAAGATACTGAAGCCTAAAGATATGGAAGATTCCATCGGGACTTGAAACCTTGATTTCCCAGTCACGGCCGCCCCACCAGTTATCATGGTACTTAAAAACACCATCAATGGTAAGAACACCGTATCCAGAATACTCGGTTTCGACCCTCTCATAAACTTCGATTTCTTTGGTACCAATGCCAAATGAATTTGCATATTTTTTAGCAATCAGTTCATAGGCATTTTGCGCTTCTTTAGCAATCCGCTGAAAATCATTGAGCATCAAAAGATCATTTACAGAGAGGTTCATAATAATGCTATCCATTTAATATGCCTCCGTTTTCGAATTGTTGTTGTAAAGAACCTCTGGTTTAACACCATAACCACAACTTACAGAAACACGCTCACGGTTAAAGTTCATAATAACTTTCCACGGGAAAGCTCTGGGACTAATCCCACAAGATTTTGCTATGTCAGTAAGAAAAGCACAAGGATAAGTATCGGTAGTAATAGAGAAATAGGGGCATCTTGAAGTCTCCTTCTCGATTGCCTGGGCCAAACTCGTTTCGAACAGGTCGATATTACAGATTCCGCAATGGAGATTGCGAAGTCCATCGGCCCACCATTTTGCGGCAACCTTAATGTACTCTTTCACCTTGAAAATCCCCTCCATATGAAGCATTTAGTCAATATAATTGCCTACCTAGGGATTAAAAAAATTATATTGCCATTTGATATTGTATCATATGGTTAACATAAATGCAAGGTAAAAAAGCAAAAAAAGAAAGCCCAAAGACAATTGTGAATTCAACGTCTAAAGACCTTCTATAATGGTGCTCGAGACCGGAATCGAACCGGTACGGTTTATTCAACCGCAGGATTTTAAGTCCTGTGCGTCTGCCTGTTCCGCCACTCGAGCATATATAAATAAAAGACAAGACTCATAATAACATCTTGTCTTTTAAAAGTCAATAAATTTACTAAATATTTGTTCTTAAAGATTATTTCTTTTTGTACTCAGAACATACCTCTACATGACCATATGTAGGGTTTCCTTCACTAAAAGAATTATATGTGTAATTGCAACCAGCATTATTATCCCAGTTTCCATCTTGATCTCTAAAGCAGAAATTTAAATCTGCTCCTGTTGGAATAGTAACTTCTGTTTTATAACAATATTTAAGTTTTCTCATTTTGCATTCAGCTACACCTTCCCAAGTTTCACCAATGCCATAGTGTAAATAGATAGTTTTAGCTCCATCTAATGATCCGTTATATTTAAGTGTTAAATTTTCTTCTTTTGGTCTTCTTCCCATCTTTTTTCTCTCCTTAAAATCGTATAAATTTTAAACTTATTTTAATTTTAATCTAACAAAAAATTTTTTTCAATATTTTTTATCTTTTTTATATTAATTTTTTGTTACAAACAAAACTCTTGTTTTTCAACGCTTTGAAGGCAATTGTTATAATAAAAAAAGTCTAAAAAAATAATAAATTATAAAATAATTATATTTTTTCTATATAAAATATGTTTTTTTCTATTTATTTGAATTTTTTATTAATTTAGATTTTTTATTATTTAATTTAGTTTTTTATTTTGTTTTTATTCTTTTTTATATTATTTTTTTAATTTTATTAGTATTGTATTTTTATTTAAATAAATATAGAATTAAAATATCAACAGCACATTACTATGGTGCTAAATAAATAGGAGGAATAAATATGGGAAAATTTGTTATTAAAACATCAGATGCTGGTTGCAAATTTAATCTTGTTGCAGGTAATGGTCAAATAATTGGTACTTCTCAAGTTTATAGTTCAATGGATGCTTGTAAAAATGGAATTGAAAGTGTAAAAACTAATGCTCCAGTAGCAGGTATTGAAGATCAAACAAAAGAAGGATTTGAAGAATTAACAAATCCAAAATTTGAAGTTTACGAAGACAAAGGTGGCGAATTTAGATTCAGATTAACAGCTAAAAACGGACAAAATATTTTAGCTTCTGAAGGATATTCACAATTAGCTGGATGCATGAACGGAATTGAATCTGTTAAAACAAATGCTCCTGATGCTGAAATAGTTGAAGAATAAAAATAAAAACCTCTGCTTTTTAGCAGAGGTTTATTTTATATATTTTATTTTTTATTTATAAATTCTAATTATTATCTTTTCTAGGAATCATTTTATAAATCGATACACCAATAATACTAACAACAAATAAAGCAACTATTCCTATAATTATCATTGGTACGATATCTACTTTATTATTTAAGTCAAATTCTAACTCTATATCATCTACTTGTAACAAATCCCAACTATAAGTTAATTCATCATCAGATACTACTGTAGCATTACTTTTAATAGCAGGTTTAGGAAGTGTAACATAAAACATATAATCCATATCCGCTCCCTGTTCTTTATATGACTTTGCTTCTGCGTAATTATCTCCTGAACCAACTAGATTTATATATAGATAATAATGATTATTCTTTTTGGTAAACATTTTATTTTCTTCACTTAAAGATCCAAAGTCTACATTTTTTCCACTACCAACATAATCATCTATTGTACCAGATAATTCTTTTGAATATACTGCTCCTTTATATCCATTTTGATCATATTTAGTTTTCTTATATCCATTATCTTCGTATTGAGTAGATAATGAATTATTCATATACTCCCATCTTTCTTCATCAGTATGAGTTTTATATGCATTAATTATACTTTCAGTATCACCTGATCCTTTTTGTGATGAATCATTCATTGACATTGCTAAATCAATCGCTTCATCATCTAATGCAGTTGTGTATTCAAATTTTAATTTTTTATCATCAGAAACAATTATTCCTACATAAGTTTTCATTCCACAACCAGTTAAAGCAAAAGTTATTACTAAAATTGCAAAAATAATTTTTAAAATATTTTTCATGATCTATCCTCCAAACATATATACAATTATATTATTAAATTGATTATTAATAAATATAAAAAAAGATTTAGATAAAATCTAAATCTTTTTGGCAGGGGTGGAAGGAATCGAACCCTCCTCTGGAGTTTTGGAGACTCTTATTCTACCGATGAACTACACCCCTATTTATATTTCCAACGTAAATATAATAATATCATTTAAGCATCTTTTTTTCAAGTATTTTAGCTAAAAGTCTTTACTTTTTATGTTAACTGTGCTATAATATCTTTAATCAATGAGAGACATTTTAGTTGTGAGTAGAGACGGAAGATGTTCCGCTGGTACTTGCGAGTAATGCCATCCAATGGACATGTGGCGAAGATGCCGTGTACGTGAGTGTTAGTCGTATGATGACATGAGAAGTGTAGTGTCTGTAGTTGATAATCCATATAGGAGGAGGAACCAATGAGTTACTCTAAATAAAACGCCTGCGAATGATCTGCAGGCGTTTTCTTTTGCTCTTTTTTAATAGAATTATTTAGAATATTTTTCTGCTCCTCTTACAGAGATTAATAATGATTGTTCTCTTGAAGCATTTGCTTTAGGATCAAATTTGTTTTCTCCTACACCTTTGATTAATTCAACACTAGACATGAAGTATACACTATCTTTTGCCCATGAACTAATATTTTCATCATCAGCAAATTTTGTTACTTTGCTCATATCTACAGTTGTGTTTAATGTTTCTTTAGCTTCAGCTAATGCTCTTGTAAGCATTGTAGCCATTTGTTCTCTTGTGATTAATGTATCTGGTTCAAATGTTGTATCAGACATACCTTTTGTAATTCCGATTCCGTATGCTTTAACAACTATTGGATCATCAGTATCTGTGAATGGGTTATCATATACTTGAATCATAGATACATCAGAAATCTTGTTATATAGTTTAACAGCTACATGTGCAAATTCTCTTCTTGTAATATTCTTGGTTAAATCTTCTTTATTAAAGATATCTGGAATTAAAGAAGCTGATTTAGCTTTTGTTAATTCATCAATAGCCCATTTAGATGCATTTGACCAAACAACATCTGATGTATCTCTTTCAAATAAATATGATACATAGAAGTTACCTTTTTCATAATTTACTGGCATATGAGCTTGGTTTCCATTAACCTCACCAAAGTAATCACTTCTTAGTTTATAACCTTCAGCTGGTTCAACCATAATCTTAACTTCGTAATCATATTTACTATCAAATTTTTCAACAGCTGTATCTAATGCTTTACCACCTTCATAAGCTGTCCAATAAATCTTTCCAATTGTAAATTCTTCATTTAATGCTTTAGCTTTTGTAGCTGGTTTTTCGCCTGCTTTTGGAGCATCAATTTGAATTTGGAATTTATTGCACCATTTGTCTTCTTCTGGTTTTTCTTCTTTCTTTTCTTCTAACTTAAATTCAAGTTCAACTGAATCTGCTTTTAATGCATCCCAAATATATGTCTTCTTATCTTCAGAAACTGTTGTAGCATTATTCTTTGTAGCTTCAACAGGTAAAGAAACAACTATTGAATAAGCCATTATTTCACTCAAATCTTGACCAGCAGACTTACTTTGTTCATCAACACCTGCATTTGCAGAAGATGTTGTCAATTTTAAAGTATATTTGTCTCCATCTTTGATAAATAATTTTCCTGTTTGTAATGCTTTTGAATAATCTATGTCTTTTTCAGTTGTTGAACATTTTTCAATATTGCCATAATTCTTAGATAATCTATATCCTTTGAATTCGCCTTCTTCATATTTCTCTTTCTTAAAGTCTTTATAAGCTTCATCTGTAGCAAGAGCTTTCTCTAAGTATACCCATTTTTCTGCATCTGTATGCTCTTTCTTTTCTAATTGACCTTCTTCATTTGTATCACCTGATTGTAAACTCATGAAAGTATCAATTGCATCGTTATCCATAGATGTGATTATAACAACTTCTACATCACTCTTATCATCAATAATAATGCTTTGAACATTCTTTATTGTACATGCTGTAAGTAAAAACATGACAAATAAAACTGCTAAAACTACTTTGATTGAATTTTTCATTTATCCTTACTCCCTTTCGTTTTTTTGTTACTTCTATGATATCAATACTAAATAAAAAATAAAAGTAAAATTTATTATTTTTATAAAAAGAGCATTAGTATATTGCTTCGAAAACGGCTTCCTCAGCATCTTGTACTATTTGCAACTTCGAATCAATTTCCTCGCCTGCTCGGGATTCTCGTTGCAAATTATACAAGCTGCAATCGTGCAGATTGTTTTCAACAGCAATACACTAATGCTCTATTTTATTAAATTATACAATTAAATTTTCTTCTTCATATTTTTGGGGAATTACTTTTATTATTTGATTTATGTAACCTTCGTTTGGTTCTTTTAAAATAACTTTAATGTAATTTGATGTATGTCCTTCGTGATCATTTTCAAATAATACTTCAATCTCGTGACCGATATATTGTGATGCAAATTCTTTTTCATTTTGCGCTGTCATTTCTAATAATATGTTACTTCTTTGTTCTTTTATTTCTTCTGGCACTTGATTTGGCATTGTAGCAGCTGGTGTGCCTTTTCTTTTTGAGTATTTAAATACATGCATCTTTGAAAATTTAATCTCTTTTAAAAACTCTACTGTCTTATTAAATTCTTCTTCAGTTTCTCCTGGAAAGCCAACTATTACATCAGTTGTTAATGCTACTTCTTTTATATTATTTCTAATAAGTTTAACAATCTCTTTAAATTCAGTTGTTGAATATTTTCTATTCATTCTTGCTAATGTTTCATCACAGCCACTTTGAAGTGATAGATGAAAATGATTACATACTTTATTTAATTTAGTTAGTCTAATAACAAATTTTTCTGTAATTATTCTAGGTTCTAGTGAACCTAATCTAATTCTTTCTATTCCTTCTATATTATTTAATTCTTCTAACAAGTCTATTAATCCATATTTATAATCATATGGTTCATCAGATAGTTTATTATATTTAAAATCTTTTCCATAAGATGAAATATGTATTCCTGTAATTACGATTTCTTTTATTCCTTTTTCAACTAATAGTTTAACTTCATTTTTTATATCTTCTGGTTTTCTGCTTCTAACTGGTCCTCTAGCATAAGGAATTATGCAATAACTACAAAATCTATCACATCCATCTTGAATTTTAATTTCTGCTCTAACATGTTCTGAATAAGCTACGCCATTATATTCACAATAAGGCATCAATTTCATAATATTTTCCGACATTACTATTTTGTTATGATTATTCTCTTTTATATATTTATCTACTATTTCAAAAGTTTTAGATTTTTCTATTGTTCCTAATATAATATCTATTTCTTCTATTTTTTCTAAGTCTTCTTTTGAAACTTGAGCATAACATCCAATTGCACATACACAGCTATTAGGATTTATCTGTTTTGCTCTTCTTAAAATCTGTCTTGATTTTTTATCGCCCATTGCAGTTACTGTACAAGTATTAATAATATAAGCATCTGCAAATTCATCAAAATTCACTACTTCGTAACCATTATTTTCAAATTCATTTTGAATTACATTTGATTCATATTGATTTACTTTACATCCTAGAGTATATATTGCAACCTTCATGTTATCCTCCTTTCTATCTCAAAACTGATGTGTATTTTACCACATGAATAAATTTATAACAATATAAAAAGCCAAGTGTTTATAACACTTGGCTTTTAACTAGTTACTTAGATTAAAACAATCTATAGCAATCTTCATACTCAGGAATAATAACTTCTGCTTCCAGTTTATCTGAAAGAAACTCACTAAGAGTAAATACAGACTCATCATCACCATGGTTCAAAAATACTGTACTTACATTGGGATAAGCATCCAAAACCTTAAGCTTATCCGGATAATAGCCGTGAGAGCTAAATCCATGAAGCTGTATAGTTTTACAATGCTTCTTGTAAAGTCTGCCGTTTAACTCAACAATCTCACCCTGTTCTGCTTCAAGCAAAGTCTTACTAGGACATTCCTGAGGCAAGAATCCAGGGAAAATAAAGATAGAATCTTCATCTTGAATATGCTGTTCAAAATAATCAAGTACTCGTCCACCAAATCCCATACAAGAAGAAGTGATAAAGATGTTCGGTCCTTTATACTTTGCAGCAAGCAGATGCTCTTGATATGTTGTAATCACGTGAAAACGCTCGGTTTTAAATGGAAATCCTTGGTTGTAATTAAACCAAGCAGATGTCCCATCTTTGTAACTATTAATGTAGCAATTAAGCTCTTTTTCAGTAAGAGGCGAGTCTATAAAGCACTGTAAGAACAGTCCCTGATCCATGAAATCATTGAGGATTTTGATAATTCCAGCCGATCTATCGAGCGAGAATGCAGAAATAATGACTGATTTTTGCTTTTTAGCGGCTTGCTTCAAAATCTTCTTAAGAATAATAGTTGATTCTTGCAAACTTTCAATAGGTCTTTCTACTCCATGAAGACTTTCAAGTACGACACAATCAGCACTATAGTTTGTAGGGAACCTCATCTTTTTATAAAGAATTGTGTTCTCATTTCCGATATCACCAGAAAAGACAATAGTGTAATTTTCACTTCCATAATAAGCTCTAAGCTCAATCATGGTACTGCCATTAATATGTGACGTCGGAATAAATTTAGCATCAATTCCTTCAAAAAGAGTAATTTCCTGAATTGAGCCAGCTCCCTTAGTAAAATCTATAGGATAAAAATGTCTAATAGCTTCTTCAACATCTTCAATAGAATAGAAAATGCTCTGTTCTTCTTCTTCAATGCTATCTACTGCAGAATCAATAGCTGCTATGTCTTTGGGCTTAGCAACTTCTCTTTCAGCCTTTTCACGGTCTTTCATGAGAGTATGCTTAGTCTTCTCATAGCAACCCTTATAGCCTTTAAGCCGATTTTCATTGACTTTGGCAGAGTCTCTCAAGATATGAACTGCTTGATCTAAAGTCTCGCGACTACCATAAATCTTCCCAGTAAAAGGAATATTATCATCAATAGTCTTAAAAAGCAGCGGAACGCCACCACAATGATCTAAATGCGCATGAGTAAGCAAAACACAGTCAATTTCATCTGGATTAATAACTCGGTCTTCATTCATATAATCATCGTCGCCCTGGAACCATCCATAATCAACTAGAACTTTACGAACAGTATCTCCCCGGGTTATTGTAACAAGATTGGCAGAACCAGTGACAATACCATTGGTAGCGCCCAGAAACTCAATCGAGACATTGAGCTTTCCCTTCTCACTACAATTATCCATTTTTTCAATTCCTCCTTAAAATAAGGTAAAAATAAATTCAACTATAGTATTTCGAGAGAATTCTATCACGATTGAAATATATATGCAATATAAAAAAGAAGAATGCCCAAAATATGGGCATTCTTCTTTAAATATCAGCATTTATAGCGAAATATAGTCAGATAATTTGTTCTTATGTTCTCTTAATTGTTCATCTGTAGCATCTACATCATCTACTACTACTCTAGCTGCTGTAACGTAGCCTTTTAGCTCTGTATAGTCTATGCTTCCTGACCAAGTAGATGCAGTATAAGATTCACCTTTTTCAACATATTTTCTAAGGTTAGATCTTAATGTGTTAACCACTAGTTTATTCATAGCATTATTAATATCTGTATTTAATTTATTAACCTTAGTAAGCTCTGTTTGAACTTCTTGATTTGATAGTTCTTCAACTTCAGAAACAGATTTTAAATTACTATACTCTGTCTTTAATGTTTTAAACGCATCATCAAATTCTTCATAGCTATCTTGTGTATAATCGATTTGTTTAATTGAATTAGCTTTTCTATAAGTATTATCTAATGTATCTCTGTTTGTTTTGTATGTAGCTAAAAGAACAGGTACTAATTGATCAATTGCAGCTTCTAAATTATTTGCTTGAGTCTTTATTTCAGATAAGCTTGCATTTGTTGTCTTAAAGTTCTTAACAGTAGTAAATGTTGAATAGAACTTATTGTATGACTCAGTTGAATAATTAGCTTTGTTACTTACTATTGTATTTCCTTTTGAAATAAGAGCATTTAAGTTATTAATTGCTTTATTTATTTCATCATTAGCTGTATTTGTTACTAATGAATTAATTGCTTTTCTAAGAGCTGTAATTCTATCTGAAATCTTTGCAGAAGTAGTATTTGCTAAATTTACAGCTTTTGCATTTTTAAGTTCATCTGTAAGAGTCTTGAAGCTTGCTGCAGTATAATCAGCTTGTTTCTTTCCTTCAGCTTCTTTAATAATAGATTGAAGGTTTGAATAATCGCTTCTTAATTGTTTATCTGAAGATGTAGCACTCTTTAATCCACTTTGTGCTTCTTTAATCTTACGAGCAGCAAGTTCCATCTTAGCTGCTGAACCATTAGATTTAAGAGCCGCATTTCCTTCATTAACTGCTGTTCTAAATGCTTCAAAAGAAGCTACTGAATAAGAAGATTCTTTCTTAATTAATTTATTTGCAGCTTTAATAACATCTTCTAATTCTTCTTTAGCTTCAGAAACAGATAGATTAGAAACTATATCATCTGAATTAACACTATCTTCAAATACTACTATAAAGTATAATTCTGCAAATTTAACTGTATAAGCTAAGTCAAATTCTTTCTCTATATCCTTTAGTTTGCCTTCTCTTATATTTCCATTTAAATCAACTAAATATACAAAATCACTAGTTAAATTAATCTTTGTTTCTTTCTTTAATTTAATTGCTGTAGTTGTTAATTCTTCTATTCCTAGACAATTTTTCTTAGCAATTCTTTCAATAATAACTGCTCTACCTTTATTATCTAGCATATATAATACTACTTCACCAATTGATAACTTTTCTTCATCTGCAAATGGTAATTCTTCGTATTTTTGATCTGTATTTTGAATTTCAAATCCTTTTTCGCCATCAACCTTGATTCCAGTATCTGTAACTATACCAGCAAATACTTCAGGGTCACCTTCTAATACCATTGCAATAATCTTTTTACCATCATAAACAATATATGCTGTCTCAACATCTTTATATTTTGATACCCAAACCATTAATATATCTTTAGGTAAATCATATTCATTATCTTTCTCATCATAAAGAACTTTTTCATCATCGTCGATTTCTTTTACATCAACTTCTTTTACAGTGTAATCATCTGCAAAGCTAAATAATAAGAATTCATCATTTTCATCATCATATAAGAAATTAATTTCTCTCTTATATAATTCAGATAGTTTTGCTTGGCCATCAATATAGCATCTTACTTTTCTATTTTGTGTTTCGTCTTTAACTGTAATTACACTCTTTTCAAAATCGATATCTGATACTATTCCGCCTTTAACACTTCTATAATCATCAAAGTTTTGTTCTATTAAAGGTGTACCATCTCCCCATGTAGCTGTTCCAGAAGAAGTTGTAGAAACAATCTTTCTAACATTGCCACAAAGAGTATTTAATACCATTATTGCAACATTTCCTCTAATAGCATTTTCTGTAGAGCTTGTAGCAGAAACATTATCTAAGATTCCAGCATCATTTGCTCTTTTCATATATCCAGTTGGATACTTTTCAGATTCAAGTTCTCTAGTATAATTTAAAGATCTTAAAAGCATTGTAGCAGCTTCAACATAAGTTACTGGATTGCTTGGTTTAAATGATCCATCTGGATAACCTTTAATAATATTTAAACTACTAGCACAATTAATATAACCAGAAGCCCAGCTATTAGCTGCAACATCATTAAAAGATGTTGATCCTTTTAGTGATTCAGCTGTCTTTTCCTTACCTAATGACACTATTATTAGTTTTGAAAGTTCAGCTCTTGTAATAGTATTATTTGGTTTAAATGTACCATCTTGATAACCATCAACGATTTTTAATGTGCTAAGTATATCTACTGAAGTAGCATACTTTGTATTCTTAACATCTGAAAATGTTTTAGCATATGCCATACTGCACATAGAAACAATTAGAGTTAATAACAATATACTTCCTAATAATTTTTTCATTTTTTCCTCCTAAATTATTTATTCTATATATAATTTAATTACATTGAAGAATCTATAACAAACTGATATTCAAGTTCATTATTCTTATATACAGTAAGCATAGCACCTACTTCTTTAGAAACTTTTAATTTAATAGTTCCATCTTCTTTTTTATGATGTCCTTCGTACTCTACTCTCTTACCAAATATTGTTCCGCCAACTTCTTCAACTCTAATATCGAATTCTTTCTCCCAAAAGTTATCTACTTTGATTTCAAGCATCATTTCATTTGGGCTTAATTTTTCTTCATCAATTACTACTTTTTCTTCTTCTTGTTTTTGTTCTTCATATTCTTTTTGGCTTTCAAGTAATTGATTTTCCCAATCGTTGTTTAAATAAGAGTATACAAGTTGTTCATTACCAGATGTTAAATCTTTTAAATATACTTCTGAAGCAATTCTAATATATGAAGGTCTCCAACCTATTTCATGAGAAGGATTTGCTCTAGAAGCAGTAATTGTATAAAAGATTTTATCACCTGTGATTTTGTAATCTTCAACTTCTACATCATACTTTTTGGTATCGATTCCCATAGATAAGCTTTGTGCGCCTTCATCTCCAAGGGTTTCTTCTAAATTTAGCTTATATCTTTTAGCAAAATCTTCTTTTTGAAGAGGAGTAGCAAATTCAACTGGTGTAAACTTGCCGCCAAAGTTTAGCTTATATAATTCTCCTTCTACAACATTATAAAAAGCACTATCAAAAACTGGTCCACCTTCACTAGCTTTTAATAAGTCTGTTTCAATTTCACTAATAGTTTTATCATTTAGATTAATTGTATATGCTTTACCTTGCATATATCCACCCATTGTGCCACCAGTTGGCTCACCAATAGCTACACATGCATAATCACCAACAGTATGAATATATACAACCCTATCTCTTGTTGATTCATCTTTAATAGATTCGTCATACATTAAACCAACATTATGCTTAATAACTGCTTTATTTGTGTTATTTTCAATATCATGTTCAACTAAAACAAGTTCACCTTTTTTATTATCGAAATTAGCATAGTAAATAATTCCATTTTTAACAGCTAAGAAATTGTAATTTCCTGATGTGGTTGGATTATTAAATGCCATCTTTGGTTTAATAGATAAATCTTTAGTATTTAGCTTATATATTGAATTTGGATCATCTTCTTTTTGATAATAAACAGCATGTGCTTCTTCATCTATTCCTATGAATTCACCTTTTATAAGGTTTAAGCTATTTTCACCATTCATATCAACTGTATATATATAGCCATTACTACCTTTTAAATAAAATCTATCGTCAAAAATACTAAAGCTTGTAGCTCCTGTAACTTTAAATAGATTTTTTATATTTCCTCTACTATCAATTTTATTAACATATCTTTGATTATTAGAATTATTATCTATCCAATATCTTGCTCCTAGACCTTCTTCTGCATAATCACTATTTTTATACTCAATGTAATAGATGTTTCCTTTATAGATAACTATATCAGTTCCATTTCCATATGTTTTAGTATCATCAGCAAAAGATATTTGAATATCTCCTGATTCTTCATCTCCTGAACTAGCTACAACATCTGGCGCTTTCTTTTCGAAACATCCAACCAAAACAACTGCAAATATAATTAAAATTGCAATTAAGATCAAACTTTTTCTAATCATAAAATAATCCCCTTTGTACAATAAATATTGTCACTAAATATTGTAGCATAATGGAAAATTTTTTGAAACTTTTTTGAAATTTTTTTGTAACAAATAAAGACTATTAAAAATCATTTTTTTATGTCGACAATAATCGAATTATGTTATTCATTTTTTTAATATATTAAATCAATCTTGATATGTTACTTTCGAAAACGGCTTCCTCAGCAGCTTGTAATATTTGCAACTCGAATCTTTTTCCTCACCTGTTCGGGATTCTCGTTGCAAATTATACAAGCTGCAATCGTGCAGAATGTTTTCTCAAATAACATATCAAGTTTTCTTTATAAAATATAAAACACATAACATAATATGCTTCAAATCGTTGAAAATGGCTTGATTTCGTGATAAAATGAACAAAACTAATTGTTTCGAAAGGTTGACATATATGAATAAAAAAGTATTAGAAACACTTGAGTATAATAAAATAATTAATATATTAGAAAAATATGCAGTAACTTATTTAGGAAAAGAAAAAGTATTATCTTTAGAGCCTTCTTCAAATTCAATAGAAATAGAAGCTTGGCAAAATGAAACTAAAGAAGCAACTTCATATCTGTTAAAACAACACGATATTCCCCTAGCACCTATTACTAATATTGATGAAGTTTTAAATAAAGTAAATATTGGCGGTATTCTTTCTATAAAAGAACTTTTATATGTAAGTGATGTTTTAAGAGTATCTAGAAAATTAAAAAATTCATTTTCAAATGGATCAATCGATGAAAATGAATATCCAATTTTAGCTAATTATTTTGAAAATCTTTATTCAAATATAAAAGTTGAAGAAGAAATTGAAAGATGTATAAAAAACGAAGAAGAGTTGGATGATAGAGCAAGTTCTGACTTATATAAAATTAGACGCGGAATATTAGATTTAGAATCTAAGATAAAAGAAAAGTTAAATTCTCTACTAAAGTCAAAATCTAAGTTTTTACAAGAACAAGTTATTACATTTAGAGATGATAGATTTGTATTACCAGTTAAAGCTGAATACAAAAATGAAGTCCCTGGTTTAATACATGACCAGTCATCTACTGGAAGCACACTATTTATTGAACCTACTTCTATATTTAACTTAAATAATGACATTAAAGAATTAAAGCTTAAAGAGCAACTTGAAGTTCAAAGAATTCTAACTCTTTTAACTCAAATGGTTGTTCCAATTGTAGAAATAATTAAAATAGGAATTTTAAATATATCTTATATAGATTTTGCTTTTGCAAAAGGAAAATATGCAATAGCTATTAATGCATTTGCACCTATATTTAATGATGAAGAATGCAATTTTAAAAATGCACGTCATCCATTAATTGCCGAAGACAAAGTAGTTCCAATTAATATTTGGTTTGGTAAAGACTTTAAATCACTAATTATAACTGGTCCAAACACTGGCGGTAAAACTGTTACTCTAAAAACATGTGGTCTACTTTGTTTAATGGCACAATCTGGTTTGTTTGTACCTGTTGACGATGGCTCAAAATTTTTACTTTTTGAAAATATCTATACAGATATTGGTGATGAACAAAGTATCGAGCAATCTCTATCAACATTTAGTGCACATATGACTAATCTAGTAAGCATTATAAATAATGTAACAAAGAATGATTTGGTTTTGATAGATGAAATTGGTTCTGGCACTGACCCTGTTGAAGGTGCAGCTATTGCTATGTCTATATTAGAATATTTATATAATTCAAATTGCATAAGTATTGCTACTACTCACTATAGTGAATTAAAGACATTCGCGATTCAAACTCCTGGAATTGAAAATGCTTCTTGTGAATTTGATGTTGAAACATTAAGGCCTACATATAAACTTCTTATTGGAGTGCCTGGTAAAAGTAATGCATTTGCAATCTCTAAAAAACTCGGATTAAAAGAAGATATCCTAAATAGAGCAAATGAATTTTTATCAGAAGAAGATATTAAATTTGAAGATGTATTATCTTCTATGGAACAAGATAGAATTAAAGCTCGTGAAGAAAGAGAACAATCTAAAAAGATTCTAAGCGATGCCGAAAGAGTAAAAGCACAAATTGAAAAAGAAAAAGAAAAAATAGATAAACAAAAAACTGAAATCATTACTAAAGCTCGTGAAAAAGCTAGAGATTTACTTTTGGATGCCCAAGATGAAGCAAATGATATTATTAAAGAACTTACTTCTATTAAAAACAAAAATCCAAAAGATGCAGGTAAAAAGGCTGAAGAAGAAAGAGCAAAACTTAAAAAGAGTTTATCTTCTATTCAAAGTGAATTATTAGAACCTTCAAAAGAAGTAGTTAATAATCCAATAAAAAAAGAAGAGATTATTCTTGGTATGAATGTATATATACCTTCTTTAGATCAAGAAGCTACTATTTGCAAGTTGCCTGACAAAAATGATAATGTCATGGTTCAAAGTGGAATTGTAAAATTAAAAATTCATTTATCTCAATTAGAAAAGACAAAAGAAGATTTAAATAAAAATAACAAAAATTCTATTAAAGCTTCTAATAATTTTAATAAATCAAAAGACATTTCAACTGAAATTAAACTTTTAGGAATGACAGTTGATGAAGCAATACCTGTATTAGAAAAATATTTAGATGATGCTTACCTTTCAAATGTTGCAAGTGTAAGAGTTGTACATGGCAAAGGTACAGGAGCATTAAGAAAAGCTGTACAAGAATATTTAAAAAAGAATCCTCATGTTAAGTCTTATAGAGCTGGAATGTTTGGCGAAGGAGATATTGGAGTAACTATAGTTGAATTAGCATAAAAAATAAGCACCTTAATTTTTAAGGTGCTTTAATTTTTATTAGTCTTTTATTCCTAAATGATCTTTAACAAATAGTCTTAAACCATCTGGAATTTTAGAAAGTTTATAATGTATATCCTTTTTTAGATTATCGAATGAACAATAATCATATGGATCTAAAGTTAAATATACGTTTAAATTATCATCATACTTAATTACAATTTCATTAGGTAATGCTAAATTTACCATCTCTTCTTTAGATAATGGTTTAAGCTTTTTCACATATTCAGAAAGTTTTATTTTATCTTCTTCTAAGTCAATGTTAACCGTTTTTATTTCATCATATGTTCCAACTTTATATTGAATAATAACAGGGTTCAATTTGCTATAATCAGCAATTTCTTCTCCACCGCCAATATTTAGATTACTAAAATCAACATTATTCCAAATTAATATACCTATTAAAACTAAGAAAGCTAATAGGAATAAAAAAATACCAGTCTTTTTTCTCATAAACATCTTCCTTTAGACAACCTTTTAGTTGTCGCTACTTTTATTTGAAATCTTCATATGATCTAATTACTGCATTTGGTATATCTCCTTCATACCTAGGAGTACCTATATCTAAATCAAATGAAGCTAATGTCTTAAAAGTACTAGCTTGTCCTATGATAGGTGAATACTTTGGGCTATTAAGCTCAAGAGTCTTTTTCTTTATTTGGTTTGGTAAAGCAAATTTGTCAAATAAACCCATTACTCACATCTCCTCTATTTTTAGGTACATAAAATCTATATATATTATAATAAAGAAGATGGCTTACTTTCAAGTAAATGAGCCTATTTAAATATTACATTTGCGTTACTTGTGTAACAATTTTGTATCATTAGATTTTAATTCTTATATGCTTCTAATCTATTGATGTTTTTTCCAATAGAAGCAAATTTAGTTTCATATTCAGTGGCTATATTTCCTTCTATCATATTTGAATACAAATCCCTCGTAACATTTTTTAATATATATCCATTTTGCTCAAGGCTTTCTATAGAAAACTCAAACAAAGCATCATTGTCTGTCTTTTGAAAGATTTGTTTTTCTCCTATAAAGATATTCTCGTATCTATCTAAAAATTGCTTAGATGTTAATCTTCTCTTTTCGTGTTTTGCTTTAGGCCATGGATCAGAAAAATTTAGATATATCCTAGATATTTCTTTATCAAATACATCCATAATATTAGTTGCATCCATTCTAATTAATAAAAGATTATCTGGTCTTGTTTCTAAACTCTCTATCTTTTTTACTGCCTTATAAATAACGCTATCATACATCTCAATACCTATATAGTTTATTTCTGGATGTAATAGTGCCATTCCAATAACAAAATCGCCTCTACCCATACCAATTTCTATATGAATATCATTATTGTTATTAAATAAATTCTTCCATTTTCCTTTATGTTCTTGTGGCTCTAAAATTACTAGATTGCTTGCCTCCACGTACTCTTTAGCGCCTTTTATATTCTTTAACCTCAATTTATATAGCTCCTTTTTAAGATTATGTATACTTTAAAATTATGTTACCTTTATGTTAAATTATAGACATCATATTGCTCGTATTATATAATAAAATAAGTAGTTTATCAATCACGCCAGCAAAGGCTTATTAATAAACTGTATTTAATGTAAGGAGGATTATATATATGAAAAAATTAGCTTTATTATTAGCTTTAGTATTTGTTTTAAGTTTTTCTGCTGCATTTGCTGATGTAGTAGTTCCAGAAGAGACACCTGCTGAAGCTCCTGCAGAAGTAATTGCTACAGAAGTAGTTGAAAACGCTGAAGAAGTTAAAGAAGCTGCTACAGAAGTTGCTGAAGATGCAGCTACTGAAGCAATTGAAGCAGCAGAAGCTATAAGCGGAGAAACAGCTCCAGCAGAAACAGAAGCTGAAACAGAAGAAGCACCTAAAGATTCAGCTACAACATCAAACCCAATTGGTGGTATTGTTGCTATTGTTGTAGTTATTGTTTTAGTTGCTTTAGTTGCAATTATTTCTAAAAAGTAATTTTAGACTTAACTAAAAAAGGTTGATGTTTAACATCAACCTTTTATTTTTGCCTTTAATTAATTATTTTTTCTTCCTCTTTACCAATTTCTCTACCTTCTTTATCTAAGAATTGATTGCATTTAAATATATAAGTAATCAAGAAGTAGATAACTATACCAGCTCCGCCTGCTATAGCTACTCTAATTAAGTTATTGATAAATGATCCTGTAAAGCTATCTAATAAATAGTTTAGTCCAAGTATAACTGCACCCATTATAATAGCAGAAATTAGTATCTTTGAAATGTATACAAATATATCTTTTGTAAAGATACCTTTATGCTCTTTTCTAATTAATAATGATAATACAAACATATTAATAAATGAAGCACAAGCAGTTGCCAAAGCTATACCTTGATAAGAAAGTGATGTTTGGCTAAGTACATAGCATAAAATTAGATTAGCAACTATAACACCAAGTCCAACTACAAGTGGCTTAAAAATGTCTTGTTTAGCATAGAAAGCCTTGTTTAATATTTCTACCATTCCTGCACCTATTATACCAATAGCATAGAATAGTAAAGCTCCAGAAGTAAGTAATGTAGATTCTGCTGTGAATTGTCCTCTTTCATAAGCTAGTCTAATTATATCTTGATTAAATACTACAATTCCAAGTGTAAGTGGAATTAATAAAAATGCAATTAATTTGATAGACTTTTTAATAGTGCTCACATAACCTTCTTCATCATTATCAGAAATTGATCTAGAAAGTTCTGGGAAAATAATATTTCCAATTGCATAAGAAAAGATACCATAAAAAATAACATATATTTTATAAGCATATTCAAGTGCTGAATAGTATTGATCACCAATTCCAGATGCAAATCTCATTGATACAAGATTATTAATTGGTAAAACTGCTGTACTAAATAATATTGGTAAAGCAAGTTTAAATACCTTTTTAATGTTTTCATCTTTAAAATCAACTGATAATTTCAACCTATATCCATTCTTTATAGCAGATGGTAATTGTACAAGTAGCTGCACCGCCCAAGCACATACCACGCAAATGCATACGCCTTTTATACCGGTGCTAGAATTAAAGAATAACAAAAATCCAATAACTACTAGATTAGATAGTCCTGATATAAATGCTGGAATATTAAACTCTCCATAACTTTGCAAAAATCCAACGAACGAAAAAGCAAGTGCAGTAAAAATAATCATTGGGAACGTTATTCGAACTAATTCAACAGTTAATCCGTAAGTTTCATCACTAAATTGAGTAAATGCTTTTACAATATAAGGAGCGAATATAATACCAATAATCGAAATAAATGTAGCAATTACTCCAACTATATTTATAAAATTACCTGCAAAGCTATTTGCTTCTTCTTTGCCTTTCTTTTGCATTATTTCATTAAACACAGGAATAAAACAAGATACTATGGCAGAGCTAAGAACGATATCTACTATTTGAGTAGGTATCTTTAATGCTGCTTGATATGCAGTAGCCTCCATGGAAAGTCCATACATGTTTGCAAATACAGCATCTCTGATAAAACCGTAGTACCTTTGATATGGCTGTAAGTATAAATACTGTGCTTAATGTTTTCACAATATTTTTCTTCATATATTTATCATCCTTTTAATTTTGCCTTCTTTTTTGAATCTTCTCAACATTGATATCTCCAAATAAACTATCTTGAGTAACTTTGATACGACTCATCTTTGAAAGTTCCAACAAACTCAAAAAAGCAGTAACAACTTCGGATTTTTCTTGTCTTTTAACATTAAAGATTTTATTAAATACAAATTTTGGTTTTTTAAGAAGATGTTTGATAATTTCTCTAATCTTAGCAGCTACTGTGTATTTTTCTGACATAGCAAGTTTCTTGATATTATCTGCTTGTAGATTCTTTTTAGATTCTTCTCTAAATAGAAAATCACTATAAATACTTGGAATCAAGTCACTAGAAAACTCTTCTTCTAATTTGTTTTGAGGTAAATCTACTTTTAAAGGAAGTCTATAAAATCTTTTATGATATACGTCTAATCTTTCCTTTAAAGTAAATGTATACTCTTTGTACTTTTTGTATTCAACTAATAGTTTAACTAAATCAAATTCATCATCTTCTTCAGATTCAGGATTTAAAGAAGGTAATAATGATTTAGATTTAAGATAAATAAGCTTTGAAGCCATCACTATAAATTCACTAGTAACCTCAAGATTCATTTCTTTCATCATCTTTAGGTATTCTAAATATTGATCCGTTATTACAGCGATTTTTATATCCATTATATCCATCTTATTCTTTTCAACAAGATGCATAAGTAAATCTAGTGGACCTTCAAAGTTTTCAATTTTGATACTATATTGTTCCATTAAAAATCCTCTTTATTTCAAAATATAAGGGTTAGCTCAAAATATATACTTCACATTTTAAGCCACCCTTTATTATATACAAAATTATAATTCATTAATTGTATCTAAAATAAGTGAAGTAAAATCTTCTTCTGCTTTTGATGCAACATCAAGAACTTCTGCATGACTAGGAGATTCCTCTCCACCGCCAGCCATATTTGTAATGCAAGAAACACCTAACACAGCTATACTAGAATGAGCAGCTGCTATGACTTCTGGAACTGTAGACATACCTACTGCACTAGCTCCTAATATTTCTAGCATCTTAACTTCTGCATCTGTTTCATATTGTGGTCCTGGCATATATGCATAGATACCTTCTTGAAGATTAATTTTCAATTTAGCAGCAACTTCCTTAATTGTTTCTATACATTTTGGAGAATAGATCTTTCTCATAGATGGAAATCTTGGTCCGATTATTTCTACATTAGGTCCAATCAATGGTGAATTACCACTCATATTGATATGATCAGTAATAACCATCAAATCACCTGGCTTAAATTTTGGATTTATTCCACCTGCTGCATTTGTAACAATTAAAGTTTCAACACCAAGAAGAGCAAATACTCTAATTGGAAATACAATGTCTTGCATTGAATAGCCTTCATAATAATGAAGTCTTCCTTGCATAGCAACAACATTTTTATCGTATATTTTTCCAAATATTAGTTTTCCCTCATGTCCTGGGACAGTAGAAGTTTTAAAAAATGGAATGTCAGAATATGCTATCTCTATAGGATTTTGAATTTCATATGCTAGACCGCCTAATCCAGAGCCTAGAATTATGCCTACTGTTGGTTTTTCTTCAACAATACCGCGAATATATTTAACTGCATCCATTAGTTTATCTGTTACTAAATCTTCCATCTTACATACTCCTCCTATCATAATTTCTATATCAATTATCTTCCAAGCTTTGCAAATTGTCAATTGCTTTTGAAACTGCTTCATAGCTATAACCTTTTGAAAGTAAGAACTTTTTGACCTTTAATATATCAGGAACTATCCTATACTTTTTTAAAGCTAATACATTACAAGATTCTTCTTCAAATTCTAATGTTTGTTCTGTATATGCGTATTTATCAATGATATCTTCATCTACGCCTTTTCGAAGCAAATCAATCTTTATCTCATTTCGAGATGAATTTTTTAAACGCATTACGTTCTCTACATACTTTTTTGCATAGTTATCATCATTTAAATATCCTGCTTCTATTAGATAATCTATTGCATCATTTATGTAACCTTCTTCTAGTTTTAATCTATTACACTTTTGACGAACTTCTTGTACTGTACGCATCTTATAAAGCACATAGTTCATTATCTTATCATCTATAATCATAAATTGCTCCTTTTATCATTTTAATGCAAACCTACCTATAAGTATATATTTTGAAAAGCCCTCCTACCCAGGCTAAAGCCATCCTACTTTTCAAAATATATACTTATACGGCTTGCACAATATAATAATAACAAATTTTAAAATAAAAAACAAAAAATGGCCTTAAAAGCCATTTTTTGAAAATTATTATTCTTCATCTTCGTTGAATTCTTCTTCATCTTCTTCTGGTGCTTCTAATTCATCAGTAAGTGATTTATCAAATGCTTCTGCAATATTTGCACGAATCTTATCTTCAACTTCTTTACAAATTTCAGGATTGTTTTCGAAGAACTTCTTAGCATTGTCTCTTCCTTGAGCAATACGTTCTCCATTATAACTAAACCATGCTCCTGCTTTTTCTACTATATTCATGTTTACTGCAATATCTAAAATATTTCCAACTTTAGAAATTCCTTCACCATACATGATATCGAATTCTGCTTCTCTAAATGGAGGAGCAACTTTATTCTTAACAACTTTTACTCTTACTCTGTTACCTACAATTTCTCCATTTACTTTTAGTTGTTCACTTCTTCTAATTTCCATACGTACTGATGCATAGAATTTAAGAGCTCTACCACCAGGTGTTACTTCTGGGTTGCCAAACATGATTCCAACTTTTTCACGTAATTGGTTAATGAATACTGCAACTGTATTTGATTTATTTAATACACCTGCAAGTTTTCTAAGTGCTTGTGACATTAAACGAGCTTGTAAAGCAACATGAGTATCACCCATATCGCCATCAATTTCAGCCTTTGGAACTAATGCTGCAACTGAGTCTACAACTACTATATCGATTGCTCCACTTCTAACTAATTCTTCTGTAATTTCAAGTGCTTGTTCACCTGTATCTGGTTGTGATACTAAAAGTTCATCTAAGTTTACTCCAAGTTTTTTAGCATAAACAGGATCTAGTGCATGCTCTGCATCGATAAATGCGGCTATTCCTCCCGCTTTTTGTGCTTCTGCAATCATATGAAGTGCAACTGTAGTTTTACCAGAAGATTCTGGTCCATAGATTTCTACAATTCTTCCACGTGGTACACCACCAATTCCTAAAGCAATATCCAAGCTTAATGCTCCTGTCGAAATAGACTCTATATTTAAGTGAGCACTCTCACCTAATTTCATAATAGATCCTTTTCCAAATTGTTTTTCGATTTGTCCTAATGCAACATCTAATGCCTTTCTTTTTTCTGAGTTAACTTCTGTAACTGCTCCTTTTGCTTTTTCATTTTTTGCCATGATTTTAATCCTCCTAAATTTTTATATTTTTTAAATTATGACCTTAGTTCTTTTGCGTGATCTAAAACCGATTTTGTAATATCATTACCAGCAATCACTCTTGCAATTTCTTTTATAACTTCTTCTTCATTTAATTTTTTAATCATTGTTTTTGTTTTATTGTTTTTTACTTGTTTATCTATATAGAAGTTTGTATTACCAGCTGCTGCAATTGATGCTAAGTGTGTTACGCAAATGACTTGATGAGTATTGGCGATTATTCTTAATTTATCTGCTACAGCTTTTCCTGCTTGACCAGAAATACCAGTATCAATTTCATCAAAAATCATTGTTGGCACTTTATCATATTCACCAAGTACAGATTTAATTGCTAACATCACTCTAGAAAGCTCTCCACCAGAAGCAATTTTTGAAAGTGGTTTTAGCTCATCACCAACATTTGTACAAATTAAAAGTTCTACTTCATCTTTGCCATTTGGTAAAAATAAATCTGACTTAGTAAATTTAAATTCTAAATATGCTTTTTTCATCTCTAAGTCTTGCATTTGAGAATTTATTTTCTTTTCTATTTTAGCTGCATATTCTTTTCTTGTTTGTGAAATGCTATCTGCTATTTTATTTAATTTATCAACTATATCTTTTTGCTCTTTTTTTAGCTTTTCTACAATCTCTTCTGAGTTTTCTAAAAACTGTTTTTCTTGTTTAGATTTTTCTAAAAATTCCAAAATCTCTTCAATAGATTTTCCGTACTTTCTTTTTAAGTTCGAGATTAAATCAAGTCGTTGTTCTATATCTGCTTGTTCATCTTCATCAAACTCAACGTCCATAGCTAAGTCTGCTAAGTTATCTACAGCATCTTCTAAATTATAATAAGCTTCGTTAATTTCTTTAAATACATCTTGATATCTTGGGTTTAAATCTGATATTGAAGACATTGCTCTAGTTACTTCACTTAGTTCTTCTAATATGTTGTTATTAATTGCATCATGTGAAGTATTTAGCGAAGAAGAAATCTTTTCTGAATTTAATAAAATTTTTCTTCTATTTAATAAATCTTCTTCTTCATTTAATTTTAGATTTGCAACTTCTATCTCATTTATTTGATAATTTAGTAAATCTAATTTTCGAGCTCGCTCACTCTCATCACCATAATTTTTTTGAACTCTACTTAGCACATCTTTATACTTTTCAAAATAATTAGCATACTCTTTTTTTAGCTTTTCTAGTTCTACTCCGGCGAATCCATCTAAAAGATCAATATGTGTTTTTTCATCTAGCAAAGACTGGTTATCATGTTGGCCATGAATATCTATCAAGTTGCTTCCAAGTTCTTTTAGTTCAGAAACTGTAACTAATCTGCCATTAATCTTACAAATGTTTCTACCATTTTGATAAATTTCACGAGTAAGAACATAGTCTTCATTTTGGTCGTAAAAGTAAGCTTCTACAAAAGCCATATCTTCATCCGTGCGAATTATATCTTTTGAAACTCTACTACCAGTGATAGCATTTATTGAATCTATAATTAAACTCTTACCTGCACCAGTTTCACCAGTTAATATATTTAAGCCATTTTCAAAATCTATATTAATTTCATCAATTATTCCAATGTTTTTAATATGTAATTGACCTAACATTTGGCTCTCCTTTCACCTTACAAATAAAAGTCTAAATTAAGAACTTCCGTTTGTAAAGCGAACATATTGTTAAATTTATGTTGCAAAATTATGTTCGCATTTTATTATTTCGATTGCAAATAGCCTTTATCATATACGAATTTATGTTTGCATTTGTAATTATTTCCTATGTTGCATATAACTTTTTAAAAGCCACCCTCACCGTCCCTGCGGGACACCCTACTTTTAAAAAGTTACATGCAACAGGAAACATAAAAAAATCAAACAAAAAGGCAACGACTTTTAATCGTTGCCCTTATTTAAAATATAAAATTCTAAAATAATCTTGTCAAACAAATTGGTGTAACTTGGTATTAATTGGCTTAAAGTAGTAAATCTACTCTTTTAGTTTAACTACAATATTTTCTCCACTCATTCCAACTTCAGTATTTTCAAATTTTTCAACTACATCAAGAACTTCTGCTACATTTTTACTATATACTATAATTTCTGTATCTTTGTCTTGTATATCAAAATCATGTAGCTTAAGTGCATCTATAATTTGTTCTAGTTGTTCTCTATTTGTATTTTTCTTAGTATAATCTCTTAATTTTTCATTAGATGCTGGTAAAACTTTTAATGAGTCTTCTGTTATTGATTCTTCTCGAACATTATCTACTGTATCATAAATCATTGCTGATCCATTCGTTGACTCTATCTCTTTGTCAGATGTAGGATAGCTACTACTTAATGATTCTGCTCTTTCTGTAACCTCATAAGATGAATTCTTAATTAGCAATCCGCTTCTATTTACAAAAAAGATTGAAATGCCTAGCACGCATGCTACGCTTGCTATCGAGGTAACATATATGATCTTTTTATTTCTATTTTGCTTCTTAATCTCTTTCATAACATTTTTACTAAAGTTTGGAGATACTTTATAATCTTCATCGCCTAATTTTTTTAATTCATCTAATAAATCTTTCATACGTTACCCCTCCTTTCATCTTTTATTAATTATATAGACTGTGTTTTTATATAAAAGTTGCAGTTTTTATATTATTACATCATTATCTGAAATATCATATTCAAATCCTGCTTTTTCTAATTCATTTTTTAAACTGATCCTTGCTCTACTAATTTTAGATTTAACAGTTCCTAGCTTGATTTTAAGCATATCGGCTATTTCCCAATAAGTAAAGCCTCTAATATCTCTTAATACAATTATTGCTCTTTGCTCATCTGGTAGTTTTTTAATTGCTTTTATAAGCTCTTCTCTATCTAATTTTGCAGAGATTATTTCATCTACGTTTTGTGAAGGATCCTCAAACTCAACTTCTTGTTCTCCTTCTTCTGTTTCTACAAAGTTACTTAAATAAGTAATCTTCTTTTCTTTTTTCATCTCATCAAAGCATGCATTCATAGTAATTCTATAAATCCAGGTGTATAAAGAAGATTGTTCATTAAACTTATCTATATTTCTATATACTTTTATAAAGACTTCTTGAGCAATATCTTCTACAATGTCTTTATTTTTGACCATATAAAAAATAGTAGAACATATCTTTTGCTCATATATCTTTATAATCTCTTCAAAAGCTTTGTCGTTTCCAGACTTTGCTTTAATTACAAGTTCTTTTTCGTAAGCCTTTTCGCGATCTGTCATCTTCTTATACACCTCCTTTTTAATAATATAAACTTACATGACTTATATATTATCTTTTTCTAATGTTTTTTCCTCTTTGGTAACCATTTCTATGATAGCTGGATAATACTCATCTGCATGTTTCTTCCAATTATCTGCAATTATCTTAGCTTGTTCCTTGGAAGCACAATAAACATTTAATTCAAATAAAGACTTATGCGCTTCTGTAATCTTACAACTAGTAATATATTGATTACCACCTTCTGGTAAAAACTCAGCTGTAACAGCAACTTCATTTTGAACTGTCAAAAGCTGTTCTTTTACTATTGTGTCTAATTTGTCTTTAATCATTCCTGGAAGAATCTCAGATGTCAAATCAAGTATTTCAAGTCCTTTAGGAGTAATATCATACAGCCATTCATCATCTTGTTGATAATTTGCAATATATTCTTGAGAAATAAGCTCCGAAATAATATGTTGAAATAAATAATAATTAAAGTCTTCTAAGTCATATAATAATCTTTGCATTTGCAAATTAGTTAATGTGCAATTTGCTTTTTTAAGTAGATAAAGTATTATAAGCTTGTTCTCAGCCAACTTTTCTTTGTTCTTTTCTTCTTGGTTTTCTTCCATTTTACTCTCACTTTCTAAAATCTCTTCTTACTTTTTCATAAGCCACAATGCTAGCAGCTACTGCAGCATTCAAGCTCTCTGTTTTTCCAATCATAGGAATCTTAAATTTGTAATTTGACATTTCTTGAATCTCGCCGCTTACTCCTTGAGATTCGTTGCCAATTACTATGACTAGCTTTTTATCAAAATCTATATCATATATATATTTATCAGTATCTAATGATGTACTAATTATCGCAGCTCCTCTATGTTTTAGACTTTGTAATATATCAAAAAGTTCCGCTTCTAAAGTATATATTTTAAGTCTAAAAATAGCTCCCATTGTACTTCTTACTACTTTTGGATTATATGCATCAACAGTATCTTTTGAAAGAATCAAATGTTTAATACCTGCTGAATCCAAAGTTCTAATAATTGTACCTAAGTTTCCAGGATCTTGTATCTTATCTAGTGCAAAGATAGTATCATCTTTTAACATTTTGTCTAATGCTTCATCTAATTCTTGTGTTTCATTTTGTTTTGCAACAGCAATTACTCCTTGCGGAGTTTTGGTTTCAGATATACTATCAAACACTTTGGAAGAAGTAAATTCTAATCTAATTTCTTCTTTACTAGCAAGCTTAGCAATTTTATTTAATATCTTGTCATCATTTAAATATTCTTCGCAAACTACAATAGAATCAACCTTAGCATACTCAAGTGCCTCAAGCACCATTTTAGGTCCTTCAACAAGATATTCTTTATATTCATCTCTATACTTTTTTTGAGAAAGAGATTTTATATGTTTAACTAATTCATTTTCTTTACTAGTTATCATTACTATTTTCTCCTTGTGCTAAAATAGCTTCTTTTTGTTCTTCATTAATATAATTATATTTTATCATTGCGTATAAAACTTGAGCTTGTCTTTCTTTTGCTAGCTTCATACTATATATAGGGTTATATAAAGAAGGAGCATTTGGAACACCAGCAAGCAAAGTTGATTCATAATCATTCATTTCGGATGGCTCTTTTTCAAAATATAACTTAGATGCCTCTTTTGGAGTATAACAATTATTACCATAAAAGCATGTATTTATATATAGTTCTAATATATCATCTTTATCGCAATGATACTCTAGTTCTGCCGCCATAAAAGTCTCTGCAATTTTTCTTTCTAGCTTTCTTTCTTGAGTAAAATATACGTTTTTACATATTTGTTGTGTAATTGTGCTACCACCTTGAATTAAAGACTGATTAGATAAGTCATTTATGATTGCACCTACAATTGCAAAATAATCCACGCCTCTATGATCATAAAACCTATGATCTTCGACAGCTATTACAGCATCAATATATATCTTTGGCATTTCTTCTAATTTAGTATAGTTTTCTTTACTTTTTATTTCTTCTATCATCTTATCTATAGGTTTTTCTTCAAGTGCCTTTTGATACATACTATAACCAGTTGCAACAAAACAAGCTACTATTAATAAAAGCATTACTATGATAAAAAGAATAATCTTTCTTATAATCTTGAATAAATTCTTCATTTGTATTCCTTTCTAATGCATAATACATAGCTATTATACACTATTTTTAGCATGCTTTCATTTAAAATACGTAAAAAATAGAATTCCGTAGCACTTGCGGTAATTTTTAAGCTAAATGTGTTATTAAAACGATTTTAAACCATAAAAATTTTCTTTACTACGGAAGCTAGTTTTAGAAAGGTTACATAAATTAATTTATTGTAACTTAATATGTTAAGTGATAAAATATTAATGTAATTTTAAATATTTTATATATTAATATGTACAAAAGACAAAAAGGAGGAATTCTTATGGTAAAAAGAATTTTAATGAGTGTACTAGTTTTATCTATTGTTGTTACACTATGTGCTTGTGGCAATAGTAATAACAATAATGGCGACAAAAATCCTGATGAAATTGCTTATGAACATTTAAAAGAAGCAGATAAAGAAACTGATTCTTTTAAAGATAAGACTGTTGTATCTGATTTAAATAAAGTCGTACAATCATCAGTTAAAACTCCAGCTAATGCTGGTGAATGGATTGAACTACAAACATCTGGTTGGAATAAAGACTTTGATGTAGTTACTGGAAACGTAAAGTTAAGAGTTAGTGAGATTTATAATTTAGCTGATTCAAGAGCTCTACTAAATAAGCTATATGAAAATGAAGAAAAAATGAATAAAGAGATAAACAATAGATTAACTGCCGAAGAAAAAGCTGAATTTGGAGATATTAGTCTTAATATATGGGAAGAAATATACAAAAGTAAAGATGATATTAAGGCTGTTAAATTAACATTTGACTTTAAAGATTTTAAAGAATCTGAATTATATCTATCTAATGTTGATCTAATGGCAGATGTTATTGATACATATGGTGAGCCTTTTATGGATATAAGTAATGACTTTGTTTATTTTTCTAATTACTTAGTAGATGAATCTAAGCCTATAAACAAAAATGAAAAAGTAGAGGCATATGCTATATTTTGTCTTCCAAAAAATCTAGACGAGGATTTTATGATAGAGTTTCAAAAAAGTTTAGATTTTAATGATGAAAGATATGAATATATTATCATCGATGCAAATAATGATAGTAATGCTCAATCATCAAAAAATGTTGCTTCAAATGATGAATCATTTGCTTCTAAAGCAAAAGCTTCTTCTCTAAATAAACCTTTAAATCTTGGAGAAGTTGGTTCTTTTGATACTTATAAAGGAAAAATGCATTCTATAGTAGATTTTGTTTCTACTGAAGTAGATAAAGAAGATAACTATCGTTTAGATAAATTCAATATAAAAGTTGATACCAAAGATGTGGATAACATCCGTGAAGGATACGATACATATGATTTCGAACCAAGAATATATGTATATAGTCAAGATGGTAAAAAATTAGATGTGTTTGCTGACGTTGAAGCAAAAGAATCAAACAGAGTTATGGCTGGAGCCATAGTTGATGTTGATTTAGAACTTGAATTTGAAGATGAAAATACAAAAGTAGAAAAATATATTATAGAAGTTACTTATTACGAAGATGAAACATTAGTTAATCAAGAAAAGCAATACGTATTTGTGGATGTTTCAGAAGAAATAGAAAAGTTGGAAAAATCTATTGAAGAAAGCAAACTTAAATTTACTGCAAAAGGAAAAACATCTTCTCTTACATCTCCTGCTAAACTAGGCGAAGAAGTTAGATTTGAATTTGAGCTTGGTGAAATAGATGTAAAACTAGAAGAACTAGAAAGAATAAATAATAATTCAAGATACTTTAGAATAACTTTTGATGTTTCAAAAATGTCATTAGAAGAAAAATATGCAATTGTTGAAAATTTACATTTTGGACGTGAGTTATATGACAAAAACGGTAATGCAATAAATAAAGGTTTTAGTTCTGTTACTCTATACTTCTTCGACAAAGATGGAAAATCAATAAAAACTACTCAAGAAGCATTTGAAAAAGACCCAGATTCAATAATCAAAATCGTAGCATATTATAGAAACGACTTTTCATTAACAAATGGATTTGAAGTCGATAATTGTGAAGATGAATACATCATCGCATTAGGTAGCAACGGTTATGATAAAAAAGCATTTTTCAAAGTGCCAGCTATATCTATTTCGACAAGTACTGTGAAAGCTTCTAATACAACTTCAAGTACAACTTCAAACTCTACTTCAAACAATTTGATTTCAAATAACAGTAACTCAAGCACAGCAAATCAAAAAGTTGAAGAAGCAAACCAAAAAGTATCTGAAGCTCTTAACGAAATTCAAGAGCTTAGAAAAAAACAAGAAGAATTATTAAATAGCATGAAAAAATAGTTAAAATTTAAGAGTGCCTTTAAAAGGCACTCTTTTTTTTACCATGTCTTTCCTTCATAGTAATCATATGTAAAATTACCATTATTCTTCTTATTCTCTCTTGTTTGATTTGCGTCTTTTTGAATTTTTCTAATTCTATCTTCTTTAGTATTTGAAGATGATGAATCACTTTGTTTTTTATCATCTTGATTTTTTTCATCACTTTCAGACTCTTTGTAATTATCCGACTTTAGAGCTTGTTCTAATTCTTCTATCTCTTTTTTTAGTTTTTCTGCATCTTCGCTATGGCCATTACTATCATATCTATTTGCACAACCGTTCTCAATTAAATACTCTTTTGCTTCACCAAGAACTTTTAGTATAGACTTAACCTTTTCATCGGTAAGGTTATTTAAATCAAAAGTCTGTAACATAGATAAAACTAGATTAATCCTTATCTTGCAATCTTTTCTGTTATTTGGATGTCCCATAGATAATGCCTTCTTATAGCATTCAATAGCTTTCTCGTATTCACCAACTTTGTAATAAATATTACCATTGTTATAATAAGCTATATAGCCTTCTGGATAATTTATAATATACAAAATCATGCCATCATTTTTACCAACTCTACCTTTGCTTATATTGCCTATCAAAGATTCGTTAGCAGCATAAGTTATTACAAGCTTTAGCAAGCAAACAGATATTAAAATTATTAGTCCTAAAACTATTTTTTTCTTCATACCTATCTCCAATTATTATATTTTTGACTTTACTCTAATAAACAAAACAGCAAGAATAATTAAAAGAGGAATTGCATAATAGTAGTAAGTATCTGAATAACTTTCAGTCATCTCCTCCGTATCTTCAAATACCATTTCTTTTTTTGCATTTTCTATAACACTACTTATATCACTATGTGATGTAACATGGACATAATCTGCTCCCATATCTCTTGCAATCTTTTTTAAATTATTTTCATCTATCTTTGAAACTGCTTTTTTATATGGATATCCTTGTGACCTATCTTGTACATATTCCATTTCTTTACTAGCATATTGATATTCGAAGGCTTTCATGTATCCACCTTGCGAAGTACCATAGCCAAGTACAGCAGCATAATCTACTAATCCTTTCATCTTAGAAAAAGATTTTAGACTTTCTCCATTTGTAATTTCTCCATCACTTATAAAAAACAATACTTTTTTTCTACCATCTTTTGATTTGTAATTTGAAATCGTATCATACATTAAATCTAAAGGTGTATTTATATCTGTTCCTTTTGCATACATGACTATTGGGATAGATATTGACTTAAGATAACTTTTTACGATGTTGCTATCACTTGTGTATGGAACGACTATTCTAGCTTCATTACTAAATACAATTAAGCCATATTTGCTTCCAGAAAGTTCAGATACAATTGTATCGCAATCTTCCATAAGTGCATCTAGCCTTCTCTCATTTCCATTAAAATCTTCAGCAGCCATACTAATTGAAGTATCTATAACAAACATTATATCTAAGTTACTAGAAGATACTTTTGCATTATTATCTACACTTTTAAATCTAAGATTAATCAAAAATAAAAGTGCAAAAATAGCCACAACTAGTAAAACCTTCTTTATATTTTTTCCACCAAAGAAGACTAAGCTAATTACAAATAACAATATTAATATCCAAATTGGTATTATTGGAGAAAAAATCATATTCCCACCTTTTTATTAATAAATAACATTGAAATAATTGAGATAATTAGTAATACAAACGGAATTTGTGGTTTATCATTTACTGCAGCGATAGTTCTATCGTCAACTTTTGTTCTTTCTTCTTTTTCAATTGCTTTAACAACTGCCGAAACCGTTTCTTCTGAATCTGTCTTATATACTTTGCCTCCAGTTTTTGTAATTGCACGAGTAAAACCTTTTTCATCTGTGTAGTATTCTGGAGTAATTGCATATACTTTTATTTTTTTATCTTTGCATACATCAGTTGCTTCATCCATAGTATAAATAGGATCACCATTTAAAGCATTATCTGTTGAAAAAATAATTATTCTTGATCTTTCTTTATCTAAGTCTGGAAAATCAAATGCACAAGTAACTAAGCCATCAGACATAATAGATGCTCCATCTCTTTCTGAAGTTCCATTTTCTATAAAAGAACTTATTCTCTGCTTTTCAGCTATATTAGTCCCATCATAAACTACCGAAAAACTTGCTTCTAATGCTTCTAAAGTTTGAATCACGAATTCATAGTCATCTGTTAAAGGTATAACAGTGCAAGCCGAAGAATTAAAAATTACAATTCCAAATCTATCTCCTTCTAACCCTTTAACCATATCTTTTAGAGTTCTTGATACTTCAGCATTTATATGATCCATAGATGAAGATACATCTAGACACAAAAATATGTCTCTTTTAAACTCTTCTTTGCTCTGCTTTTGAACTTCTACTGGTCTTGCAATTAATAATAGTGTGAAAAATACGCTAAGTGCACAAAAAGCAATTGCAAGCGCTCTCAAAATCTTATACTTCTTCATTAGATTTTTAAAATAGCTCGTTTCTTTGACAAATTCTGTATTTGCTATCTTTTTACCTAAATCTTTTGCTTCTTTATTCTTTTTAAACTTTATTAGGCATAAGGCTATCAAAACAGGTATGCCTATATAAAGCACCCAAGGAGAATTTAGCTCCATTTTCTTATAGCCTCCCTCGTCTTATTAATAGATTCTATAACATTACCTTGTTCATTATATGCAAATTCTGGTTTATAGTATTCATTCATAAGGTTAGTTAAAACAGGCATGTTAAGCTTTTCTATTTCCTGTAAAGTATAATTTTGTACTTTAATTTTTGTGGCATCAAAAATAAAGCTTCTTATTATACCACTAATTCTTACATAAGCATTTCTATAAGAAACTTTATTTTCACTATATTCTTTTTCTAATTTATTAAGTTCCGAAATAGATTTATTCTTTGCCTCATTTATATCAAAAGGCTTTTGAATTTCTATTTTAACTTCTTCTTTTTTCTTTTTTGGTTTATCTAAATGCTTAAACACAAAATAAATGGCAACGCAAACTAATAGTAATAAGAATACTATTACTATATTGCCAAAAGAGTATGAAAATGGGTCTTGCAAACTAACTTGACTTTGCATTTTTATGTTTCTCCAACAATTCAATAATTTTTGGAACTATTTCAGATGTATTATCTATGCTTATCATTGGGATAGCATATTTTTTTAATTTGTTTTTGGCATCTTCTGCTATTTTTTCTTTTATTTCTCTATCCATAGAAATAAGCTTTTTATTATTTAGCAAAAACTTTGGAACAAATGAACCATCTTCAACATCAAAAACAGTATTTCCTGAAAGTTCCGCATCACCAACATTAACAAAAAGTATATTGTTTCTTACAGCTAAAGTTTTTAATGATTGCTCTGAAATTTTTGACACACCATAAATATCTGTTGCTATAAAAATAATAGCTTTTCTATTTATGTACTTTACAATATGCTGTAAGCACGCTTCTAAATTATCGTTGTTAGTGCCATTTTTAATATCTTGATCATAGCCTGATAAGATTTGCTCTATACTATATAATGTGGATTTAAATGGATAAAGAGTAATTGATTCCCCTTTATTATATATTCCAGAAACATAGTCTCCGTTTTTATTTGCTAAGTATGCTATAGTACCTAAGCTTAACATTGCAATTTCTTTTTTTGCTTCGCCACTATTTGTATCTCCTAGCATTTTTTTACTAGAATCAAAAACTAAAATTATATTATGTTTTTTCTCAGCTATAAATCTTTTAACTAGTAAACTTCCATTTCTAGCTGATGCTTTCCAATCTATATCTCTAATACTATCACCAGGAACATATTCTCTTAAATCTTCAAAGTTCATACTTTTGCCTTTATATATAGAATTATATGTTCCATCTAGTATATTAGAAGTCTTTTTATTGGAATAAATAGAAACATTCGCTTTGATTTTATTTACTCTATCTAATATCATACATTTTCCTCCAGACTAAGGAGTTTTAATATTATTTACAAGTGCATCAATTATTTGCTCTACAGAAACATTATCTGCAACAGCACTATAATTTAATGCTATTCTATGACGTAAAATACTATATCTTAAATCTTTAACATCATCTGGTGTAACATATTTTCTTCCTCTTATTAATGCAAGAGCTTTTGAAGCCTGCATAAAAGATATTGCTCCTCTTGTACTAGAACCCATACTTACATATTTTGCAAGGTTTGGAGGAAGTGCTTTTTGAGGATTACGAGTTGCATAAATAATATTAACAATATATTGTTTAACTGCATGATCTATATAAACTTTTTTAGAAAGGTTTTGCAAAAACTTAACATCATCTAAATTTAGTACCGCTTCTGATGTTTCAAAAACATTATTTTCTATTCTATTTAAAATCTCTATTTCTTCATTTATTGAAGGGTAATTTAATTGCTCTTTTATAATAAATCTATCTAATTGTGCTTCAGAAAGCATATAAGTACCTTCTTGTTCAATTGGGTTTTGAGTAGCAATAGCTATAAATACTTCTGGTAGCTTATATGTTTCACCACCAATTGTTGTTTGATGCTCTTGCATGGCTTCTAGCATAGCACTTTGAGTTTTGGCACTAGAACGATTTATTTCATCTAACAAAACAAAGTTAGCGTATATAGGTCCAAGCTTTGTTTCGAAAGTATTTGTAGTGTAATTAAAAATCTGAGATCCCATAATATCACTAGGAAGTAAATCCGGTGTACATTGAATTCTTGCAAACTTACCATTAACAGCATCTGTTAAAGTCTTTGCCGCCGTAGTTTTAGCAAGACCAGGTACGGACTCTATTAAAATGTGTCCGTTTGATATTAATGAAATCAAAAGTGATTTTTGTAGTTGCTCTTGTCCAACAATACGTGTCGAATAATAAGCTGAAATCTTATTTAGAATATCTGTTGCTTTATTAATCTCTTCGTCCAAAATATTAGAATTTTCCATATTTTTACCCCTTCTATTGTAATTTGCACATCTAATAAAATTATATAATATTAGTAACATAATATGGAATTAATCACTATTTCGTAATAAATACTTAACTTTTTTGAAAAAAAGTTGCTTACGGAAGCGCCTTTTGCGAGTCAACATAAAATTTTGTTATTGAAACCACTTTTCTATTGTTCTATAATATATATGTACTAAAGATAAATTCTATAAGGGGGAATACCTATGAAAAATGCTAGTAAGATATTATTATTTGTTCTTTTAATAAGCAGTATGATTGCGTTATCTGCATGTGATCTTTTCAAAGATAAAGATGATTTTGATAATCCGCCACAACCAGAAATTGTGACTAATGATGAATCAAAACCAAAAGATTTGGAAGATATTCAAAAAGATGCCGATGAATTAATTAAACAAATGGAAGATCTTCAAAAAGAAATTGAAGATGCAAAGAATGAAGATGTAAACGACAATAACAATAATGAAATTGTCGAAGATAAAAAAGATGAACCTGTTGTTGAAGACAAAAAAGAAGATGAAAAAATAGTTGTTGAAGACAATAAGGAAGAAAAGAAAGAAGAACCAAAAAATGAAGTTAAACAAAATATTGCAAGTTTTGCAAGTAAAGCTTCATGGTCTGGTACGATAGATAAATTCATAAAAATGGGTGATGCTGGAAAAATTAGAGTATTTAATAGCAAATATAGTGATGCACATAATGGTGAAGATTGTATTATTGCTATGAAAATAGAAAAAGTTCTTACAGATGCAGAAGTCCAACAAACAATTACAGATCATAACAACAAGAGTACTATTGTACACTATCCAGCTAAGAAGACTAATTATGATTGGCACGGTGTAAGAATTTTATTAGACTTAAAAGACTATCCTATTGAAGCTACAGGTGATTACATATTTGCATTCCCTGTAATAACTATAGTTTCTCAAGATGATTTTCCTTATTTTTATATTGATGGAAAACCATATCTTACCATGGAATCATTTTATTTAAGGAGAACTGAAACTCCATTCTATCAAGGAGATATTTTAGAGTATGACTTTATCTTTACTTTACCTGAAGGTTATAAAGATCCTGCTTATATAAAAGTAATTAATAGTTACGACAAACAAGATGCAAATCAATACTCATTCTTTAGAGTGTTCAACTAAGGAGGAATTATTATGAGCAGTTGTCCTTATTGTGGAAGTCCTATAAGAAACAGCGACATTACCTGTCCATCATGTAGTGCAACTTTAAAAGATATAGATCCTATAACGCAAGAAGTAATATCGAATGAACCAGAACCTATATCTTCATTTGGCGACTATAATAATCAAGAGAATTTAAATTATACATATAACACTTTTGATAATAACAACCAAGAAAGAAAAAATGTATTTGTACATACAGTAAATATACTTGACAATACACCATTGAATAATAGTATTTATTCGGTTTTATCTCTGATTTTTTCTATTATTGGTTTATTGTTTTTTCCTTTTTTTGGAATACCAGGTATATCTTTAGCTGTTAAAGCAAAAAAGCAAAACGGAGGAAAATATCCGCTTGCGGCTTTAGCAGGACTTATACTAGGCATTATAGATATAGTAATTATTATTGGAGTTATTTTTATTATAATATTTGTAGGTACAGCTGTTTATCGTTAAATATAAAATTAAAAACACCCTCGCAAAAGAGGGTGTTTTATTTTTGACATTATAGCAATCCGTTTGCTCTCATCCATCTAATTCTTTCTGTTTTATCTAAAATTTTCTTTCTTAGACGAATGTTCTTAGGTGTAACTTCTACTAACTCATCTTCAGCAATATATTCAATTGCTTGCTCTAATGTAAATGTTCTAGGTGGAACAAGTCTTAAAGCATCATCACTACCAGATGCACGAGTATTAGTTAAATGTTTTTCTTTACATACATTAATCTCAATATCTTCTGCACGAGGATTTTCTCCAACTATCATACCAGTGTATACGTCTACACCAGGTCCAATAAATAATACGCCTCTTTCTTGTGCATTATATAATCCATAAGTGATAGACTTACCATTTTCAAATGCAATTAATACACCTTTTCCTCTAGTAGACATATCACCTTTATATGGTTCATATCCATTAAATACATGGTTCATTACACCAGTACCTTTTGTATCTGTCATGAATTCATTTCTGTAACCAATTAATCCACGAGCTGGAATCTTAAACTCTAAACGAGTATATCCTTGTTCACCAGTTATTAAGTTTGTCATTTCTGCTTTTCTTTGACCAAGTTTTTCAATTACAGTTCCAGAATATTCATCAGGCACATCAATAACTAAGTCTTCAATTGGTTCGCATTTAACGCCATCTATTTCTTTATAAATAACTGTTGGTCTTGAAACCATTAATTCAAAACCTTCTCTTCTCATATTTTCAATTAATACTGATAAGTGAAGTTCGCCACGTCCAGAAACTATAAAGCTATCTGGGCTATCTGTATCTTCTACTCTTAAAGATACGTTAGATTCTAGCTCTTTATAAAGTCTATCTCTTAAGTGACGAGATGTAATAAATTGTCCTTCCTTACCTGCAAATGGACTATTATTAACACTAAATGTCATTCTTAATGTTGGTTCATCAATATCTACAAAATGAATAGCTTCTGGATTTTGAGAATCAGCAATTGTTTCACCAATATTGATATCTGGAATACCAACTACAGCAATAATATCTCCAGCATGAGCTTCTTCAATTTCTGTTTTCTTTAATCCATTATATGTATACAACTTACTAATTTTTAATTGTTGAATGTTACCATCTTTTCTACAAACAGCAACTGGTTGATTTGCTTTGATAACTCCTCTTTCAAGTCTACCGATAGCAATTCTTCCAACATAGTTATCATAGTCGATAGAAGAAACTAGCATTTGCATTGGACCATCTTGAGTAACTTTTGGTTCAGGAACTTCTTTGATGATTGTATCAAAAATTGGTTTCATATCTGTACCAGGAACATCTGGTTCATAGCTTGCAATACCTTGTTTTGCAGATGCATATACAACTGGGAATTCAAGTTGTTCTTCTGTTGCATCCAAATCAAAGAATAAATCATATACTTGATCTACTACTTCTTTTGGTCTTGCACCTGGTCTATCTATTTTATTTAAAACAACAATTGGTCTTAAGTTTAAGTTAAGAGCTTTTCTTAAAACGAATCTTGTTTGTGGCATAACACCTTCGAATGCATCAACTAATAAAAGTACTCCATCTACCATCTTAAGTACTCTTTCTACTTCGCCTCCAAAGTCTGCGTGACCTGGTGTATCGATAATATTAATTTTTGTGCCATTATACATTACTGATGTATTCTTGGCTAAGATAGTTATGCCTCTTTCTTTTTCAATATCGTTTGAATCCATAACTCTTTCATCAACGTGTTCGTTCTCTCTGAATGTACCAGATTGTTTTAATAAAGCATCAACTAGTGTTGTTTTACCGTGGTCAACGTGTGCAATTATGGCAACATTACGAATGTTCATCTTAATTCCTCCAATGGTTAACATTTTATGTTAATTATATATACAAATTTGTAGGGAACAGTTTGCACCATTCCCCACAAACAAATCTTTTCAGGTATCATCCTGATATTAAGTTCATAATAGGAACTATTCTGCTAATTTAAAATTTTATTCTTCTGTTTTTGTATCTTCTACTGATGCATCTTTAACTTCTTCTGCTGGTGCTTCTGCCTTTACTTCTTCTGTAGCAGCTTCTTGATCTTCAGGCATTCTTTCTTCCATTTCTCTTATTGAAAGTTCAATTCTCTTTTTATCTAAATCAACTTCTACAACTTTTGCTGTTACTTCTTGTCCCATAGATAAAACATCTTGTGGTTTTGCAATTCTTGCATGTGTAATATTAGATATATGAACTAAACCTTCCAATCCATTTGGTAATTCAACAAATGCTCCGAATGGTTTCATAGAAACAACTTTTGCTTCTACAACATCACCAACTTGATAAGGAACATTAAGCCAAGGATTATCTTCTGCTTTTCTATAACCTAAAGCAATCTTTTTAGTTTCTGGATCAGCAGATAAAACTTTAACTGTAATCTTCTCTCCAACTTTTAATACTTCTGATGGATGTTTGATTTGTTTCCAAGAAATTTCAGAGATATGTAATAAACCATCTACTCCACCTAAATCGATGAATGCACCATAGTCTTTTAATTCTCTAACTGTACCTTCTAATTCAACACCTTCAGAAATTTTTGCCCATACTTCTTTTTCTGCTTGATCTTTAGCAGCTTTAACTAAAACTCTTTCGCTACCAACAATCTTTTTCTTTTCTGGATTGTATTCAATGATTTTAACTTCGATAGACTTTCCTCTATATTCATCTAAGTTATCTACTTTTTTACCTAATTGAGATGCTGGAATAAATACTCTAATGCCAGCTGTTTCTGCTGTAACACCACCGTTTACAACATTTACTACTTTAACCTTAATTGGTTGATCTAATTTAACTTTAGCCTCAAATTCTTCTCTTAATCTTTTTGTTTGAAGTCTTTTTCTAGAAAGAAGAACATTTCCTTTACCATCATTCATTCTAAGAATATATACTTCAATTTTGTCTCCAGCTTTAACTATATTTGCTGGAATTTCATCTTCATCGTAAGAAAATTCCTCTCTAGGAATAACTCCATCTGCCTTATATCCTAAATCTACAAATACTTCGTTTCCATTTACTTCAACAACTGTACCTTCGATTGTAGTTCCTTCCTCTAAACTTTTAAGTGAGTTTTCATATAACTCTGCAAAACTTTGTTCATCAACATTTGCCATAATAAAAAATCAATCCTTTCTAAATATCTGCTATCTACCGACAAAAGCGGTAAAAAAAGGGCTTTTAAAAAAGCCTTTAATTTAATAAATGGTTGCACAAGATTTATTCTCTACAACCTTAAACATTATCTAATAAATAAGCTGTTTTGTCAACCAAAATAAGTTAAAAAAATAAGGTTCTTAAAACATCTTAAGTACCTTATTTTTAATTAAATTTTACTATAACAATGCTTTTTAGCATTTAAATACATTATTTAAAAAGATTATATTCTATTACGTTATATTGGTTTACATAAGCATTAAATGTTTTCTACAAGTCTTACCACCATTGTAGCAACTTCAGCTCTTGTAGCAATCGCTTTTGGATCCAATGTATTATCTTCTCTACCAATAATAATCTTATTCATTGAACACCATGCTACAGATTCATAAGCATCTTTTGAAATTTGATCTTTATCTTTATATTCTAGATTAAACATCCAACTACCTTTGAATCCTAAACCTGCACTTTTAGCATATTGATAAATTATATATGCTGTTTCTTCTCTTGTTACTTTTTTATTTAATAAATCATCCTTATTTTTTGCATCAACTGAATATGATACTTTTTCTGCTTTTGAAACTGATTCCAAAACTTCTTCTGCAGTTGCTTCGTCATTTGGTCTAAATTTATTTTCTTCATCCAATTTCATTACATCATTTTTTAATACTTTTTCAACATATGGTTTATACCAATCATTTTCTTTAACATCTTGTACTACTATTATTTTTTCACCACTAGTTGCTTCTTTGTCTCCACTTACAGCTTCAATTTTTTCGTCTCCGCTTTTTGCTTCAATTTTTTCATCTCCGCTTTTTGCTTCGACTTTTTCATCTCCGCTTTTTACTTCGACTTTTTCATCTCCGCTTTTTACTTCAACTTTTTCATCTCCGCTTTTTGCTTCAATTTTTTCATCTCCACTTTCAACTTTTACTTCTGGTTTTGCTTCTTCTTTATCTCCGCTTTCAGCTTTTACTTCTGGTTTTGCTTCTTCTTTATCTCCACTTTCAGCTTTTACTTCTGGTTTTGCTTCTTCTTTATCTCCACTGTCAGCTTTTGTGTCTCCGCTTTCAGCCCAAACTTCTACTTGAGCAACTATCTTTTCTTTTGCTTTCTTAGAAAGCTTTGTTTTAGCAAAAGATACCGAACCAATCATCATAGTTAGTAGAGTAACTATTGCAAACAATACTATAAATTTTCTTGCGTTCACTTTTAACTTCTTCCTTTCTTACATATATAATTTAATTATTATTGAACCTATTACCCGATTCAAAATAAAAAAATCCGAAAAACAAAAAAGTACTCATCAAAATGAGTACTTTAAAAATATTTTATATAAAAACTACTTACATGTTACCATCAATAAAAACGATTTCATTAGGCATAACAAGACCCAATTTCTCTCTTGCAACTTCTTCAATATACTCTTTAGTGGTAATACGATTCTTGGCAGAAATTAATTGTTCATGCTTAATCTCTTCTTCACTAATCATAGTGTTGTAGTTTTTAAGCTCATTATCATATTTTTGGAAAGACATTTCTTGCTTTGCCAAAACAATACCACTATATAATAAAACAGCAATTACAATAATAGTTTTCAATAGTCGTTTCAATATTTTTCCCATCTTGATTTTCTTCCTTTAATTTTTTTATCTTTAGTATATTAAAAACTAATTATGTTTACTTTCGCTTTGAAAGTATTAAAATATCAATACTTTCAAAAAATGCGAACATAGTTTCGTAAAGTTACCATAATTATTCTATATTTAGAGTACACTATTATAAAAGGGAAAAAAAGCGTTTTTTAAATTTGTAATTAAATTGTAATAAAAAAGAACAGAGCACATAGTGTATTACTACGAAAACGTCCTGGGCTCGCAAGCTCGTGCGGATTGTTTTCTTTAGTAACACACCATGTGCTCTAAATTATTATTCATTTCAAATTTGAAAGACGCTCGTTGGTTTTTTCTAATAGTTCCTCGTATTTTACGATCTTTGCTTTTTCAGCATCAATCTTATCTTGAGGTGCTTTCGAAGTAAATCCAGGATTATCTAACATTCTCTTTGCTCTATTAATTTCGTTTGTATATGTTAGAGCTTCTTTTTCTAATCTTTCGATTTCTTTTTCAATATCTACTAGTTCTTCAAAAGGAATATAAATTTCGATTCCTTCTACTGCAAGTGAAACTGCATTTTCTGGAATACCTACTTTTGAAGTTTGACAAGTTACCATATCTGCACCAGCTAGTTTTTCTATAAATCCTCTTCCTTCTTCTATAACATCTTGTTTATCTGTAACAAATATCATTGAAGCTTTCTTAGAAGGAGCAACATTCATATTGGCTCTTAAGTTTCTTACACCAGTAATTATTTCTTTTACTAGCTCAATATCTTTTTCTTCTTTTTCATAAATATATTGAGAATCAACTTTTGGCCACTCAGAAATCATAATACTTTCATCACTATCTGGAAGTTTAGTATAAATTTCTTCTGTTATAAAAGGCATAAATGGATGAAGCATCTTTAAGCATCCAACTAATACTTTGTTTAAAACAGTAAGAGCACTATTACGAGTTGAATTTGTCATATCATATAATCTTGGCTTACACATTTCTATATACCAATCGCAGAATTCATCACGAGTTAATTCCATAATTTTTTGAAGTGCAACGCCAAAATCATATTTATCCATTGAAGCAGTTACTTCTTTAATAGTTTGATTTAGTTTAGTTAAAATCCATTTATCTTCTAAAGTCAAATTAGATAAATCTTCTTTATAGTCTTCACCAAAATTCATAAGAGCAAATCTAGAAGCATTCCAAAGTTTATTTGCAAAGTTTCTTCCAGCTTCTATTTTTTCTTCTGAATATCTAGTATCGTTACCAGCAGATGTACCATGAATCAATGCATATCTAAATGAGTCTGCACCAAATTTATCTATTACTTCTAATGGATCTACACCATTACCTAAAGATTTTGACATCTTTCTTCCTTGGCTATCTCTTACTAGTCCATGAATTAATACATCATCAAAAGGAACTTCGCCTACGTTTTCTAAAGATGAAAATATCATTCTAGCAACCCAGAAGAAAATGATATCATAACCAGTAACTAATACAGATGTTGGATGGAACTTTTCTAATGTCTTTGTTTTTTCTGGCCAACCCATTGTAGCAAATGTCCAAAGAGCAGAACTAAACCAAGTATCTAATGTATCTTCATCTTGATGCATTGGCTTACCACATTTTGGACAAGTAGTTACATCTTCTTCTGCAACTTCCATATGTCCGCATTCTTCACAATAATAAGCAGGAATTCTATGACCCCACCAAAGTTGTCTTGAGATACACCAATCTTTTACATTATCCATCCAGCTAAAATAAATTTTATCAAATCTTTCTGGAACGAATTTTGTCTTACCTTCACGAACTGCTTTATTTGCAGGTTCTGCTAAAGGTTTCATCTTTACAAACCATTGTTTAGAAATATATGGTTCGATAGTATTGTGACATCTATAACATTTTCCAACGTTGTGGCTATAGTCTTCTATCTTAACTAATACGCCTTCTTTTTCTAGATCTTCTACAACTAATTTACGAGCTTCTATTCTATCCATGCCTTCGTATCTTTTAATAAGATCTAACATCTTTCCTTGTTCATCAAAAACTTTAACAATTTCTAGATTATGACGAAGACCAACTTCATAGTCGTTTGGATCGTGAGCTGGAGTAATCTTAACTGCACCAGTACCAAATTCTTTTTCAACATATTCATCAGCTATAATTGGAATTTCTTTATTCATAAGTGGAAGTACAACTGTCTTACCAACTATATCTTTATATCTTTCATCTTCTGGATTAACAGCAATAGCTGTATCTCCAAGCATTGTTTCTGGACGAGTTGTAGCAACCGTTATTGAATAACTTCCATCAGGTGATGGATATTTAATGTGCCATAAATGTGAAGGCTCTTCACTATATTCTACTTCTGCATCAGAAATAGAAGTGTTACAGAATGGGCACCAATTAACCATTCTTTCGCCTTTATAAATTAAACCTTTATCGTAATAAGTTTTGAAAACTCTTTTAACAGCTTTAGTTAAGTTTTCATCCATAGTGAAAGAAGTTCTATCCCAATCTGGAGAAACACCCATCTTACGAAGTTGTTTTAAAATAGTTCCACCATATTCTTCTTTCCAAGCCCAAGCTCTCTTTAAGAATTCTTCTCTACCAATATCGGCTTTAGTAATTCCTTCTTCTTTCATCTTTGCAACTATCTTGGCTTCAGTTGCAATAGAAGCATGGTCTACACCTGGAATCCACAATGTTTCAAAACCTTGCATTCTTTTATATCTAACTATAACATCTTGCAATGTATTATCCATACCGTGACCCATGTGAAGTACACCAGTTATATTTGGTGGTGGCATAACAATACTAAATGCAGGTTTAGAACTATTTTCATCTGCTTTAAAATAGCCTTTGTCCATCCAATTTTTATAGATTCTTTCTTCAAAATCTTTTGGTTCGTAATTTTTTTCAAGTAATTTCATTTTAGCTTTCTCCTTTTATAAATCTTACTTTCTTGTAGAGGCGACCACCGGTCGCCATTTGATGAGCAATGCTCATCGCTACATAAAAAAAGAGCAACCCGACCTATAAGGACGAATTGCTCGTGTTACCACCTTAATTTATTATATAATCGTTTATGGCAATCAATAATTGCCGATACGAAAATATAACCTCAAAACACGTAACGTGTGTGAAACGGCAAAAACTACTTTATGTTCGCTCTTGCAACTCATAAGCTACCTTCAGTCTTTTTTACTTCAAGGGCTTTCAGCCGGTGACCCTATTCTCTGGATATGGCGACCTTTTGGTCACCGATACGAAGATATTTTAAGACTTACTCCTCTTAATCATCGTTTTTCAATCTATGCTAAGCATTTTATAGCTAAAAACTATAATTGTCAACTACTTAAGTCGTAAATTATTGTGTAATTTCAAGTGTGTCAATAAGACTTCCATCTCTATAAATATATAATTCAAGTATATTATTAGTATTATTCATAATAGATTGTGGCTTTATTTTCAATTGATTAATAAGTTTCATAAAAAGCTTATCTTCATATAACTTTTCATCATTTATATTTAATTGTATATCTACATCATCACCACATAAAAGCATAAGCTTGGTATATATATCAGAACACTCTTTAATCTTTTGATTTTTAAGCTCTATATATTTTTTATAATCATCATTCCAAGTAGAATACTTAGTATCATCTTTTTTGTTTTCAATATCATATTTTTCTTGCAAATAATCTCCAATATAGTTGGTAACTTTTCTAGCGCCTGATGGATTTAGATGTTCTCCATCTTCGCATAAATCCGTTTCATAATCTATGATATCTAAATCTAAAAAGTTAATATAATCAACATCTAATTCTTTTGCAACATCATATACATATTTTGATTCTTCAGTATAAATATCATTTGCATAAAAAGGTAAATATGTTAGCACAACTTTAATATTTCTCTTTTTGCACTCGTTAATAATTTTTCTTAAATAAACATCGCCAGTACTAAAAGCTTCCATATTTAGTCCAGATAGTTTTAAAATAGGTTTTTCTTTAATAATGCTAATTCTTTGTTCAGCACCTTTTTCGATTGAATATTTTGGATTTATATCTCCACTTGTTAATTCATTCCATCTAGAATGATAAATAGAAAAGTCCCACAACAAATTAATAGCTTCTCGAGGTTCACCAGAAGGAATAACATCACCTCTATCGTATGATTTCATTAATTCATCATCATTTAACAAATCTGTTATCGCTTTAACTTTGTTAATAGAAAATGGAAATGCATCAAATGTAAAATGCAAATATGAATAATTGTCTGATGCTTTCCAATTACCTGAAATCATCATGCAATCTATTACAACTATATCTGTAGTATTATAATCTAATGCATTAACAAGTGTCCAATATGTAGTTGCAATCTGGTTACCATGTCCACCTAAGTTATAAGATACAATTCCATGCTTATTATATAATTCCATAGGATATATTCCATTTATAACATGGCTAGCCCCTAAAAACCAAACATCATATTTATTTTTTTGTTTAAAGAAATCCGCATACTTATTTATACTGTCTTTTCTCTCAAATAAATTAGTCAAAAAAGAAAGCAAACAAAAAACAATTAGCAAAGTGATAACTACGCCAAACAATTTTTTTATATTGTTTTTCATTTACTTTCCCTCCTTAAAATTGAAAATATATAAAATTTTGAGCATTATAAGAAGAACCCCAAATTCCAAATGTAAGTATAAAAACAATAGAAAGTGCTATTATAGTCCATCTTATAATACCTTTTTGTTTTGCAATCATTTCTCTAATAGCAAATCCTCTTCTATTGCAAATATCTACTATTAGCAAAACAGCTATACAAATAATAGCAAGCCAGAAGTTATAAATATCTAATCCACAACTATATATAGATCCTTCATGCAATATATTTGAATTATTAGTAGTAAAAATAGAATTAATTATATTAGTTGCGGTCACCATGTTAGGAGCTCTAAAGAAAATCCATGTAAAATTAACTAATACAAAAGTTACTACAAACCCACATACTTTCAATAGCACTTTTGATAAGCCTTTAGTATTAAACTTTTTAAATAGTTGTTTTAATAAATCACTAATAACAACAAATAAACCATTTAATAATCCCCAAATAACAAATGTAATATTTGCACCATGCCATAAGCCACTAATTAAAAAAACAATTAGTTTATTAATGCATTTTCTTACTATTCCTTTTTTGTTCCCACCAAGTGGAATATAAATGTAGTCTTTAAACCAGTCTGATAAAGATATATGCCATCTTTTCCAAAAAGAACTAATTGATGTTGATAAATATGGAGAATCAAAATTCTTAGTTAAATCTATTCCCAAAATCTTTGCTGCACCAATCGCAATAGTAGAATATCCTGCAAAGTCACAATAGATTTGAACTGCAAATAGTAAAGTTGCAATAATAAAATACATTCCGCTATAGAATGAATAATCGTTATAAACTGTATCAACAAAATAAGCTACTCTATCTGCAATAACTAATTTTAAAAAATATCCCCAAAGCATCAACAAGAATCCATCTCTTACTCTCGAAAAATCAAAAGTTTTTGGCTTATCTAATTGTTTTAGCAAATTCTTTGATTTTTCAATAGGTCCTGCAACTAACTGTGGAAAGAATGATACAAACAATGCATATTTAATAAAATTTTTCTCAACTTTAGTATCATTTCTATATACATCTATAGAATAGCTCAATGCTTGGAATAAAAAGAATGATATGCCAACAGGTAGAATAATATCAAATTGTGGCACATTGAAGCTAATACCAAATCCTTTAAATAATTCTGTAAAAGTACTTATGGCAAAGTTTAAATACTTAAAATAAAACAAGAATAAAAAATTAATCATAACACTTCCGAGCAAAATCAATTTTTTATTCCTCTTCTTTTTCTTATCATCTGATATTTGTCCATTTACTTTGTCCATAAGAATGCCACTTAAGTATATAACAGCTGTACAAGTGGCAAGTATAATTGCATATTTAGGATTCCAACACATATAAAAAAAGTAACTAGAAATCAAAAGCCAAATATTTTTAATCTTCTTAGGCAAAATAAAATATCCAAGTACTACTATCGGGAAAAATATCAAAAAGTTAATTGAATTAAATGACATAATTCACCTCAAATACTAACTTTTTATTTTTTTAATAATCTTTGTCTTACTGCTTCGAAAATTACGATTCCACCACTAACACTAGCATTTAATGAAGTTATATGTCCTTTCATAGGAATCTTTAAAAGAACATCACAATTTTTCATTACTAATTTATTCATTCCTCTTCCTTCGCTACCAATTATAATAGCTATAGGACCAGTTAAGTCTTCTTCATAGTATAATTTCTTTGCACTTCCATCTGTACCATAAATCCAAACGCCAGCTTGTTTTAATTCTTCGATAGCATCATTTATATTGCCAACTCTTGCTATAGCTAAATGCTCTGTAGCACCACAAGAAACTTTTGAAACAACTTCAGTAACTTGACACGATCTTCTCTTAGGAATAATCAAGCCATGGCATCCTGCAATCTCAGCAGTACGAATAAGAGCGCCTAGATTATGAGGATCTTCAATTTCATCACAAATTACTATAAAGGGATCTTCGTTTCTTTTTTTTGCAATTTCTAAAATATCTGATATCTCTTTATATTCAATTGGTGAAGCAAAAGCAATTACACCTTGATGATGATTTGTCTCTGTTAGTTCATCTAATTTTGCTTTATCTACTTCTTGAAAAACAATTCCTTTATCTTTACAAAGTTTAATAATGTCATTAATTGATCCTTGTCTTTCGCCTTTTGCTATAAAGATTTTATTTATTTCTCTATTAGATTTTAGAAGTTCTATTACAGCATTTCTGCCTTCTACTTTTGATGAATCTTCATCTTGGCTACCAATGGTCGCATTTACTTTTCGATTATTCTCTTTTAGTTCTTTAATCTTCTTATCTAACTTTTTATCATCCTTTTTATAATGTGAGTATGTATCTACTCTTTTATTGTTCTTATTTGTTTTGCTATTTTTGTTATTTTTATTATTCTTATTATTTTTTATACTCATATTAATCTCCATTTTTATTCTTTTGCTTTTTCAACAAAAGTATTTTTATAAGCTTCAACATTACCTATGTCTAAAAATTTCCCATTAGGAATAAATGCAATCATTCCCTTTTTTCTGCGTACTTCCTCTATAGCACTTGTAATTTGGAATTCTCCTCTTTCTCTTTTGTTTTCTTTAATATTCTTCTTTAACTCTTTAAAAACATCTTCTGTTAAAATATATTCGCCAAAAACAGCAAAATACTTTTTCTCATCTTTTACCATAGTATAATATTTTTCTTTGGCTATTGTGCTTTCTGGTTTTTCTATAAAATTATCTACTATAAAGTAGTCATTATCTTTATTTATCTTACCATTTAAAATGCCATATCTTTGAACATCATTTAAATCAACTTCGCTTACCGAAATAGCAAGTTTATTAAACTTAGCATAATTTTGAAGAAATTGTTCAGTACAAGACATTGAACTATTAGATTTATATAGTTGATCACCTAAAGACATCAATACAGGTTCTCCACCAGCAAAATCTTCGCATAAAGAAATCGCATGTCCTAAACCTAGTTTTTCTTTTTGTACAATATATTTTAACTTTTTACCAATTCTTTGAATATTTGCATCATATTCTAACATTTCAGGAGATAATTTAGAAATAACTTCTTGAGATAATTTATCTTCAAAAAACTTTTTATAATCAACTCTATCTTCTTCATCTATAATTAAACAAATTTCTTCAATTCCAGCATCATCTAATTCTTCTAGCAAAACTAATATAGATGGTTTAATAATTCCATCTTTATCTATTATAGGCAAAAAAGCTTTTTTTAGACACCTAGAGATAGGATACATACGAGTACCATTTCCAGCAACCGGAATAATAGCTTTTTTAATTGGTCTTGTTGGCTCTATAGTAAGTTCATATGCTTTCATCTTAAGATCATTTTCTAAATAATCTTTAATCTCTTTTTGAGTTTTCTCATCTTTTGCAAGAATTTGAACTGATCCATCGCCTTGTGAGCCTACTCCTTTTCGGCCATAAGATAAATCTATAATAGTTTTATCATTTAAAACTTTGTGAAGCACTGGAGAATATAATTCTTCTGGGCAAGCAATTGCAACATTGTTATCAAAGTTATACTGCGCTTCATTCATCATTTGACCTAATTCTTTAACTTGTCCATTTTCTATAAATGACGTCGCTTTAAGAACTATATCTTTATTGTTTACTCCCAATCCTTTTTGTACAGAATAATCTAATTCATTTTCAGCAAATGGATAAGATCTATTTAAATTACCTAATATTTTTATAGTATCTTTTTTAGCTTTTAAATCAGCAAATACAAAATATAATGGATCTTGAACTTTGATATTCTTAATATCTATATTGTCTCCATCAAAAACCATAAGAACTGGTTTCTTACCATAGGCACAAGCTTGATCTAATTTGCCACATCTAGATGGAGTAACTATTTCACCTTGATAAGCTAAATTCATCTCGCCCATGGTATTTAAATGAACATTATATAGTCTGTTAAAAGCTCTTGCAATTAAAACACAAATAGCTGCAGAAGAAGATAAACCTTTTTTCTCTGGAAGTGAAGACTCAGTAATAGTTATCTTTACACCACCTATGGTGTATTGGCTAATAGCACTGCAAGCAACCCCAGCAACATAGCTCCAATATCCGCCTTCTTCAGCAACAGCTTTTAACTTATCATAATCCATTTCGCATTCAAAAGAATCGCCTGTTTGAAGATTCTCTACAATAAGCTTATCATCAATACTAGCTTTAGCATAGATTCCTTCTTCAATTCCAGTAACAATCGCGTAGCCTTTTTCTATCTTATTATTTACATTCCTATATTTGCCTGCCCAATCACTATGCTCGCCCATGATGCATAATCTACCTGGAACAAACAAATCAATAAATTCTTTGTTCATGAATAACTCCATTTAAGATTTTTTAATCGAAAAAGCCAAATACATTGGCAAAGTAACAAACATTGCATAAACATATCTATACTCGCCACTAACCGGACTAATTAGACATGTAAGCCACAAAATAAGCATTGGTAAAAATGTAATTAGCATATCATAATTCTTAATATATATATTATAACCTATAATAAACAAAAGAACTTCAAACCAAAAACCAATACTTAAGAAAATATTAAATAATGGAAAAACATCTGCATCATTAACTAGTTTTCCAATATCACCTATTATTTCTAATTTTAAGAATTTGCTTTCTTTTAATTCTAACTTTTCATATAAAGAACCAACGCTAGGATCCCATGTTTGTTTATCAATTCCATTTGCAACTCTCCAATATGAATAATCTGGATAAAAATATCCATAAGCTCCATCAATGAACGAATCAATCACAGTTTTAGGATACCTTTTTAACAAATCAAAATATAAAGAAAAAACTTTATTTTTACTGTCGCCCGAAGAGTTAATCTCCATATAATACTTCACTGGATCTGCAAATGTTGGATTATATATATCTTTAATATCGTCATAATTAATAAATTTACGGATATTCTCTTTTTCTTCTTGGCTAAGAGCAGTTTCATTAATAACACTAACTCTAGCAAATGCTTGGCTAATAACTGAATATTTTTCTCTTTCAGCAATAGGATCAATCTTAAGAACATTATGTATATATAAGTTGTATCCAAAACAGAATATAAATGCTATTCCGAAAGAAGAAACAATAAACTTATAGTATTTTCTAAAAGCAAATAATATAAAAGGAAAACATACTATCAAAACATAAATACCATTATGTCTTAATAAAGATGCAAAAATTAATGCTAATATGAAAAATACAATATTTCTTTTTTTCTTGAAGTAATCCTTATCAAATATCATCCTAATCAGATGTATAACAACAAACGAAAAGGCAAGTCCAAATCCTGCATCTTTCCATAGTGTTATTGAAAACATAGAGTAAGTCGGTACAAATGCAAATAGCAACAAAGTTGCAATTCTTAATGGTTTATAAACATCATATTTTCTCAAAAGTTCTACTATATATGTAAATACCATTGCATGCGAAATCATTTGAAAAAAGCAATATAAAGCAATTGCAAGATTATTGTTGCCGCCTAATAAATCAGCCATTTTTACAAAAATAGCTACAAAAGCAGTATGAATAACCGGATGCTGATTTGATAAAGGTATAATGCCTCGAACAAAAGAAAGTTCAATTTCTCCATCATAAACAACTATGCCTGGATGATAATATAAGTAAAATGGTAAATAGCATATAATCAAAAATAATGTTATGAACAAAAATCTAGTTTTATTGTTCTTATTAAATATAGAATACGATTTTTTTAAAAGTTGTGATCTTTGTTTATTATCATCAATTTTTGCGTCTTCATCACTTATGTTTTTTTTTACTTTATTTTTAAACTTACTATAAAAATTATTTTTTAGTAGATAAAACCCTAAAATGATAAATCTATTAGATATTATTAAATATGCTAAAAATTTAAGAATAGCTTTAATAATGTAGTCTGCTTCAAGAATGGATTCATAATATACGCTATAAGTATATCCAATAACTTGAAAGGCTGCGAAGATCGCAGATAATATATAAGATATTATTTTCCCTCTTTTATCTATTAACTTATCAATATAGTTGGTCTTGTAAAATAAGAACGAAGTACTAACAAATAAAAAAATCATTAAACCAATGCCACAATCAAAACTATATATAAATTCTTGTTCCCTATTTAGATTAACTGTAAGACCCAAAGTCACTATTAACATTAAAAAAATAAATATAATGGTTTTTAATGGATCTTTGATTTTATTTATCATTTATATAATTAATCCCTTCCAAATTAGCATTAATATTATTTATATCTACATTTTCATCAAATTTTAGATCTTCTAATCCTTTTAGAAATATCTCATTGCTATCAAATATCAAGACCTTATATCTATCAACAATATAAGATTTAGAAGCAACAGCTTCAACAGGAAGAGTAATACTTCTCTTATCTTTTATCAAAAATACTTTTCCATTATAATAATCAGTTCCCAAATAATCTGTTGAATATTGCCATCTTCTTATGCTAGTACCATTAACATCAATAGGAAAAGCTCTTATTTTGCCTTCTGATAATGTATAAAAAATATTTGATCCTATGTAATAGGTATAACCATAATTTAAATTATTTGAAAGTAAGAAATCTGTTGAACTTTGATACTCATTTTCTCGAATCGTAAATGTGTTATAGTCAAAATATGATGTTATAACAAAATATAATGAAGATATGACACAAAGCACCATAAAAATAGCAAAAACTACTTTTTTCCTATTCTCATTTGAAAAAATATATCTGTAACATAATGGATATAATAATGTTAAGAAAAATACTACTGGAGCTATATATCTATTCCACCAAGCCATGCCACCAATTAACAAGAAAAAAGTTATCAGTATCAATAATGATAATGAGAACAATAGTAAAACTATCTCGGCAAATTTCATTTCTTTAATATGTTTTAACAATACAAATGGTATTATCAAAGAAACAATAGCAAAAATGAATCTACAAAAAGTTAGCGCAACTAATGGCGAAGAAACAAAGATATCATCATTATAATGTTCAATTTGTAATCCTTTTGTATTTATAAAAGTACTACCACACATTTGTAAATAATTATATGTCATATATGAAGAATTCGTGTCTAAGCTTTTATTTGTTTCAACTATAAAATTTAACTTATAGTTTGTTTCAAGATTATTTGTCATAGTTAAATATCTGTTTTCTAAAAAGCCAATTAATATCGAAATAACAATCGCTAAACCAACGGCAATATATTCTTTTTTTAATCCATTATTACGATATATTAAATATAATAAAACACATATTAAAGGTGCCCCTAAATAAATTGGGAATCTCAAACTACAAGCTGTAATAAAGATAAGAATAACACTAAAAAAAACTAAATATAAAATCTTATATTTGCTATTTTCTTTAAGAATCTTTATAAATAGAAGCATTTCTAAAAGCATATAAAATACAACCGTACCATACGAAGCATCTCCGAATATTTCATGGACAAATTGGCCCGAAATACTAGATAATAGCAAAATCAATGCAATTTTCAATCCAGTTTTATCCTTAATTTCTCTTCCAAACAAGTCAATAACTAGAAGAATTAAAAGTACGCTTTGAACAAACACTGCTATTTGCCTAGATAAAAGAAAATTACAGCCTAATTTTATAAGTGGTGTAAGAATTGGAATTAAAGAATAAATCCAAAAATCATTTGCATGAATATAGTTTTCTGGAAAAATCTTTCCAGTTTTTATTTGTTCAACTGAATAATCTATAATAAAAGTTGAATCTCCATTCATATATGTTTTACTGCCTACAAATGTATAAAAAATCAAATGTATGATCAAGAATGAAAGGAGTACTATGTATGCTATATTTTTAATATCAATTGTATTTTTCTTCATTTTATCCTCCGCATGCTAATAATTATAGTAATATAGCATATTAAAATCTGTATTTTACTATGCAATATAAAGCCCTAAATCCATCTTTTAGATTAACTTTTTTGCCTTCTTCTTTTGTTCTTGGATAATAAGAAATTGGCACTTCTTTTAATTTTAACTTATTACGAGCAATTTTCGCAGTAATTTCTGGCTCAAATCCAAAACGTTTTTCTTTGATATCGATATTCTTAATAAAGTCTGCTTTAAAAGCCTTATAACATGTTTCCATATCAGTTACTTTTAAACCAGTCATAAAATTTGATAATCCCGTAAGTACTTTATTTGCCATTTGGTTTTGTTTATAACCTTTATAGTCTCTATTTAGAAATCTTGAACCATAGCAAACATCTACTTCTCCATCAAATATTGGTGCAACAACTAAAGGAATTTCTTTTGGATCGTATTCAAAATCCGCATCTTGAACAATTGCAACGTCTCCAGTAATAGCACCAAATCCAGTCTTTAGCGCTGCTCCCTTACCTTGATTTACCTCATGAAAAAGTACTTTATCTGCATATTCTTTTCCATGCTCCTTAAGAATCTCTTTTGTTCCATCAGATGAACAATCGTCTACAACTATTAACTCAATCTCTTTACCAGGAATTGAAATCTCGCGAACCTTTTTAAGAACATCTAAAATCAAATCTTTTTCATTATAAACAGGCATTACAATAGAAAGCTTATTCATCATCACCTTTTAGCTCCTTTAATTTATCTAAAAATACTTCATTACTTCTAAAAATAATTATTTTAAAATTATCAAAATCATACGATCGCAATGCAACAGTTTCAACAGGAAGCCTAGTAGCATTCTTTTCTTTAATTAAGTAAACTTTTCCATTATAATAGTCAGTTCCAATCCAATCCTTTGAACATAGCCATTCTCTTACTTCACTCTTCTTAGTATCAATCTGGAGTGCTCTAGTTTGTCCCTGTGACAATGTGTAAAAAATATTCGCTCCTATACCATATGTATATCCATATTCTAAATTCACTGAGCACAAGAAATTTGTCAAGTGTTGATAATAATTCTCACGTAACTTAAACTCTTTAAAATCAAAAGAAGCAGTTATAACAAAATATAAAGAAGTAATTACACATAGTATAATATATATCAAAAATAATATTTTTCTTTTATTCTCTACTGAAAACAAGTATCTGTAACATAAAGGATATAATAATATCATAAAGAATAATACAGGAGTAATATACCTAAACCACCTTGCCAAATTTCCAAGCAATAAGAAAAATACTATTATAATCATTAAAAACACTGTATATAGTAGAAGATACTTCTCAGATTGTTTCATTTCTTTAATGTGTTTTAAAAGTAAGAAAGGAATTATAAGTGTTACTAAAGCAAAAATGAACCTAAAAAATGTAAGCACAACATAAGGCGAAGAAACTATAATTTCATCATTATACTGCAATATTTGTAATCCTCTTGTATTTAAGTTTGTGCTTCCACACAAAGTTAGGAAATCAAACATCATTTTTGATAAATTTGTCTGTAACATATTACTATCTTCAACTATATAATTAGTATCATAAGTAGTATTTAAAATATATTTGCTTTCTAAATATTTATGTCCAATATATCCAACAAGAATAGAAAAAACTATTGTTAGCATAATGATAATATATTCTTTTTTTATTTTATTGTTATATATCAAATATAATAATACAGCAATTAGAGGAGCCCCAATATAAATAGGAAATCTTAAGCTACAAGTAGTAATTAAAGCCAAAATAATACCAAAAAAAGACAAAAACAATTTCCTATGTTTTGATTCATCATTTAATGCTTTCATAAATAACAGAACTTCTAAAAGCATATAAAATGCAATTGTTCCATATGTGGCATCTCCAAATATTTCAAAAATAAACTGTCCCGAAATGCCTGATACTATTAAAACTAATGCAATTTTTAAACCAGTCTTATCTTTTATTTCTCTTCCAAACAAATCAATAATTAATAAAACCAAAAGTACGCTTTGTATAAAAGCAGCAATTTGTCTTGACAGTACCACTTCACAACCAAGTTTTATAAGTGGTGTCATAATTGGAATCAAAGAATATATCCAAAAATCGTTTGCATGAACCCAGTTTTCAGGAAAAACTTTTCCTGATTGTATTTGTTCCACTGAATAATCAATAAAAAATGTAGAATCACCATTCATAAAAGCTTTAAAACCTACAAATATATAAAATACTAAATGTAGTAGCAAAACAGATAATAAAATCCAATATATTACATTCTTATATTTATTATTTTTTAATAAAAAATTCTCTTTCTTAATTTCCATATGATAGCTACAAATTCCTTTCATCTTTTAAAACTAATAAAAAATATACTGGCATCGTAATAAACATACTATAAATATATCTATACTCTCCATTGATTGGCGAAGCTAAGCAAGTAAACCATAAAAGCAGTATTGGTAGAATAATTACATTTTTAAAACTCTTATGATTGTAATAATTATAGCCAACCAAAAATAATACAATCTCGAACCATAATCCTATGCTATAAAAAATATTTACAAAAGGCATTTGCTCACCATAATTACAAAGCCATGACAAGTCTTTTATAAATGGGAATTCAATTAACCTATTTTCTTTTAAGCCAAGTTTTTCATACAAAGGATACTCAAAAGGTAAGTCTGTACTTTTAACTTTATTGATACCATAATCAATTCTCCAAGCCTTGTAATCAGGATAAAAATATCCATAATTAAGATTAAAAAAAGCATCTATAACCGTCTTAGGAAATTGGAATAATAATCTAAAATACAGCGAAACAAATCCACCAAAATCCTTAGAAATAGCTTCATCATCCATTTTAAATCTAACGGGATCAGATTTGGCAGGATCATAAAGCTTTTTTAGGTCATTTCGAGGTATAAAAACATATATTAAATGCTTATCTTTTTTATCTAATTCTGCCTTATTATATTTAATTACCCTTGCAAAAGCTTGAGCTGGAATTGCCAACATTTCTTTAGGAGCAGAAGGAATAACTTTCATTACATTATGAATATAATAATTCCACCCTGTGCAAAAAACAAAAACAACTCCAAATGATATAAGTAAGTATTTTAAATACTTTCTAAACGAGAAAAGTATAAATGGAGCACTAATTGCAATTACATATAATCCGTTATTTCTTAAAAGACATGTGCAAATCGTAATAATAACAAAGAAAACAATATTTCTCTTTTTATTAAAAAAATCTTTCTCATATAAAATTCTAACCAAAAATAGAGAAAACAAGAAAAAAGCTAATGCAAAAGAAATATCTTTCTTAAGAGTAATTGCATTTAAAGGAAAAACAGGTAAAAATGTTAATATTATAAATGCTAAGACTCTTACCTTTCTAGATATTCCAATTTTTCTTAGATATTCTATAAAGTATGAAAAAACAAATGCATTAATAACCATTTGTGCAGAACAATATAGAGTAACTGCTAGATTATTGTCACCACCAAAAAAATCAGCCATTTTCATAAATAAAGCTACAATCATTGTAGAAAATACTGGATGATGGTTAGATAACTCAATAGTTCCGTTGACATATAGCATTTGCCATTCACCATCATAAAAAATCGATCCAGGATAATAGTATAGTAAATATGGCAAATAACAAATTGATATAATAACCGCTACAACAAGTATCCTAAGCCAGCACTTTTTGCACCAAAGATTATAAATCTTTCTACTTTTTCTTGGCTTATTATCATTATCGCACGAATTATTACTATCTCTATTTTGAATATAGTATAGTAGAACCTTTATAACTCTATTAAATATAATAATTAATCCCAAAAATCTAATTGATACTTTTATTAGGTAATTAACCTCAAAAATAGATTCTTTATAGTTATTATACGTATATCCAATAATATCTATCAAAGCGTATATGACAGATAGTATTATTGCTACTATTTTTCCTCTTTTTTCGATGTTTTTAGCTATATTTGATGTTTTAAAATACAAGAAAAAAATTGCTATAAAAATAATAACAAAAGAACATGTATCATTTTTAAAACTATATACAAATTCTGTATCTTTATTTATGTTAATAATTAATGCTAATGATCCAACAAATGCACAGATTGCATATAAATAATATTTAATATAAGTGTAAATCTTTTTAAAACTAAACTTCATAAAAACATCCTAAAAAATCAATTCATTTTTTCTTTAATTAGTTTCATAGCCGAACCCACTGTTCGTTCAAGCAAGAACTTAAATTCATCTGTCCTAAAGAATGTTATAAGCAAAACAGCTGCCGTAATACTACAACAAACTATAGACTTAACAAAAATTCTTAAATATAAATGCTCAATGGTAATCATATTAATCAAAGGTATCATAGCTACTATCAAAGCCACAACTAATAAAGTTCTAAGTATTTGATTTAAATAATACTTATAGACTTTTTCTTCAAAAAACTTTCTATAAAGCAAAAATGGCTCATACCACATATTAGTAACAAGTCTAGAAACAAGAGAAGCAAGAATAATACCAAATAAGCCCATTTTTAATCCAAAAACAATAGAAAGAATTATATTTAATGCTGAGGCGGTTAGCATTGAATATTTTGCCATTTTAAATAATCCTGTAGTTGTTCTAAAAATACCGCAAGGAAAACACATTCCACTTAAAAAGAAATAAGAAACCCCAATAATAAGAATATTTTTAGGTAACAAATACTCACCTTTCTGAACTACTGCCATAACAATATCTTCACCGGCAAAAATATAGTTCAATCGCACAAACAGCAAAAAACATAAATGCAATCATCATAAATAGCTTAAACATCGAATATTTCTTTTCTTTTGAAGCAGTAACATTTAAATTACCAACGCTAGCCGTTATTGAACTAAACATCAAATCGGCAGTCAAATCAAGTTTTCTAAAAAGCATATAATAATTTGAATATAATCCAACCATCTTAGTATTTACTAAAACAGAAATCAAGATATTATCTGTATGTTGCATAACAACGCCACCAATTTTATATGCAAACATAGACTTGATATTATTCCAAATAGAATCTTTTTCTTCATCTGTTAATTCAACCTTTTCATTTATAAAAGGATACCATTTGCTAGCTAGATAGCTTCTTAAAAAATTGCCTCCTAATGTAAATGCAATCCAAATTAATTGATAAATAAGATAACTTTGAAATAATTTTAATGCAATAATTTGAACGACAATTTTGGTTACTTCAATAGCTGAAGTTGCAATTTTAAGTCTATAACCTCGTTGATCTGCATTAACAATTGTAGTTTTATATACAAATAAATAAGATAGAACTGTATTTGCTAAAATCAAGACATAATAAACTTTAATATATGGAATTCTCTCATCCAAATTAATAACATACTTTAAAAAAGGTAAGACTGCAAGTCCAGCAATTGCAACAATTAAAGCTATTCTGTTATACAACTTTTTGTAATAAGTAGTTAACGCAGATAGCATTTTTTTATTATCTTCAACAATATATTTGTACATTGTATATGTTATAGCGCCACCAATTCCTAGTTCAGTCAAAGATAAAATGCTAAAAATACTATCAAATAAGCCAGATATTCCAAGATATCCAACGCCCAAACTACTTATAAATACTCTTCTAGATAAAAAAGTAATTAGAATAATAAATACTTGATAAGATATGTTTACTATTAAATTTACAGCTGAATTTCTTGTTCTTGAATTTGTATTCATCTTAAATTACCTTTCTAATAATTCTTTTAATAATGCTTGGTTTCTTTCCAACATATTTTTTAACTAATATATCAAAGCTCATTTTTTCTAAATTAGTAAAAAATTCTTTTCTTTGGTAATCATTTAATGAAGAATTAATGTAAGAGCTATTTCCAGAAATAATACTATCAATATTTACATCTCGATATTCTACATCCTTGGAAATCTTATTGAATAAATCCATACCTTTTTGCGAATTTAAAACAATTGCTGATATACCTTTATTATCATTCATGTCAGTAAAGACTTTCTCAATACCCCAAAAATCCCCCAAAGTGATATCAGAATTTCTATAAATTGTTTTAAATGAACAATTATAACATGACTCTCTCAAACTCGTATTCTTTAGAAATGACTTCATATATAAATCTTCATTAAATTTTATACTATATTCACCATCATTATGCTTAAATGAAACTTCATATTGTTTCCATCCGTTTGTTTTATTTCTAAAATTAACATAATTTGTAGAATGCCCATCACATTTATTTCTATATTCCAAATACTTTCTCCAAACTTTTGGAGATGGTACGCCATGGCAAATTATATCCTGCGTGATTAAATTATCATATTTTTTACCTAAATAATGTAACAGTCCTTCTATCTGGCAAGGAGTACCAGAAAAATAAACTATTCTTCCTTTTTCCAAGAATTCTTTTGCTTCAATAAGGCAGTTCATCAAATTGCTTTGAACGTACTTAGAAGTCATAAACTTATTTAAATCATTCTCACTTTCAGCATACGAATGAATAACATTTAAATCATCGTTAAAACATGCACCAAAAACCACTCCATTTTGTTTAATAATTTGTTTTGCCAGAAGAATAAATAATCCTCCCGAAGAACTATTCATTCTTTCTGCCTCATTTTTGTTATAACATGCATAAGCTGTTATTTCTTTTTTATTGCTTTCTTCATTTAAAACTGGGCAAGTTTTGGCACATAACCCACAATTGGTACATTTTTCTTTATCTATTCTAGGATATAAAAAGCCTTCACTACTGTTTACTAGTTTAATAGCAGAAACTGGACATTTTGAACAACATGCTCCACAACCAGTACATTTATTATAATCACATACCACATGAGCTTTTTCACTATTCATTATCTTTGGTTTTCCCCTTAAAGACTCTTTAATAATCTTTAATTTCTTCTTGAAATATTTTTTCTTAATTCTTTTCTTATAATCAAATCTATCGTATTCTTGCATTGCTTCTATACTATCAAGAACATGATATAGAATATCTTTTAAAGTATCACATCTTTTAAATTGATTTTTAATGCCATGTATATCGTGAGAATGACTAGTATTTATAACATTGTAATTATAAACAACTTTATCTAAAAATCCCGTTTCGCCATAGTACATCAATGGAAGTAATATTTGCCAATTTTGGCCACCTTTTGTTTCATATATATGTCTATCTTTAATACATTTGTCAAAATAACTAGTATAAGTAATATTTACGCCCGGAAGACAATAAGAATCAGTCTCAAACATATATTTTTCAAAAGTATCATGACAGTACTGTTCCCTTGGACCAACAATTCTTAAAGTTTTTCCTGAAGAATAATCAATATATCTAGCTTTTCCTCTAACAAGCTTAAATTGAGGATTGCTTTTTAAATAAAATACTAGGCTTTCAATTGCATCAAATTCATAATAATCATCGCAATCCGCCCAAATTAGATATTCTCCTGTCATTTCTTTCAAGCAATAATTAATAGCACTAGCTTGACCGCCATTGGGCTTATTTAAAATCTTTAAATCAAAACCACAATTTGTGAATTTATCCATATATGAATTCATTATTTTTAAAGAATTATCCGTCGAGCCATCATTAGTAATAATAAGTTCAATATTACGATATGTTTGATTTAAAATCGAATCAAAAAATGTATTTAAATACTTTTCTCCATTATAACAAGGAACGATTATGCTAACTAAATCATTTTTCATAATTTACTCCCTATTCAAACATTCATCTATAAAATCATTACTTTTCTTCATATCAATTTTAAGCATATTAATAGTATTATCATCTAAAGAAAAATCATCAAATAAAATATCCTCAATCGAATCAATCTTTCTATGAATCAAGCTATATCTAGTTAGCAATGAATCAATTCTGGAAATCATTGACTCTTCAGAGTCTTTTCTTTCAAATACATAGAATGGTTTATTATATATTATCGAAAAAGTACAAGCATGAAATGAATCAGTTAAAATCATTTTCGCATTCTTAATTAAATATACAAATTCACATGGGCCTGAATGATAAAATTCAAAAGTTCCAGGATTTATGCATATAATTTTTAGATTTCTCTCTTTAGCAAGCATCCTAATAGGATTAATTTGAACAGAATTGCCTAAAAAATAAACTAATATATAATCATCATTGTCAGATATAAATTCTGGCTTTTTTGCAATACAATTCCATTCTTGTTCATTTAACAGCATTGTTGGGTCAAGAACCCAAACCGCATCTCTTCCGGAAAGAGACTTAACTAGTTCAACACCAGATTGTTCTCTAACAGATATCATGTTTAGATGTTCTAATCCTTTTTTGTAAACGACAATTTGATTACTAGGGATTTTACTGATTCCAAAGCTTGGAGCATATGAAAAAACCTTGTTTTGGTCTTCAAATAACCCAAATTCCAAATACCCAAATTTATCTCCTCTAGCAAAATATTTCCAAATTTGGTCACTTCCAATAAAGATTTTATCAAATTTTCCTTTCAGAAAATCACATTCAGAATTGTAAACCTTTTTATGATAATAATTTAAAAATCGTTTATTAAATCCAATGAAATAACTATTTTTTATCTGATGATAGTTTCTTCTAAGAACATAATTAATACAATTTTTAATGTGTTGTATGAAACAATTTATGCTTTGTTTTGAGAATGGTTTATAGTCTTTATTCCAGATTGAATAAACTTTACAATTACGTTTTTGAAGTGAATATTGCAATGCATAATTTTGAAGTTTATTACCATAATTATAATTACCACACATAGTTATAATCGCAACTTTTTTCATCAATTATCAAACCTTTTTTAAAATAATATTAATATAATCATCAAAATATTTTTTGGAAGAGAATTCTTTGGATCTTAAGTAACCCTCATAGCCCATTTTTTCTCTTAAATCTTTATCAAGAAGTAATCTATCTATTGCCTTTGATAAATCATCAACAAATGAATCACCTAGTTTAACAATTAAAGATGTATTATTATTTACCAATTCAGGCATACCTCCAGAGTTAGAAATAATTGTAGGTAATTTACAAGCCATAGCTTCAACAACAACATTTCCTAACCCTTCTTCACCCGTCGAAGGGAAAACAGCAATATCAGCAAGATTATAATACTTATACAAGTCTTCATTAGGAATATAGCCTGTAAAAACTATATTTGAACCTTTTGAAAGTTTCTTAACGTGTTCTAAATACCTTGAACCCTTATTCCTATTGTCAATATCGCCTCCACAAATTAACAAGCAAGATTTATTCTTTTTATCAATCTTTTTGTAAGCACATATCAATTCTTCAACGCCTTTAATCTCCATTATTCTTCCAGTATAAATAATAATTAGTTGATCATCATCAATTCCATAGTGTTCTCTTAACTTCTTATTATCTATTTCATTAGAATTCCTATCAAACTTGCTCAAATCTATTCCATTATAAAGAACATGGATTCTATTCTTGGGAATAAGTCCATTTGAAGATAGCCTATTTTTGCAATAATCTGATAAAGCGATAATTAATTCAAACTGTTTTTCCCATTCTTCATTTGGGTTATATATCTTATGCAAATGAAGAATAAATTTGTTTTTACCAATTTTAGAAGTGAAATTCTCCGAAATATAGTTATTTGTACTTTCAAAGACTATTAAATCTGCATTTGATTTTTGTATAGCGTTTTCATACTTGCTTTTTCTAATATTAAATCTGATATCAAACTTAAAAATCTTTTTTATTGCAAAATTTATTCCAGAAACAAATCTTCCAAAGCCTCTCTTTTTATCAATAATCTTAATTGGTATAAATTTAGTATACTTATATTTATTATATAACTGTTTTGATTTCCTATTAAATCTAGTCACACAAACAATATCTATTTTATGATCTAATTCATTTTCATCCAATATAGTTTGAATTAAAGTTTCAATTGCCCCACCTTTAGTGGCAGGAACAGGTAAAAATTCAGGGGCAACAATACATATTTTTTTATACAAAGTATCATCTCCAAAATTAGATTTCAAATTCACTTTTTTCATGTAGAACAGATTCAAAAGCATCATTGATAATTTTCTTTGATTTTTCAAAATCAACAGTTTCATTTGTATCATTAATGCATAACAATTTATATTTTCTGTTTTTTATAGAATCAGCAATCAATTTATCATGAGGACCTGCAATATAATAATTACCAATATTAGGTCTTACTGAAGAAAAGTTTCCTCTAACTATATCATACCAAGAAAACACATACTGATTAATATCTGTAATGCTTCTAAACTTATTGTTGCATGTCATCTCAAATGTTTCTGGATTACTATTCCATAATTCATCAATTGTACTTTTAAGAATTGGTGAAGGCAAGTGTAAATTTTTTATTGAAGAAATTAAACCATATCTTGATAAAAAATAGTTTTTAAACTTATTCTTAAACGAATGAGTATTATCAAACCATTTCTTTTTATTAGATTTAAAATATTCTTTTAATTCAATGTTTTGATTTATAAATTGGGCATCATTTAGAATGATATGTCCAAATAATTCATCAACATTTAGATTGATATCAAGTTGAGCATAGTATTTAGGTAAACCTTTATCAAAAAAATCACTTTCTGTAACATAATCTGTAAGAAACATATCATCGTTGAAATAAACAAATTTATTAGATAGTTCCTCAATTCTATGTAAATTTAGCTCAATTGGATGAGAACTAAATGTTGGAAGCCACTTTTTCGGAATATAATCCTCATGCTTTATCCATTTTAATCTTGTGCAATTAATATTTAACCATTCAGGTTTTTGTCCATTTGTAACAAAAAATACATTATTGACCCAAGGAGCATACTTTTCAACAGCTCTAAACCAATATTTCAAATTATCCCAATCTCTAAATCTATATTCTGCAATATCTTCTGGGTCTTTTCCAGCATACTTATTACGTTCTTGTTGCCATTCTTTATCTCCACCATCAACCCAAATAATTACAAAATCAATTTTTTCTTCCATTTTTACTCCTTTAATAAGAATACTTTCATTCCATTAGTTATCTTTGATTGTTCCATATTTTTTTCCATTTATTAAAAAATAAAATGATCCTTTTTTTACTATAATAAGATTAAAAAGATATATAAAAAGAATTTTGATTCTCTTTCTATAGCTTAAAACGTTAGGTTTATATAGTAGCATTCTAAATACATATGGTTTAATATTATTTTTTATCAATAATAGATGTTCTTTATCGAGAGAAAATCTCATTGCACAATTATAATGTGGTATTAAATATCTCGCTATAGCATATTGTTCATATTTAGTTCCTTCATAATTCTTAATCAATCCTTTGCAATAATGAAATTCATCATTCCATTTTTCATTAAAGCCAGTCTTGGTAACACTACTTGATTTTAAATCATTAAAGTAATAATAACCTCTATATGGAATAACCAATGCACCATTGGTTACAAACTCTTTATAATCCATTAAATAATTAAAGTCTTCAGCAATTCGCATTTTTGAATTAAAGCTGATTTTTTTACAAAAACACGCTTTATATAAATTTCCCCATATTGTTGAAGGAAAAAAACGTCCATGTAGAATTTCCTTTGTTATGTCTTCTTTAGAAATAAAAATATCACTTTTAACCAAAGGAAAAGATTCTATCATTTGATTGTTTGAATCAAAATCAATTGCATTAGATATTACCAAATCAACTCCATATTCAATAAGTTTATTTAACAATTTATCAATTAATTCTTTGCTAATATAATCGTCTGCATCAACAAAAGTAATAAATTCACCTGAAGAAGCCAAGATTCCATTATTTCTCGCGCAAGAAACGCCCATATTCTGTTGATTTACAATTATTACTCTATTATCTATTTTAGAAAACTCATTGCATATTGACAGTGAATTATCTTTCGATCCATCGTTAACTAAAACCAATTCAATATTTGCATAAGATGACGATAAAATTGAATTTACACATCTGTCCAATGTTTTTTCAGCATTATAGACCGGAACAATTATTGATACTTTTGGGTTGTCCAATGTCAGCACCTCTATTTAAATTTTATATACAAACTAATCAAAAATAACATTCTATGTTTAACCAAAAATAACTTCATTTTTTGGTTAAGTGGAACATTATTTATACTTAATAGCGATATCATTTTCAAAATATTTTCATTCTTAAAAACGCGCTTAACAATCTTATAAATATTTGATATTTTATCATTAGAAAACAACTTCAATTTATTTAATGTTAAAATAATATTTTGATTATCCAAATTTTTAACTATACTGTCATAATTGCATTCTAACATTTTCAATTCTTTTTTTATTTCATTAGATGAACTTACTATTCCAAAAACTAGTTTATCAAAATTGCTTGGAGCTTTTGTAACGCTACTTGTATTATATACATAGTTATACAAAGTCTTATCCAGAAAATATATAGAGTCAATTTCATTTAATAATCTAATATAATAATCTGTATCTTCTCTGAAAAATAACTCCGTTTTAAATTTCAGTACATGTTCTTTTTTTATAATTAAAGCCCAGATATAGCATCCAAGTCCCCCTCTTATATTAAAGAATTCTTGAACTATACTATCAAAGTGTTCTTTTTTTATAATGTTATTTTCCAAGCCGTGCAATTCTTCATTTTGAACAAAGTCATCTTTGTTTTGAATTATTGCTTTGCATCTAACAACATCAACTTTATTCTCAACAAGTGAATAAAGCATTTCTTCAACCATGTTCGGTTCCATATAATCATCACAATCAACAAACATAATATAATGTCCATTTGAATTATCTATTCCCATATTTCTTGAATCAGATACTCCTGAGTTTTCTTTATTAATAACAACTATTCGAGAATCTTTCGTTTCATATTCTTTGCATATCTTTAAAGAATTATCCTTTGAGCCATCGTTAACAAGCAATATTTCTAAGTTTTTATATGTTTGATTACAGATTGAATCAACACATCTATTCAAATACCTTTCCCCATTATATATGGGGACAATTATACTTACTAGTTCATTATTCATTTATAATTTCTCCAAGTTAATTTTCAAAACTACTCTTTTCTGGCATAATCTTTTCAAAAGCCTCATTTATTTCTTTTTTCGCCTTTTCAAAATCATAGCTATCATCACTATCATTCAAGCATATAACACTATATTTTTGCCTTATAATTGCATTTATAATGTCTTTATTATCGTTACTTGCATCAAAGTATTGACCAAAACTAGACTTTCTAGGAACAAAGTTTCCATTTAACAATTGATAATATCTTATTAGATATTGAGTAATATCACTTTTTTCTCTAAATCTATGAGATGACGTTCTTTCCATTTCTTCTTTTTCAAGTTCATACATCTTCTCAAAAGAAGACTTTAAGAAAGACTGTGAAATATGTGGGTTATGAATTCCCAAGAAATATCTATAAGGCTTCAAAAGCATAGTTCTAATGTTATTCTTGCCATATTTAATATTGTAATATTTACCTTTTAGCCTTTTCTTGCATTCTTGCTTTTCAAAATACTTAGATAGTATCGCAATATTATTAAACATGGTATAAGTAAAATTATCTTGTGATGGGCCAATTGGATTTTCTGAGAACTCATCGCAAGGAATTCCATTAATAAAAAAATCTTCTGGCTTTGTTTTGTTAATCAAAAATGTGTCATCATTAAAATAAACAAATTGTTCACTTAAACCTTGGATTTTATAAACATTCATATCAATAGCATTTGAGTTATACGTTGGCAGATACTTCTCATCTATTATATCTTTGTGATTTACAATTTTTAATTTTGGATGACTTGTATTTAAAAACTTAGGCAAATGACCCCATGTTACAAAATAAATATTATTTACCCATGGTGCAAATTTTTCTACTCCTCTAAACCAGTATTTTAAGTTATCCCAATCTCTATATCTATTTACAGCATCAACAGTATCTAGATCTGTTTTATATTTCTTTTTTTCTTCTAACCAAGCTGGATCAGACCCATCAACCCATAATATAACAAAATCTATTTTATCCAACATTTCACCTCTTTTACTAAGCAAAAGATAAATAATACTCTTCTAACTTCTTTGCCTCTTTTTCTATATTAAAATCAGAGTTATTTATTTCTTCATCATAATCTTTTCTAGTATTCTCTTTATCGTTCAAAATATAGTCAGCCCAAAATTTAGCCCCTTTATCTAAATCTAAAAACTTTAATAAAGGACATATTTTAGCTAATTTAGGAACTCGATCAATTGATGTATAACTAGGTAAACCATTTACTTGTGCTTCAATTAAAACTATTCCTAAGCCTTCGTAAGTTGATGGAAGTAAAAATGCATCAAAACAATTATAATAATCATATGCATTTGGTTTACTACCCAAAACAATTGCGCTATCTCCCAAACTATATTCTTTTATTTTATTATTAATCTTTTCTTCTAAATCTCCGCCACCAATTAAAATTAGTTTTGAATCTTCTTTAATTTTATGTATTTCATTAAAAATATCTATCGTAAATAGCTGATTTTTTTGAGGGCAAAATCTTCCAACTTCGCCAATTACAAAGCTTTCTGCTATATTTAATTCTTTTCTAAGCTCTTCTCTTTTTTCTACGTTAAACTTGTATTTTGCAAAATCTATAGCATTATTCATTATTTCAAAATGTTTCTTACCAAACAAAAACTTACCAGCCTCATTTGAACAAGCCAAGTAATAATTTGATTTCTTTACAGCAATTTTAAATAACAAATAGTTTCTTATTGCATTTATCTTAGTATCGGCATATTTATTGGCATGGCTATGAAGAATCCTTATTTTTACTCCATTTTTCTTTGCATAATGCATATAAAATGCACCATAGTTTGGCGCATGACAATGAACTATATCGAAGTGATTTTCTTTAAAAAATATATTTATTCTTTTTAGATACTTTCCCCAAGATTCATTTTTGATTAGCTCTACTATTTTGCAGCCACATTTCTCAAACGCTTCATATCTACCCTTATTATCATCATTTAGAACTAGTATTGTGGTATCAAATCTCGAAAAATCCATTTTTTGATAATAATTCATAAGGTATGCTGCAACGCCATTAGATAAACTTAAACTAGGTACTATTTGCAAAACCTTGATTTTATCCAATTTCTACGTCCTCCTTAGCACTGCTCTAATAGCATATATTATGAAATTATAGCAGCTACTAAATAAATTTAAATGTTCTACATTTCTATACAAATTCCAAATTCTCTTAATTGCTTGAAACTTGTTTGAAGAAAGTGTTCCTTCTGTCCTTCTATAATAAGCTAAGATCTCATTTAACCCATAAGCATAATCAATTTTTTTCAAGATTTTCCACCAAGTTGCTGTATCTTCGCTTTTTACATCTATCATATAAATATCTTCTTTTGTTAGTTTTTTCATATCGAACATAGCTGTAGTAGTCCAAATAGTAGTATTCTTTAGTGCTTGCTTATATGTAATCTTCTCTGGCACATATACTTTCTTACCATTTGGAACTCCTTCACTATTTGCAAACTCATAGCCTGTAAAAGAAAATTCACAATCTTTTTCTTGCATAAAGTTAACCTGTTTTTCTAATTTTTCTTTATTCCAAAGGTCATCAGCATCTAAATAACAAATATATCGTCCTTTTGCTAGTTCTATGCCTTTATTTCTTGCAATAGCAGGACCTCCATTTTTTTCTTGGTCAAACCATTTAATCTTTTCATTTAAATACTTTTGGGCTATTTCTTTACTTTTATCTTTTGAGCAATCATTTATTAATAATACTTCCCAATTTGTGTATGTCTGTCCTAAAACGCACTTAATTGTGTCGTCTAAAAATTTTTCGGCATTATACACAGGAATAACTATACTTACCAACTCTTTACTCAAAAAATTCACCCCTTTTACGGCTACTTTATCGCTTAAAAATTATATAATAAATAGTGCTAAAAATCAAATAAAAGAGGCACCTTTATGGTACCTCTTTTAGCTCATATTTTATGTAAATAAATTGTATTTTTTAATTCTCTTTTTTCATTTTTATTGCTCAGCAAATAGTCTTCTTGCAGCCATTCTAGCTTGTTCTACTATCTCACCCTCATCCACTGTAAGAATCTTTCTATTTTCCATTACAAGCTTGCCATCTATTATTACTGACTCAACATCATTACCATTTGCAGAATAAACTAATGCAGAATTTACATTATGTAAAGGAGCTAAATGTGCTCTATTTAAATCGACTATAATTAGATCAGCTTTCTTTCCTATTTCTATTGTTCCTATATCTTTTTGTAATCCTAATGCTTTTGCACCTTTTATTGTAGCAATTTCTAAAACTTTCTTTGCAGAAATTGCTGTTGCTTGTTTATATAATACTTTTTGTGAATAAGCACAAGATTTTAAATCTTCAAACATATCTAGTGTGTTACTACTTGCGATATCATCTGTTCCAAGAGCAATATTTACTCCACCTTCTAGCAAAAACTTCATATCTCCAATTCCACTTCCCAATTTGCAGTTGCTAATTGGGCTGTTTACTATTGAAGTATCATGAAATTGAAGTTCAGATAAATCGTATTCATCAGCCCATACTCCATGAGCCAAAATTGTTTTCACATCAAATATACCATTTTCTTTTAAGTAATCAACAACAGACATGCTGTAATTTTCTCTTACCTTATTTATCTCATCTTTAGTTTCTAGATATTGCATATGAATAGGCACATTTAGTTTTTTAGCTAGTTCAACAGCTTTTTTCATAGTATCTGGAGAACAAGTATCTGGAGAATCTAATCCTACACAAACTTTAATTCTGCCATCTGCTTTGTCGTTCCAATTTGTATAAAGAGTTTCTGCTTCTTTTATTTTAGCATCTGCTCCTTCATTCATATCAGATATTTGAACAGCAAGCATACCTCTTATACCAATCTTCTCAGCAGCTTTTGCAGCTTCTTCTTCCATAAAATACATGTCATTAAAAGTTGTTGTACCAGTTTTAATCATCTCAATGAATGAGAGCATCGAAGCAACGTACATATCTTCTTTAGTCATCTTTTTCTCAGCCGGTTTTATATATACATTCTTCCATTCCATTAAGTCTACATCATCTGCACATCCTCTAAACAAAGACATGCCAGCATGAGTATGGCAATTAACAAAACCTGGTAAAACCACTTTACCGTGAAGCATCTATTACTTTTTCTGCTTGCTTATCGATAGTTCTTGCTATCTCTGTGATTTTTCCATCTTCCACTAATAAATCGCCTTGAAGTAATTTGTTATTCATTGTGGCTATAATTGCATTTTTAATCAATATTGAAGCCATCACAACTATCCCCTTTTCATTTGTATATTTGTTATTACCCAGTTATATCTTTTATTACTTCATTTACTTGCTTTAATATTCCTTCAAGCATTTCATTAACTTGAATTTCTTTATCAAAGAAATCCTTTACTCTTTGATTTGATACCAAAATCTTGTATAAGTTTTGAAGTTTTTCTAATTTTTCTTGTTCAGCTTCTTGTCCACTCATCATAAGACTTTGTAGTTCAGACGTTTTGTCCTTAAACTCTTTAATCATATCTTTGCATTCGTCATCTTGATACAATTCATCTCTTAGTTTTTGATATTCTAAAACAATATCACTATTTTTAATTGTCTCTACAAGTTCTTTTGCTTTTTCATCTGGATTCATATTAATACTTCCCTTCTAAAATGAATTCATTTAACTTATGTTTTTATCTTTTGTCATTGTCTATTTCTTTTTTATCTTGTTGAGATTTAGATTTTTCATTTGCACTTCTAATTGCATTTAAATTAATACTACCTTCGTATACCCCATATACTTCTGGTGCATATCCAACAGAATCATTAGAAATACTTCTATTAGGCTCATCTTTCTTCTTAATTCTATTACTTGATTTTTCTTTTGAAACATCATCTGGCTTCTTAATTAATCTTTCTTTTTCAGCCATTCTTTGAGCAAGTTTAAGAGTTTCTTCCATAGTTAAATTAACTTCTTTATGTGCTCTTAAGTTTCTTTCATGTTCATTCATAACATGCTCTTTGCGTTGTCTTTCTAATTCTTCTTTTTGATTCATTATTTCTGGAGAAGTAACTGGTATTTTTAAAAATTCTAACCAGTATTCTGTCCAGTGTGTACCTTGTGTATACATTTCTTTTTTGGCTTCGCCAAATAGTTTTCTTAATTCTTCACTTGCTTTTTTAGTTAAATTTTTAACTCCATTTAAAAGTCCAAAAATTCTATTTATTAAAGAATTGTTGTATACAACCATAGCTGTATTTTGAATCTTTTTTTCTTCTTTTTCAGATATAACTGAATCTACATCTATTTCACTCATACAGCAATTCTCCTTCCATTAACAATTCTCTCAAATAAAAGGAGTTCGTTCTTTTCCATAGAACCACCAATTTGTAAAGTGTTTGAATCTATAAATCCCACATATCCACCACCATGATCTGTTTCATCTGAGTCTTGCTCATCTAGTGCTCCATATGTAGAAAGTAATGATTCATTTAATCTATATTCAGATAAAAATTGATTTGCGAATACATCAATATATTTATTATCATTCGTAAGTATTCTAGATAAATCTATTCCATCACTATATATGCTATCTACTTTAAATGGCATTTTTTCTCCAGCATATCTTATTATAGAATATTTATGAATATCTCTTGGAATATTAGTGTTTGAAAAGTCTTCAACTATCATAAACTGAGACTTATCACTTCTTGTAACTAATATGTAGTCAAAAGGAATTAAAAATTCATCTTCATCTGCGCCATATTCAACTAAGTTCTTTTTATATTCATCTGGCACAATTTCAGAACTAGATTTTACATACCTTATGCTACTTGATTCTCTCACTTTTTCCGAATAAGAATAATAGTGATTAGCAACACTTACTTTATCATTATATAAAACGTCTTGATTAACAGGTATTAATTCATCTGCTTTTATATCGAAACTTAAATTTTTATAATTTGTATTTCCATTGTGTTGAATCTTATGAAGATATAAAGCAATAAATGGATTTCTAACAAGTTCAATAGAAGATTTTCTATCGCTGTTATTTGAAAAGTATTCTTCTTGATCTTGCGCACTCATTATTCTTGACATAATCTCACATTCTTTCGCGTAAAATTTCTCTATATTATTTTACACTAAAAATGCACATTTTTTGGCATTGTAACGTAAACTTAACAAATACGAAAAATTACTCATCTTCATCAAATTCAACTGTCAAATACCAACCTACATCGCTGCTTTCTTCTATCTTCGTTATTGTTCCTTTATTAGTTTTAAGTCTCTTGGTTAAAGGAATATTTGCAGACATTGCTACTGCTGGTTCTATTAAATAATACCAACTAGTTGGAAGTGGAAATTCAACAACTTCAACCACTTGGCCTTCTTTTACTAAATCTGGTCTTTCCATCTTAAAAATCAAAGTTCTCATTTGTTTTTCCTCTCAATTTGTACCGGCGACCATCGGTCGCCATACTAAATTTAATTGTAACACAAAAAAAGACGGAATAAAATCCGTCTTTTATTTTTTTATTCTTTTGGCGAGCAATGCTCGCCGCTACATTGGCGATTAATAATCGCCGCTACGTTTTATTCTCCAAGTTTTTGTCCGCATTCTCCACAGAATTTAGCATTTGGAGGGCATTCAGCTCCGCATTTTGGACATTTAATTGTCTTTGGTGCTAAAAGCTCTTCTTTAGATTTTCCACAACCTTGGCAGAATTTACCAGTATTTGTTGCTCCACATTCTGGACATGTCCAGCTTCCTTCAGGAGCTGGTGCAGCAGCAACTGGAGCTTGTGGTTGTACAGGTTGAGTTGCAGCTTGTGCAGCAGCTTGATTTGGTTGTTGATAATTTACATTATTTGCAACAGCAGCTGTTGTAGCTCCAAATACATTACCTGATTGCATATTCATCATACCCATTCCTACAAATCCATTCATTGCTCCATTTGGATTAGCAGCAGCATCTTGAATAGCATTTGCATAAGCTTGAGTAAGTGTACCTTGTTGTTGATATTGATCTCCAGCAAGTTCGTATTTTCTGATTTGTTCTTTAGATTCTTCTGTTAATGTTACACTTTCAACTACGAAAGAAACTAAGCCAATACCTCTATTTTGAATAGAGCCATCAAAATTACCTTCTGACATGATTTGTTTAATTTCATCTGTTTTATTTGGCAAAGAAAGTGCTTCAATTTTATGTTCTGGTTCAGAAAGTGAGTTAAGCACGTTTTGGAATGCTCCTACAACTTCACTTCTCATTTGTTCTACTAATTGTTCTTTCTTATATACTTCTGCATTTCCACCAATTTCCATCATGAATGTTGCTGGATTATTGATTCTAAATGTGTATGTACCAAAGCACTTAACATCTATCATCATTGGTGTAAATCCACCTGTTCTAGCATTTAAAAGAGCATGTCCCCAATCTCTGTAAGGAATAGGGTTTGGAGTACCAAACTTATTTCCAATTATTTCTTTTACATTGAAGAAGAATACAGCTTGTTCTTTTGCAACTGCTCCTCCAAATTTAAATCTTTCCCACATTTCTTTAAATACTGCACCAAATTGGCCAGCGAAGAAAGATGGAGTTGATGATTGATCAAATTGATATGTACCAGGTTCTGCAGTAGCATCTAAGATTTTACCACTGTCATAAATAACAGCAACTTGTCCAGGAGCTACAATGATTCTAGAACCTTTTGCTAAAGCGCCATTACTATCTGTAATTTTACGCATTAATATGTCATTTCCCATGTCGTCACATTTTAGGACCGTTAAGAATTGGTCGCCGAAAGTACTTCCAATAGCTGAAGCAGCAGCTTTAATTAAACCCATTTTTTCTCATCCTTTCAAAATGATTAATTTTTTAAAGAGAATACGCTCTCTTATAAACGATTTCATGTAATATAATACCATTTTTTCACTGTGTATACAATAATTATCAATTTTTTTGCATAAAAATGACTTATCTATAAGTTTTGGTTGTTTACCGAAATTTTATTCTTATCTATTGATGCTATTTCTTTTTCTAATTGATTAATATCTATATCTTTTACATATTTTCCTTCTTCATACTTTTGATATCTTAAATCCTTAAGCGTATCTTTTGGAAAATCAGCTTCATATTCTTTTTTACGTTTATATTCAACATTTTTAACTACTTTTCTATTTCTAAATGGAATTGGCTTTTCTAATACGTGTGAAATATTTTTATATTTCTTTTTAATAGAAATATATGGGGTCGCTACACCAAAAATCCAAATGCAGCCTATAATCTTGCCTTTTCCATCATTACTACTACTGCTTCTTCTACTACTTCCTCCAAAAGGACCTATTATAAACAATGTTAAAACTAATGCTAATAATACCAATACTGTCATAAACGGATAAAATTTTGGCTTACTAAGAGGAATTTCTCCTACAACTTTTCCATTTTGTCCATTAATTGCATATGAATATTTTTTATTTTTAAAATTAGTATTTAAAAACCATACTGGAAGTAAAACATATTTTGAATCTTTTTGCATATCTTTAACATCAGATGCTAAATATCCAGCCACATGTCTGTATTGTCCAAGCATTTTATCAATAGTTGTAATCGAGTGTGAAAGTGCTCTATTTTCTGCTTTATTTTTTAGACTTTCATCCGTTTCATCTGAACATTCAGATTGGAAACCTGTAATATATGCCGGATTAAATTTTGTTAATTCATTGAAACTATATGGTTCAAGCGATGCCATTATGCTATCATCCAAACGTGTACTACCATCAATAGGAATTAGTACTTCATCATCTACTTTATATTCAAACCATTTTGAATATGTTGTTTTATTAGAATGGTACTGTCCTAATCCTCTACCATAACTAGTTACTCCACATTCAAAAAAATGAAAAGGAACATATAGTCCTCTTGTCTCTGTAATGGCAGGATTTTTTCTAAATTCTTCAGGTGCAAAAAATTTCTTATTTACAAATGAAGTATATCTACTAATAAAGTCCGCTTTACTTATCTTAAATGGAATTATTTCTTTTGGTTCAAATCTGCCAGTCATTCTTTGCTTAATCATTTGTTGGCTACCACAAAATACGCATCTAGTTATAGTAGTAAGTTTATCTGTAATTAATTTAGCACCACAACTAGAACAATGAAATTCATCATAGTTATCCATCATATCTTGCTGCTCAGCACTTTCGTAAGTACCATCACCTGGTTTTGTTTGTTCTTGAGCCTCAGCTTGCATTCCTACATGTGAATTAGCTTTTTGTTTTGCATCTTCATATTGATTAAGTTCAAATTCTTTAATGTCTGATAAACTTCCACAATATTCACAAAAACATTTTCCTGTAGCAGGATCAAAGGTAACATCAGCACCACATCTTGGGCATGCTATTTTCATTTTGTAGTTCCTCCTTTTTCTTTCGTGCTCTATATAATTTATATTTCTATCTTTTTATTTTTTAAATATTCTAATTCATCATAAGCATCTTCAAAAACTATTTTATATGCTTCTAATTCCTGATACTTTTTCTTGAATGCTTTATTTACTTGATTAATTCCGTATTTTCCATCACCAATTATTGGATATCCATAGTGAGCCATGTGAGCTCTTATTTGATGGGTTCTTCCAGTAATTAGTTCAACTTCTATAATTGCAGTTTTATTTTGCTTATCCGCTTCTATCACTCTATATTTAGTAATTATTTCTTGATATCCTCTTTTAGGGCTATCCGAAACAACTACCATGCTTCTTTTGCTATCTTTAAAAAGATAAGCTTTTAAAGTCATAGCTTTATTTTTGGGAATCCCATAAACTTGTGCTTTATAATATTTCTTAACTATACGATCTTTTATCATGCTAAGCATTGTTTCTTCTGCATTTTTGTTTTTTGCAAATATAACCAAACCTTTTGTATTTCTATCTAACCTATGACAAGCTTTTAAAAATACTTTTTCGTTTGGCGTTTTTTCTTTTAAATAATCATATAATAATTCTTCAAGCCCAGGTTCATCTTTTTTACCTTGTACTTCTAATTCTTGTGGCTTGTTATATATAAGTATATTATCATCTTCATAAGCAATATTCTTTTTTACTATTTTATGTGTCGATGTTTTACTATTTAATCCATTTAATAATTCATCAGTTATATAGATTTCTAATTCATCACCATCATAAACTTCAACATTGTCTTTTTCTCTAGTACCATTTACTTTGATATCTTTATTTCTAAGCGCACGATGAATAGTACCCAAAGCACACTTTGGGTACTTATTTTGAATTATCGTTATTATTTTTTTGCCACTTAATTTTGAATCGACATTTATTCTTATCATATTTAATGTTCCATTTCATCCATAGGTTTAAATGGTAAATTTGATTCTCTAGATTTTCTTAATAACTCTACATGTTCTCTATCAGATCTATTTTTAACATTTGAAATAGTAATTTGCATATCTTTTGCAAATTTAACAAGAGGATGTACTGGTGTTGGAGTCATTCTTCTATTTACGTATCCTTTTTCTATATCAAATTTTTTAAGAAATTCTGTAGCTCTATTTGGATTTCCATAAAGTATGTCATTTTCTGCTACTCTCTTATCTATTCCAGGTTGATTGATATCAAATACTGCATTCAAAAGATATCTTACTTCTTGTAAGTTCTTTCTTTCTTGTTCTGTTAGTGGACCTTTTTCTGCAGTTATTATCTCTGCCATAATGTCTCTAGCACTATATTCTTTTGTTGTATCTAAACCATATTTTTGTATATTACTAATAAATGCATTTACTTCATTTTTCTTAGCACTAATCATCTCGAGAGAATGTTGCTTTTCTTGTTCTTTTTTACTTCTTCCAAACATGCCAATTTTTTGATTTTCAATTTGTCTTTGATTACCTTCAAGTAATCTATATTCTTGAACTCCTCTTACTGACAATACTCTAGACATCATTGCACACTTAAATTCATTGTCTGTTTGTACAGCTATGCTATTAGCATTATTCTTAACAGCTTCGCTTAGATTTGCTAATGAATCGCTAAAAGATATGCCTCTTTGATTTTTTTGTTTCATCATTTGTTCACAATCTTCGCTTAAAAAATCTATTGGGCTTAGATTACCTATTCCATCTATTGCAAAACTAAGAGCATCAATTTGTGTTGTCATTTGTATACCAGCTCTTTTATACCTATCTCTATGTCTCATAAGTGCATTATACTCTTTACTTTGACACACTTTATCTATTGACTTATCAATAGCATCAGATAATACAATTGCATTTTGAGTTCCAGTTTCTAATTTTGTTTTGCTTATTTCTTGCTCTATTCTTTTTCTTTCTTCTTTTGCTTTTCTTTCATATTCTTCTTTATTAATTATAGGGTCAAGGACAACATCTATTTGTTTATCTATATTAGCTTCAATATCTGCGCATTTAGCTTCAACTAATTTTCTTAAATCTTCTTGCCATTTAATAGTCATATCTTTTGATGACTTCATTTGTTGTGTTAACGAATCTATTTGTTCTTGATAGCGTTTTTGATTTTCTTCGTATGCTGCCCTATTATCACGCATAGATTTTTGATATTTTTCTACAAGATCTTGTCTACCAGATAGTCTAGCTTGTTTAATAGCCTCCATTTCGCCATCTTGAGAACTTAAAAACAATTTTTTATCTCGTTCTAGTTTATCATATAATGATTCTATTTCCTTTTGTATTATTATCGAGGAAACCATATTTTGGTCAAAATCTTTTGCTGTTGAAAAAAGAGCATCTTCTAATGATTTTTGTTCTTCTATTGTCATTTTACTAAGTGGTTTATTTTTAATCTGAACATATTCTTCACGAATTCTCTTTCCATTTGCCATTATCTCGCCATTGCTAAATCTTCCCGAAAGTTCATCTTTTTCTATTTGTACAAAAGGAGAAATCAACACTTCTCTTTCATGATAGTCACCATCAACATAGTTTCCAACATAAATTAATGGAACATCTGATGAAACATTTATTTTTGAAAGTACATGATTACTTGCATGAAGATTGTTAGAAGTTGCCCAATCCATAGATTCTTGATAAGAATTAACACGTCCTGATCTATCTAAACTTGATGTTGAAATAAAACCAGAAGTATTAGAAGATAATAAACTATGTGAAGAGCCTCTTCCTAATCTTTGACTTGCATATTGACCATAAGTACTATATCTTGCAATAGTATCTTTATACATAGAACTATATAGTTTAGTAGCCATATCAATAATTTTTCTGATTTCACTTTTAATCGCTTCTTCTGATTCTCCTAAATAATATAAATCTTTTGGGATAGAAGATGGAACTTTAGACTGTTCTCTAAGTGTTCTATTTTTATCTGATAAACGATCGTAAGATGGGCTAAAAATGCCAAGCATTTGATTTAAATTTCGATATGAAATAGCACCTTTGTATGAACTCAAAGCATCTATTTCAGCTGTAGAGACATCTAAAATATTTTGAATTTCTTTCATATTCAAATATTTACTATCGATTCTTTTCATACGCCCACCTCCTTTTTATCAGCTTAATTCATTTTGTTAACATAATCCTATATCTATTTTACCAAAATTAGCAATAAAAAACAAGGCTAAACATAGCCTTGTATCAATATTTTAAGATATTTGTAACAATAATAGATTTCAAATTAAGTGTAAACTATTTAATTCTTCTTAATATATAGCTTTCCTTAACTTCAAATGGAATTTTTAGCTTAACTTTTTGATCTTTTACACCTGGATTTATAGTATCGATTGGTTCATTAGTTTCAACATCATACAGCTGATCTATTACATATTCTCTTGGTTCAAAAACTCCAGGAATCATTACTTCTAATTTATCTCCTATTGAAAGTTTATTTCTTATTTCAATAGTTATTAATTTGTTGTTATCTTCTTCATTTCCTTCAATTACTATTCCAGCAAATTCATAATTTGGATTAATTTGTTTTCCCTCTAAATCTTGTGTATCTGGATTGTATTTTTCTTTAAAGTAAAATTCAGTTAGTGCTCTTGTTTTTGCTTTTTCAATTTCTTTCATATATTTATCTGCATTCCAGTTTTCTGGATTTTCGGCATAATCATCTATAGCTTTTCTATATGCATTTACAACTGTCGCAACATAGTATTCTGTTTTTAATCTTCCTTCTATCTTTAAGCTATCTACGCCTATATCAAATATAGTTGGAATTTCTGGCATTAAGCACATATCTTTAGAACTAAATATATAGATTCCTTTTTGGTCAAATTCAACAGGCATATATTGTCCTGGGTTATTTTTCTCTTCTGCATATAAGTTATAACTCCATCTACATGGTTGTGCACAGTCTCCATGATTTGCACTTCTTCCAGCCATGTAATCACTCATATAGCATCTACCAGAATAGCTATAGCAAATTGCTCCATGAGCAAACATTTCTATTTCCATTCCTTCAGGTTTGTTGTCTACTATATATTTAATTTCATCCTTACTTAATTCTCTTGCAAGTATAATTCTTTTGGCACCTTGTTTAGCCCAAAACTTGCAAGTATGAGCACTTACTGTATTTGCTTGAGTACTTATATGAAGGTCTATGTTTGGAGCATATTCTTTAACTATATCTACTATGCCAGGATCTGCAACTATAAATCCATCTATACCAATTTGTGCTAATTCTTTAACTTCTTCAATTACACCTTCATATTCATCATCTCTAGCATATATGTTTAAAGCAACATGAACTCTTTTTCCTAAACTATGTGCAAGTTCAACAGTCTTTTTTAAATCTGTAAAATCCATAGCTGTACGAGTACGAAGTGAGTGGTTTGATGTACCACAATATACTGCATCCGCACCATACATAAATGCTATTTTTGCTTTTTCATATGTACCTGCTGGAGCCAAAAGCTCTGGTTTTTTCATTTTTGTTCCTCCCAATTTCTATTTGTACCGGCGACCATTGGTCGCCACTACTTATTTTACTTCTGCTACAATTAATCCATCGCCAATTTCTACTAATCTTGCATCTAAATCTGGATGATTTAGTACCATATCTATAAAACTTCTTAGCTTATTAACTGCTGTTCTTTGTTTATGCTTATTATAGTCACTCAATACATATCCTTTATAAAGCACATTATCTGCAATAATTATACTACCTGATTTTGTAAGTCTAATTGCATGTTCAAAAAATTCGTTATATTTTCCTTTAGCAGCATCAATAAAAACTATATCATATTTTTCATTTAAGTATGGAAGAATATCTAAAGCATCTCCTTCCATCACTCTTATTTTATCTTGCACTCCAACCTTTTCTATATTTGCTTCTGCTTGTTCAACTCTTAAGCTCTCAATTTCTATAGTGTCTATTCTTCCACCTTCAGCCAAATATTTTGAAAAGCAAAGTGCAGAAAAACCAATTGCAGTCCCTATCTCTAGAATTCTTTTTGGCTTTTTTTCTTTTAAAATAATTTCAATATATTCTAAGCTTTCGTCTAGCAAAATAGGAATTTTATTTTTTCTACCATATTCTTCTATTTCTTTTAAATATTCATAATTTGGCATTCTTTTCTCCTTAAATGTAGTAAAAATACTGCTTTAAATCTAACGAAAATGTTATCACATTTTACATAATTTTTCAACATTTCAAGGCACTAACTTTATAAATCACATAAAAAAAACGGCGACAATTGTCGCCGTAATTATTATATATTTATTAGCCTGAAGCACCACATCTTGAACATACTTTCTTAGTTGCTCCACCCGATCCAACAGATACTGTTGTCCAGCTATGACCTAATTTTGCAATTGTTTGTGTGCCGTGATATCCACATACACTACAATCTACAGAAAGTGTACCATTTGTTGTACATGTTGGAGCTACCGTCTGATGAGTTACATTACTATGGTTTGCTTTTGCTACTACTATTGTTCCACATCCTCTTCCACATACTTTCCAGTGTTGTGTAGCACTCTTTGAATATGATGACGGTGTTGTATGTCCTAAAGCACTTCCATATGCTGTATTACATCTTGTACATACTGGTTTTGCTGTACATGTTGCTGTTCCTCCTGTATGTCCTAATGCACTTCCACTTGAATATGTTGTTGTTCCTTTTGCTGTACATCTTGAACATTTATAGTAATATACTGCTGCTGCTGTACATGTTGCATTGCTCTTCAAGTATGTACTTGTTGTTGTCTTTGATGAATAGTCATGTCCTAAAGCACTTCCGTATGATACTCCACAAGTTGTACATGTCTTAGCTGCTGTACATGTTGCTGTTCCTCCTGAGTGAGCTGCTTTTGCTACTACTATTGTTCCACATCCTCTTCCACATACTTTCCAGTGATTTGTTCCATCCGTTGTGTAAGCTGTTGGAGTTGTATGTCCTAAAGCGCTTCCATATGCTGTATTACATCTTGTACATACTGGTTTTGCTGTACATGTTGCTGTGCCTCCTGTATGTCCTAATGCTGCTATAGCTTCTGTCTTTGTCCTACTACATACAGTACAAGTATATGTTCTAGTTCCTGCTGCTGTACATGTTGCTGCTGTTGTAACTGAGCCACTATTCCATGAGTGAGCTGCTTTTGCTACTACTGTTGTTCCACATCCTCTTCCGCATACTTTCCAGTGGTTAGATGCATCCGTTGTATAAGCTGTTGGTGTCGTATGTCCTAACGCAGCAATAGATTCAGTTTGTCTTTGTCCACAAAGAGTACAATCACGATGTCTTGATCCTGCTGCAGTACATGTTGCATTAGTATCAGTTGTCCAGCCACCCCATGTGTGTTCTACATATTCAAAGTAACCGCATAAGCCACATTGTTTCTTATGTTTATCAGCAGTGTATTTGCTGTATGTAAATGATCCACAATTATTTAGTGAAGTTCCTATTTGTCTACTACATACCGTACAATATGTGTAAACATGGTGTTGGAATCCACCAACATCATGTGCAATTGTAGGAGATCCACCTGTATGATTTGCTTTTGCTGTAGTTATTGTGCTACATCTTGAACATATAATCCAGTGTTGACTTGCATCTGTTTCATATGATGATTTTGGTGCATGTCCTAATGCACTTCCATATGCTGTGTTACATCTTGTACATACTGGTTTTGCTGTACATGTTGCTGTTCCTCCTGTATGTCCTAATGCATTTCCACTTGAATATGTTGATGTTCCTTTTTCATTACATCTTGAACACTTAAAGTAATATAATGCTGCTGCTGTACATGTTGCATTGCTCTTTAAGTATGTACTTGTTGTTGTCTTAGATGTAAAGTCATGTCCTAAAGCACTTCCTACGTTATTATATTGATTTGTATCTTTTGTTGTACATCTTGAACACTTCTTATAATATACTGCTGCTGCTGTACATGTTGCTTCAGATTTTATTCCATTATTTACTGATGTTGTTGCTGTTTGCCAGTTGTGTCCTAATGCACTTCCTACA